>NZ_JBFTPE010000014.1:0-146201 GCF_056398325.1 Paenibacillus sp. 01T443
AGGATCAAACTCTCCAAATTGGTGTTTGAAATGCTCATTACTTTTTATCGCTTTTTCGCTTATCCCGAAGGATTTGCGAGGCAGTTATTACTCGTTGTTCAGTTTTCAAAGAGCAATCTTTTCTTTCGTGTCGGCCGTGTGTCTCGTTGGCGACCTAGATAATATATCATGTTCGCCTATGGCATTGCAAGTGTTTTTTTCTTTATTTGCGAAAAAGTTTTTGTTTTAGCATTTTGCCCCTTTTTATAACCGGTATTGCTCGCTCAAACTAAGAAATACAACGGGTCGATTCAACAAAATATAATGTCTCCCGTCATTCCTTTATTATTCATACTGCATATAAAAAAAACAGTAAGTACAAGGATACGCAGCTAAAACATAAGTCTCAGCGTGACATGGATGTACTTACTGTTCATTATAATAAGAGTAACTTATCTTAGTACTTCTTTAATATGAAGATGTCGCTCCACGATTAGGTTTACGATTACCCCTTCAATGGATACCCATGGCCTCGTAGGGTAGTTGCGTTCCGAAAACACAATCTCTCCAACACGCTCATCGCTAAGCCTGACGATCGTGCCATTATGGAACTGAGTCGCCTTCTCTACAAATGTACGGACATAAGTCGGATCCAGCTTTCCGAACGAATCACTTTGAATTTGTTCAAGTACGAGATACGGAGAGGCAGCCTTCCTATATGCCTTATTCAAGGTCATTGCGTGGAAAATATCTGCAATAGCTACAATCTTGGCATATGGGTTAATTTTCGTCGCATCTATGCCAAGCGGATATCCCGAACCGTCAACCTTCTCATGATGCTGCAGGGCAGCCATCTTTACCCCCTCGTTCAGGGCAGGGACATTTTTGAGCAGCTGGTAACCAAGAACGGTATGCCTCATCATTTCTTCTTTCTCTTCCGCTGATAACGGATTGGGCTTGGTGAGAATCATCTTATCGATCCTAACGTTCCCAATATCATGCAATAAGCCGGCAAATGCGATTTGCATCCAATCCTTTTGAGGAAAACCCGTCCATTGCGCGATTTGATAAGAAGTTAATGCACAAGTGATACTATTATGGATCAAGTAATCCTTCTCCACAAATTGACGCGGTACAAAGGTCAGCAAGTTATAGCTCTTAATATGCTCCAGCATCTTCTCTAGCTGTTTGCGGATGTCCATTACTGGCATTGCTTGCCCAGCTACAAAAGAATTGAATACTTGGCGCAAAACAATGACCATTTTGTCATACTCTTCATGCAAGGGAGATTCCACGAATACCGGAGTTGCTTCCTGGCTTGAATCTTCAACTGTATCCTCGCGTGTTTTGTTTGACGCTTGGTTTGATTCAATTTCAACACTTGTAATAAGGAATGCCTGCAGTATTTCTACTTCTTTAGGTGTAACGACTTTACCTTTTTGAAATAGAACACCGCCAAGCGGGGTGAGGACATCTTCAATGATTTTATCGCCTAATTTAAGATGTGATAACGTTACCGCCGCCACAAGAGTCCTCTCCCCTGTAAGTGAATATATTCGACATATGTATTAAAATTGCAAAACACAAGCTGATCCGTACGATGACGGTATCAGCTGTGTCTTTTATCATTATTCTGTTGGTGTTTCGCTACCGTCTTGCTCCTCGTTCTCATCAAGCACTTCATTCTCTTCGCTGCGAGCTACACGTGTTACAGTTGCTACCGTATCATCCTCACGCGTATTAATGAGCTTTACCCCTTGTGTATTTCGGCCCATCGTTGAGATGCCCTCCATACTCGTGCGAATCATCGTACCAGAAGCGGTCATGATCATAAGATCCTCATCGTTCTCAACGACTTTAAGGGATACGATCGGTCCATTCTTATCGGTAACGTTAAGCGTCTTAATGCCTTTACCGCCACGATTTTGAATACGATAATCGGCCACTGGAGTCCGCTTTCCGTAACCTTTGGATGTAACAATCAGAATATCCTTTTCTGGTACGATAACGTCCATATCTATAACGGTATCGTTATCATCGAGCTGGATACCTTTAACGCCTGTAGCTGAACGTCCCATGGATCGAACATCCTGCTCCGAATAGCGGATGGACATCCCTTGCGCCGTACCCATAATAATTTCCTGATTACCATCAGTCAACTTCACGCCAATGAGATCATCATCCTCACGAAGCGAGATAGCAATTAGTCCGACCTTCCGGATGTTAACATAATCGTCCAGAGGTGTTTTCTTCACAACCCCTTGTCTTGTTGCAAAGAACAAGTAGTGCTCAGAATCGAACTCCTGCACCGGTATAACCGCATTAATCGTCTCGCCTTGTTCAATTTGAATAAGGTTAATGATTGGCGTTCCGCGAGCAGTACGATTAAGATCAGGAATCTCATAGGCTTTTAGCTTGTACACCTTACCCTTGTTTGTAAAGAACAATAGATAATGATGCGTATTAGAAACGAATAGATGTTCAACAAAGTCATCATCCTTCGTGCCCATGCCGACTACGCCTTTACCGCCCCGCTTCTGGCTGCGATAAGTACCTACCGGCAAACGCTTGATATAGCCTGTATGAGTAATCGAAATGATAACATCCTCGCGAGGAATGAGATCCTCGTCTAGAATTTCTTCATCACTCGCCATTAGCTCTGTACGGCGCTCATCACCGAAGCGTTCTTTTAATTCATTTAGCTCCGTGCTGATAATATCAAGAACAAGCTGTTCATCGGCCAAAATCGCTTTATATTCAGCAATTTTACGCATTAGCTCTGCGTATTCCGCTTCAATTTTGTCTCTTTCCAGACCAGTCAGACGCTGTAAACGCATATCTAAAATCGCTTGCGCCTGCTCATGTGAGAGTGAGAATCTTGTGATCAATCCCTCGCGGGCTTGATCGGCCGTCTGAGAAGCACGAATTAATGCAATAACCTCATCCAGATGGTCAAGCGCAATGCGCAAACCTTCCAAAATGTGAGCTCTTGCCTCAGCTTTTTTAAGTTCAAACTCGGTACGACGACGAATAACCTCGATTTGATGCTGCAAATAGTGATAAAGCATATCTCGGATGTTAAGCGTCTTAGGCTCTCCATTTACGAGCGCCAGCATGTTAATCCCGAAGTTGGACTGCAGCTGCGTATGCTTGTACAAATTATTCAGCACGATGCTTGGGTTAACGTCTCTACGAAGCTCAATGACGACACGCATTCCGTTGCGGTCAGATTCATCGCGTAAATCCGTAATGCCCTCGATCTTTTTCTCGCGAACGAGCTCAGCAATCTTCTCAACCAAACGAGCTTTGATAACTTGATAAGGCAGCTCATGCACAATAATGCGCGCTTTGCCGTTATTCTCCTCAATGGTTGCCCGCGCCCGCATCGTTACCGAACCGCGCCCTGTCAAATAAGCTTGACGAATGCCTTGGCGGCCCATTACGAATCCGGCTGTTGGGAAGTCTGGACCTTTTATATATTCCATTAACTCGACTGGCGTAATGTCAGGGTTAACAATTAGAGCCTGTACTCCATCGATAACCTCGTTCAGGTTATGTGGAGGAATGTTCGTAGCCATACCTACCGCAATACCCGTAACCCCGTTTACGAGCAAATTCGGATAACGTGCCGGAAGTACTACTGGCTCCGATTCTTCACCGTCATAGTTGGGTGCGAAATCAATTGTTTCCTTGTTAATATCACGTAACAGTTCCATTGCTATTTTCGAAAGACGAGCTTCCGTATAACGCATGGCTGCTGCAAAGTCGCCATCAATTGAACCAAAATTACCATGTCCGTCAACGAGCATATAACGCATAGAGAAATCCTGCGCCATCCGTACCATCGATTCATATACTGCTGAATCACCATGCGGATGGTACTTGCCGATTACTTCTCCTACGATTCTCGCCGACTTCTTATGAGGCTTGTCCGGTGACATGCCTAGCTCTGACATCGCAAACAAAATACGTCGATGCACTGGCTTTAGACCATCCCTAACATCGGGAAGAGCACGGCTTACAATGATACTCATTGCGTAATCCATAAAGGAATCCCGCATCTCCGTACCAATATCCCGATCTCTTATAGATATACGTTGTTCTTCCGCCATGATTTACCTCCCTGACGCCATCTATAGCTACTCTTAAATCAACATAACTCTTATATTACTTTCTCAAAAAGCGAGCATATAAACATTTTTAGCTCTTGCTTTTGAAATTCCGGTAAAACAGGCTTCATTCTTCAAAAAAAATAGGTAAATTCCCGCTATCCATACATGGAAAACCGCCATAAAATAAACAGACCCAACTTTCATTATACCACTCAATTCCAAGTCTGTCTCCTTCATCATTTGAATTCCGTTCGGAGAAAAGAAACAACGCGAGAGGAGAAAAACCGTTGAGCATTCGACGTGTTAAGAGCAAATGGGCTAAAACAAATATCATGCTCAAATCAGAGTATTTAAGTCAATATATGCCTACAACGAAGTTATTTGGACGCACTAATCTTCAATCCATGCTGAGTGAATATGGAATGGTCTACTTCAAACCTATTAACGGTACTTTTGGCAATGGCGTTACTCGAATAGAAAGAACGACTGAACCCGCCCTCGGTTACCGCTATCAGCTAGAAAAGCGTATTTTGTTCTTCCCTACTTTTGAGGAGCTTTACCAAAAGCTTGCGAAACAAAAGAAGAATCGGCAATACATCGTTCAAAAAGGAATCCACTTGCTTCGTCATCAGAAACGCCGCTTCGACATTCGTGTCATGGTGCAAAAAAATCCAAGCAAGGAATGGGAAGCAACAGGAATTATCGGACGTCTTGCGCATCCAGCAAAAATTGTTACAAATTACCACAGCGGCGGAACCCCTATGGCGCTGGAGCGGTTAATGAGCGACCATACCAACTCTTCAGAGCTGGCTGCGTTCAAAAACAGATTGCGAAAACTAAGTATTGCCATCGCAAAAAATCTCGAGGCTGCTTATCCTAACATAAAAGAATTAGGAGTCGACATTGCAATTGATGCCAATCTTCATCCATGGATCTTAGAAGTCAATACATTACCTGATCCCTTTATCTTTCGAAAGCTGCCCGACCAAAGCGTGTTTCATAAGGTATACCGCTATGCAGTTGCCTATGGCCGTTTCAAAAAAAGAAGCAGACGTCCATAATTGGCGGCTGCTTCTTTACCATTTACACGCTTTAGAAATCTAGATTCGTTACGTATCTAGCGTATTTCTGGATGAACTCACGGCGCGGTTCAACGTTATCACCCATAAGCGTATCGAAAACGACATCAGCTTCAATCGCATCTTCGATCGTTACCTGGAGCATCGTACGGCTTTCCGGGTCCATCGTTGTTTCCCAAAGCTGAATAGCGTTCATCTCGCCGAGTCCTTTATAACGCTGGACGTTTACTTTGACGCCTTCGCCAAATTCAGCAATAATCCGATCGCGTTCCTTCTCGGTTTGCGCGTAACGAATCACTTTATTGCGCTCAATTTTAAATAGCGGAGGCTGAGCAATATAAATATAGCCCGCATCAATAATTTGACGCATATAGCGATAGAAGAACGTCAGCATGAGCGTTCGAATATGAGCGCCATCGACGTCGGCATCAGTCATGATTATGATTTTGTGATAACGAGCCTTAGCCAAATCAAATTCATCGCTAATGCCCGTACCAAGCGCTGTAATGATAGCCCGGATCTCCGCGTTGCCCAAAATCCGATCCAAACGTGCTTTCTCTACGTTCAAAATCTTACCCCGAAGCGGCAAAATGGCTTGGAAGTGACGATCACGACCCTGTTTAGCAGAACCGCCGGCAGAGTCACCTTCTACGATGTAAAGCTCACTGATTGAAGCATCCTTGGAGGAGCAATCTGCAAGCTTACCAGGCAATGAACCTACTTCGAGTGCACTTTTCCGACGAGTCAGCTCACGCGCTTTTCGCGCTGCTTCACGGGCACGTGCGGCTTGTAAGCCTTTCTCTACGATTTTGCGTGAAACCGACGGGTTCTCCTCTAGGAATTCCTGCAGCTTCTCGGCAAAAAAGGATTCCACAATTCCGCGAACTTCACTGTTACCAAGCTTGGTCTTTGTTTGTCCTTCGAATTGCGGCTCTGGAATTTTGACCGAAATAATCGCAGTCAAGCCTTCACGCACATCGTCTCCGGAGAAGTTGGAGTCATTGTCTTTAATCAAGTTCGATTTGCGTGCATAGTCATTAATAATACGCGTAAGAGCACTCTTAAAGCCGGATTCATGCGTACCGCCCTCATGCGTATTGATATTGTTCGCAAAAGAATAGATGTTCTCTGTATAGCTGTCGTTATACTGCAATGCGACCTCTACATGGATATGGTCCTTGGAGCCTTCGACATAAATCGGCAGCTCATGAAGCGGCTCGCGATTGCGGTTTAAATATTTTACAAATTCGATGATTCCGCCTTCGTACATAAACGTATTCGATACGCCCGTGCGTTCATCGGAAAGAACGATCTCAATGCCTTTATTCAAAAACGCCAGTTCACGAATACGCGACTGCAGCGTTTCATAATCATAAACGGTTGTTTCCGTAAAAATCTCGCTATCCGGCGTAAACGTGACCTGTGTGCCCGTTTCCGTCGTATCGCCAATTATTTTAATATCATACTGCGGAGCACCCTTGCGGTACTCTTGCTGATAGATGTGGCCCTCGCGTTTTACTTGAACAATGACGAGCTCGGACAGCGCGTTTACGACAGATACACCGACGCCGTGCAAACCGCCGGATACTTTATAGCCCTCACCGCCGAATTTACCCCCGGCATGCAAAACGGTCATAACGACCTCTAGTGTCGATTTTTTCAGTTTTGCATTCTCGCCTACAGGAATACCGCGGCCATTATCAATAACGGTTACGCTGTTATTCTCGTGTACGATAACCTCGATTCTTGAGCAATAACCAGCCAAAGCCTCGTCAATACTGTTATCGACAACCTCCCATACGAGATGGTGAAGACCTTTGCCACTGGTGGAGCCAATATACATCCCCGGACGTTTGCGTACCGCCTCTAATCCTTCCAAGACCTGTATCTGACTCTCGTCATACGTATGCTGCTCCAAAGACATGCAACTTCACTGCTCCTCTCAACTGCTGTTCCTGATCGCCTTCGCTCTAGCCGTTCGCCGCAAAATGATGGGCGCGTTTCTTCAACGTAGAGGATGAAATAGGCGAATAATATATTTTCTGCTTCGTTACAACGATCGATTTCGGCTCTTCCTCGCCTATCGTTTCAACGTCCTTGCGCTTGCGTGCTCCCGCAACAAATTGCTTGGAAAGTTTGGAGGATTGCTCGATAGAAATATCAAAAATGGCCACCAGCTCCGCAGCCCTAATTATTTTCTCGCCGCCCAAATGGATGTACATGTCCTCTTCCTCACCTCTCCTATTCGCACCTAACGCGTCACTCGGCCGCCATGCACATGGTAGATGCCGGCATCCTGAAGCCTGCTTACATTCACGCTTTCAAGGCCGGTCGTTGTAATAAAGGTTTGTACTTTGCTTTGAAACGTCTCAATAAGCTGTGTTTGACGGTTCTGATCGAGCTCCGATAGCACATCGTCAAGCAGTAAAATCGGATATTCACCAATTTCCTCGTTAATGAGCTCTATTTCTGCCAATTTTAAAGATAAGGCCGTCGTTCGCTGCTGCCCTTGGGATCCGAATGTCTGTGCTTCTTTGCCGTTTATAAAAAACGCCAGATCATCGCGATGCGGCCCCACTAGCGTAACCCCTCTGCGAATCTCCTGATCTTTCACCTGTGTTAACTTTATCATAAATTGATCAAATAAAACAGGTTCATCTTGCTGGGCATCCGTATCGAAAGAAGGGCGGTACTCAATTGTGAGCTGCTCAGCACCGTTCGTTATGCCCGCATGGATTTGTTCTGCAAACGTTTGTAATTTATGTATGAAGTGTTTCCTTTTTTTCATGATTTTAACACCATGCTCTGCCAGCTGCATATTCCATACATCCAGCATCGTCTGATTTGCCCCTCCAGGATACGATGCTTTCAGAAAATTATTTCGCTGCTGAAGCACCTTCCCGTACTGCTGCAGGGTATATAAATAGCCGGGCTGCACCTGACCGATTTCCATATCGAGAAACCGTCTTCGCACACCCGGCGTTCCTTTTACAATTTCCAGATCCTCCGGCGCAAACATTACAACGTTGACTGAACCGATAAAATCACTTAGTTTACGCTGCTCAAGTCCGTTAATTTTAGCCTTTTTCCCCTGCGCCGAATAGAGGAGATCGAGCTTAATCGATCCGTATTTCTTATCGACCTCGCCTGAAATGCGCGCAGCATCGGCTTGCCAGCCAATAAGCTCCTTATCTTTGGAGGTTCGATGTGATTTCGTTAGTGCTAGTACGAAGATGGCTTCCAGCAGGTTTGTTTTTCCCTGGGCGTTGGGCCCGAGAAATACATTTACCTTATTGGTCGTTTGCAAATCAAGATCACTATAGTTCCGATAATTTTGCAGCTGTATGTTCGTTAAAAACACGTTTCGACCTCCCGGTCCATTGGTGCGTTACGCTTTACCAACCGTAAATACGCCGCAGCCTTCAACCTCTACTTTATCCCCAGCATACAACTTTCTGCCTCGCCGATTATCTGCTTCTCCGTTAATGATAACGGTGCTCTCTTGAAGAAAAAACTTAGCGTGTCCGCCGGTTGAGATGCAATCGGACAGCTTTAGAAACTGCCCTAGCGTTATATATTCTGTTTTGATGCCAATTTCTTTCATCGAAAAGCTCATTCCTTTCTTGGGCTGGACCTGGTATTAACCGGTTGTGCGGTAAGGCAGGATGACATACATGCTGAATGCATGATCCATAGGACGAATAATAATCGGGCTCATAGCCCCTGTAAAGCCGATGAATAACTGCTCGCTGTCAATAACTTTAAGAACATCAAGCATATATTTAGAGTTAAATGCGATTCTAAGCGGCTCGCCATTGAACTCTTTTGGTTCAAGCTGCTCCGTAACCCGGCCAAGCTCCGTGGAGCTAGAAGAGATTTCAATCGCCCCGTCTTCCAGTGTTATAAGGCGTACGATATTGGTCTTTTCTTCACGGGACATCAGATAGGCACGGTCGATCGCATCCATCACATTTTTTGTATCCAGAACAAGTTCTGTTTTGAAGGTTTGCGGAATAATCTTAGAAGTATCGGGATAGGTGCCGTCAAGAATCCGCGTATAGAACAATACGTTGCCAAGCTTAAATAGAACCTGATTGTCTGCTACAACGATATCTACAAGAGCGTTATGTTCCGGAACGAGCTTTGAAAGCTCAATGAGCGTTTTTGCCGAAATAACGACATTGCTGAATTTAAATTGTGCGTCCGTATCTACTTGAGCCGTGCGGCTTGCAAGCCGATGGCGGTCGGTTGCTACAAATTTAAGCTCGCCTTCGAGCAAATTCCAAAGCACACCTGTCAAAATTGGCGTTTGTTCGCTTGCCGAAGCAGCTAGAACGGTTTGACGAATCATCGCTTTTAATAGATCGCCCGGCATTTGCAATAATTCGTTTTGCTCGATGGAAGGTAGCACCGGGAATTCTTCTGGATCGAGTCCAACCATCTGAATTTCAGTCGAGCCGGAGCGAATGATGGTTTGATAAGTATTGCTTACGTCAATAACGACTTGCTCGGAAGGAAGCTTTTTTACAATTTCGACAAAAAATTTAGCTGGCAGTACTACGCTGCCGGGTTTATCCACATGTGCAATAACGAATTGATCTCTTTCCACAGGGATGAAGCTTTGAATGGAGATGTCGGTGTCGCTCGCGGTAAGTGTTACGCCAAGATGGGTAACCTCGATTTTGATACCGCCGAGAATAGGTATGGCAGGACGTGAAGAAGCAGCTTTGGCTACTTGCTGGATCGCATCGTTTAATTCATTTTTTGAGATTGTTAATTTCATGGTTTCACTCCTAGCGTTCTTATAAATTCATCCAAGTAAGAGCCTGCACGAAACGATAGTTTTTAGAAAAGGCGTTTGCTGTTAATTTTTAAAAGATGAGCGTATAAATTTGAACGTTGTACAAAGCTTGTATAACGTCGCGAAACGAGCTTTTATCGCTGAAGGAAGGAATCTTCCGTTAACGCTTATTTGATGATGTTTTTTTAAAGATTTTTAGTAGTCGTAGTAGTAGGGGCCCTGAATATGTGGATAACCCCTTGGAAGACTGATAAAGCAAGCCTATCCACATGTGCATAGCGTGTGCATAGGCTTGCTTAGTTGTTCACATATGATTTTTGATTTTTTCGGTCAGGTTTTGGACGATTTTGTACAGGTCCTGATCGATCTTCAGCTGCTGCGTAATTTTCTCATGCGCATGAATGACTGTCGTATGATCACGGCCGCCGAATGCTTCGCCGATTTTGGGAAGTGAGAAGTCGGTGAGCTCTCTCGATAAATACATGGCGATTTGCCTCGGATACGCAACGGCTTTTGTCCGTTTCCGCGCTTTAAACTCTTCTAGCCGCAGCCCGTAGAATTCTCCAACCTTCGTCTGTATGTCATGCATCGTAATCATTCTAGGCCTACTGGACGGAATAATATCCTTAAGCGCTTCTGCAGCCAAATGGGACGTAATATCCGCATTTATTAAGGAGGAATAAGCGACTACCCGTATGAGGGCACCCTCCAATTCACGGATGTTCGTATCGATCTGGTTTGCGATATAGATCATCGCTTCGTTAGGGATATCTAAATTTTCAGCCCTAGCTTTCTTTCGCAGAATTGCAATCCGCGTCTCCAGGTCCGGCGGCTGAATATCGGTAATGAGCCCCCATTCAAAGCGTGAGCGAAGCCGTTCCTCTAGCGTCGGAATTTCCTTTGGCGGACGGTCACTCGAGATGACAATTTGCTTACGTTCCTCGTGGAGCGCATTAAAGGTGTGGAAAAACTCCTCCTGCGTTTGTTCTTTCCCAGCGAGAAATTGAATATCATCGATCAGTAGAACGTCGATGTTGCGGTACTTTGTACGAAAGCTTTCGCCCCTGTTATCACGAATGGCATTAATGAATTCATTCGTAAATTTCTCTGACGAAATATATAGAACCTTCGTATTTGGATTGTGATCCATGATGTAATGGCCGATTGCGTGCATTAAGTGGGTTTTTCCAAGCCCTACGCCGCCATACAAAAACAATGGATTATAAGCTTTGGCCGGTGCTTCCGCTACCGCAAGCGATGCCGCATGCGCAAAACGGTTGTTTGCCCCGATGACGAATGTATCAAACGTATACTTCGGGTTAAGCATATGAGTAGGTGTCGCTTCTTCGTTCATAACAGGGGAATTTACCGTTTTTGGCTGGAACGTATAAGCAGGCTCCGCACCCTTCGGTTCCTCAATAGAGAAGCGAACATCAACCTGTCTGCCCAAAAATTCAAACAATGTTGTTCTTATTAGCTTCGTATAACGGCCCTCCAGCCATTCGGCCGCAAATGTTGTCGGCGCTGTTACTTCAAGCATAGAATCATCGACAAAAGAAGCTTTCGTTGCTTTGAACCAGGTGTCAAAGCTCGGTTTGCTTAATTTAGTCTGGATGATCGACAACACTTGCTGCCATAAATCATAGGTATGGCTGTCCACAGACTGTCACTCCTTATCCAATCGCCACGAATGGCGCAGTTGCAAGAAAAAATGTCGAAAATCAGGGTATTATAACGAAAACATCCACATTATACAGAATAATAATTGGATGAGTTATAAATAGGGGATGAGTTTGTTCACAATGTTATCCACAGGCTGTTGATAAAACTGAGGCAATAATGATCTAATCCACAATGAAAACATAATTATCATAGCAAAAGATCCCTTATATTTCAACGAATTCGCATATTTTATCCACATTCTCAACTGCTTGTGCATAAAAGTTATCTACACCACTACATATTGTTTATATCTTGTTAAGATTTCGACAAAGTTCGTTCAAGGTGCCTGTGGATTGTGCACATGTTATTAGTTTTTGATAAAAGAAGATATTTCATGCGTTTATCCACAGAGGCATTCGAAAAACATTTATCAACAATTTGGCGTGAGACCTGATCATTGACTTTTGGCGGCCAACATGGTTTAATAAAAAAAGCGTTTTTTTAAATATAAGACTTTATAAGTAGCACACTTATATCGCTGCTTATATTACACCGCGAAACGATGCTGCTCCGTCCATTAAGACGGCGAGAGCCGTTTACGCTTAATTGGAAACACGCAGTATAGGAGGTGCAGAACGATGAGACCTACATTTAGACCTAATGTTAGCAAACGTGCGAAAGTGCATGGATTCCGCAAACGGATGAGCTCGAAGAACGGACGTAAAGTTTTGGCAGCGCGTCGTCAAAGAGGAAGAAAAGTACTGAGCGCATAAGCAGAAGACCACGTCCGGTGGTCTTTTTTTTTTGCTTA
The DNA here is from genome assembly GCF_056398325.1 of Paenibacillus sp. 01T443. Classification (NCBI taxonomy): domain Bacteria; kingdom Bacillati; phylum Bacillota; class Bacilli; order Caryophanales; family Paenibacillaceae; genus Paenibacillus; species Paenibacillus sp. 01T443. The sequence goes on from NZ_JBFTPE010000014.1 coordinate 12,445, forward strand.
TGAGGATGAGGAGTGGGTGAGCAGCTGCTTATGCTGCTCATTTACTGGTGATACTTAGAAGATCAATGAGGGAACGGTGGCCATCAGTCGTGCATAGAAAATTGCGTCTTCGCAACCGTGAAGACTTTAGCCGTATTTATCGAGGCGGTAAATCGTTTGCGAATGGGCAGTTTGTCGTTTATTGGTCTAAGCAGCCATCGGCGGAACCTTTTCGTTTAGGTGTGTCCGCGAGTAAGAAAATAGGCAATGCGGTTGTGCGCAACCGGATGCGCCGAATGATAAAGGAAATCGTTCGTCATCAAGCAAATCGAATTGTTCCAAGGACCGACTTCATTCTAATAGTAAGAAAGCCAGCTACATTGATGAAGATGAAGGAAATGGAGAAAAGCGTTCTTCATGTATTGAAGAAAGCCGGTTTGCTGAAGAGCACAGCGAGCACAAAGGAAAAGCAGGCAGATTGACGTGATTTTGCCGGCTTGCTTCGTGTGCTTAAAATGTCTTCTATAACATGAGTAAAGAAAGCGGATGCAAGGAACGACTCGTTGTTTCTTTGTCCCATAAATTATGGTATAGTCGAGATTGAAAATGTAGTATTGTATAAGTTATACAATGCCTGTATTTTGTCTTGAATCACATGCTGCGCCGCAAGGGTACGGACTTAGCCGTTAGAGCTTGAAATGTAAGAAAGGTATAAGCTTTTCTTCTATACATAACTTATGTTTCATTGCGATACGCGTTTTGCCGAAAGAACGGCCTCAGCCGTTTACGCTTGATGTAAATGCTCTCAGAGAGGAGTTTTAATGTTGTTGTTTTGGACTAAAAACAAGAAATGGATTATGGTGCTTGGTCTTGTTCTGCTTATGGGTGTGCTGGCAGGATGCGGGGCTCCAACAAACCAGACGACGGAGACTGCCGATTTATTGAAGGGCAACTTCTGGGAGAAAAACGTTGTTTACTATTTTGCCTTAACGCTTGATACGTTCGCAGGCTGGTTCAACGAATCCTACGGACTTGCTATATTGCTTCTGACGATTATTGTAAGAACGTTAATTTTGCCGTTAACGCTGAAACAATATCGCAGCTCCAAGGCGATGCAAGCTCTGCAGCCACAAATGGCTGAAATCAAAAAGAAACACAAGGATAATCCGCAGAAGCAGCAAGAAGAGACGATGAAGCTTTTCCAAACCCATAAGGTAAATCCTATGGCGGGCTGCTTGCCTCTAATTGTTCAAATGCCGATTTTTATCGCGTTGTACAATTCCATCTACAAAAACCCGGATATTCGTGAGCATACGTTCTTATGGCTTCAACTGGGAGAGAAGGATCCTTATTATATTCTTCCGATTCTCGCTGCCGCTACGACTTTTATCCAGTCCAAAATGATGCAAAAGCAGCAAACGCAAACTATGCCGGGTATGGGCATGATGCTGGCGATCTTCCCTGTGCTTATTTTTGTAATGGCACTTTCATTCCCAGCAGCACTGCCGCTATACTGGGTTTACAGCAACATTTACACGATTGTTCAAAACTACTTCCTGTACGTTCGTTCATCTGACAAGGGTAAGGAGGTCCCTGCGAAATGAAGAAAATCGTCGCATCAGGGAAAACGGTAGAGGATGCTGTACGTAATGGATTAACACAATTGCAAGTCACTGAAGACCGCGTTAAACAAGTTGTGCTTGAGCAGCCCACAAAAGGTTTTTTTGGACTGTTCGGTGCAAAAGAAGCGAAAGTCGAGCTTGAGCTTATTCCCGATCCTATGCTGGAAGCGGAGCAATTTCTCCGTGAAGTAGCTGGTACGATGGGGCTGCAAGTAAACATCGATCGAAAGCAAACAAGAGAAGGAACCCACCTGTCCGTAACTGGAAGTGGCGACCTTGGTATGCTGATTGGACGTCGCGGACAAACGTTGGATGCATTACAGTACTTGGTTAATATTGTGGCTAATCGTTACTCTGACAGTCATTTGCGTATCGTGCTTGATGCAGAAGATTTTCGAGAGCGCCGCCGCAAGACGCTAGCGGATTTATCCGATCGTTTGGCGGGACGAGTCATTCGAACTAGGAAAGAAGTTGTCCTGGAGCCGATGTCTCCGCATGAGCGCAAAGTCATTCATTCGCAGCTTCAGAACCACCCTAAGGTGAAAACGTTCAGTAAGGGCGACGAGCCTAACCGGCGAGTTGTTATCGCTTTGCGACAATAAGTTACACAATATAAATCAATACGATTCAATACGCTATCCACAGCAATGGCTCATAATGGTCATTGCTGTTTTTCCATTTGAGAGGTGCTGACAGCAATGGTACATGATACGATAGCAGCCATTTCGACAGCCGTCGGAGAAGGCGGTATCGCTATAATAAGAGTTAGCGGGCCGGAGGCAATTGCCGGAATCGCATCGGTTTTTCGTTCGAAAATCAATCTAAATGAAGCAGATACGCATACGCTGCATTACGGGCACATCCTTGACCCGGCTTCAGGTGAAGAGGTGGAAGAGGTGTTGGTTACGCTAATGCGCGGACCACGTTCCTTTACTGCGGAGGATGTCGTTGAGATTAATGCACATGGCGGCGTCATTGCCGTTAAGAAGGTTCTCGATGTGGTGCTGCAGCTGCAGGGATACCGCACGGCGGAGCCGGGAGAGTTTACGAAGCGTGCTTTTCTAAATGGTCGAATTGACCTCATGCAAGCAGAGGCGGTCATTGATTTGATCCGTTCCAAGTCGGATCGCGCTTTTTCGGTTGCAAGGAAACAAGCAGAGGGTATTTTGTCGAAGCGGATTAAAGCTTTAAGGCAGACGGTTATAGAGCTGCTAGCCCATATTGAAGTGAACATTGATTATCCGGAGCATGACGTAGAGGAAATGACGAATTCTTTTATTCGTGACCAATGCGATTCTGCTATTGATGAAATAGATCGTTTGTTAAAAACCGCAAATGAAGGCAAGATATTAAGAGAAGGTATCGTAACAGCAATCGTGGGCCGCCCCAATGTCGGAAAGTCATCGCTTATGAATGTACTGACGCAAGAAAATAAAGCGATTGTTACTGATATTCCTGGAACGACCCGTGATGTCATTGAACAGTTTGTGGCGTTAAATGGCATACCGCTTCGGCTGCTCGACACAGCTGGTATCCGTGAAACGTCGGATGTTGTCGAACGAATAGGCGTAGAGCGTTCGCGCAATGCTCTTGAAGAAGCGGATCTCATTTTATTGGTGCTTAATTATAATGAACCGCTGCAAACGGATGACAGGGAACTTTTGCTCCAAATGAAGGACCGTCCGGTCATTGCGATCATAAATAAGACTGACTTGCCGCGTCAATTAGAAATTGAGGTGGTGGAGGAGTCGATTCCTGCGGATTCCATTGTAAAAATGTCGGTCCTTGAGGAAGACGGGCTTGATCGTTTAGAAAAGACAATAAGCGACATGTTTTTTGAGGGTCAGCTTGAATCCGGTGATTTGACATATGTAAGCAACGTTCGACACATTGCTTTATTGAAGAGAGCGAGACAATCGCTTGTTGATGCTATTGAAGCATCAGACACCGGGATTCCAATCGATCTTATTCAGATTGATGCGCGATCCGCTTGGGAATCGCTTGGAGAAATTCTTGGTGACGAGGCTGGAGACTCATTGATTGATCAGATATTCTCGCAGTTCTGCTTAGGGAAATAGTTGGAAGTAGGCTTTTTTAGATCATTTGCATTATGCTTACTGAAGACAGTTGGGGATTAGTGGTAGTTATCATGCAAAACATTACAGCATTCGAGCTTGTTTTCCATAGAAATGTTCATCTATAGCCAAGCTATAGGAATGAAAGAGGCTATCAGGCTTTCATTAAAAGCCTGATACATGCTTAAGAGGTTTGTTTTCTCGAAAACCTCTGCTTAAGCTTACGAAGTAGGTTTTCTTTGAAAACCTTTAGGAGGGTAAGGATAATGAGATATATTGCTGGTGAATATGACGTTATCGTCATTGGAGCGGGGCATGCGGGTTGTGAGGCGGCGCTTGCTGCTGCACGTATGGGATGCGAAACGCTTCTGCTTACGATAAATTTAGACATGGTTGCATTTATGCCTTGTAATCCATCAATTGGCGGCCCGGCTAAAGGCCATGTTGTCCGTGAAATTGATGCTTTAGGCGGAGAAATGGGCCGTAATATCGATAAAACATTTATTCAAATGAGAATGCTTAATACGGGCAAAGGTCCTGCTGTACACGCTTTGCGTGCACAAGCTGACAAGTTTGATTATCAGCATTTAATGAAGAAAACAATTGAAGAAACACCGCATTTGACACTTCGCCAGGGTATGGCGGAGGAGCTTATCGTAGAAGATGGCAAATGCTTAGGTATCGTTACAAAGACAGGTGCGGAGTATCGTGCTCGAACGACCGTTGTTACAACAGGAACCTATTTGCGCGGTAAAATTATTATGGGCGAGCTGATGTACGAGAGCGGTCCGAATAATCAACAGCCTTCGGTTAGACTTTCTGCAAGCTTGAAGGAAAATGGCCTTGAGCTTGTCCGTTTTAAAACAGGCACACCGCCGCGTGTCCATAAAGACACCATCGATTTCTCAAAAACAGAGATTCAGCCAGGCGACGACAAACCTAAGTTTTTCTCTCATGAGACAGAGTCTTCTACCAATGAACAGCTGCCTTGCTGGTTGACGTATACTTCGGAAGCAACCCATAAAATTATCAATGACAATTTGCATCGTGCTCCGATGTTCTCTGGTGCGATTGAGGGAACGGGTCCACGTTATTGTCCTTCGATTGAAGATAAAATTGTGCGTTTTGCAGATAAGCCTAAGCATCAAATTTTCTTAGAGCCTGAAGGCAAAAATACATCCGAATACTATGTGCAAGGTCTATCGACAAGTATGCCGGAGGATGTCCAGCTCGGCATTTTACGATCAATCCCAGGTTTGGAAAAAGTTGAAATGATGCGTAACGGCTATGCCATTGAATATGATGCGGTTGTTCCTACGCAGCTGTGGCCGTCTTTAGAGACAAAGATTATCGACAGTTTATTTACGGCAGGGCAAATTAACGGAACTTCTGGCTATGAGGAAGCAGCTGGTCAAGGTGTTATGGCCGGCATTAATGCTGCACGCAAGGTACAAGGAAAAGAGCCGATTATTATCGGTCGTTCAGAAGGCTATATTGGCGTAATGATTGATGACCTTGTAACGAAAGGCACTAATGATCCTTACCGTTTGCTTACTTCAAGAGCGGAATATCGTTTGTTGCTTCGTCATGATAATGCGGATTTACGTTTAACGCCAACCGGTTATGAAATAGGGCTTATTTCGGAAGAACGCTACAATAAATTTTTAAGAAAAAAAGAATTGGTTGAAATCGACATTGAACGGCTGCGCGGAACAAAAGTAAAGCCTGATCAAGTGAATGAAATGCTGATTGCTGCAGGAACTGCACCGATGGAGCATGGCACAGATGCGCTTTCCTTACTTAGACGTCCGGAGGTTACCTATGCGATGCTTGAGACGGTAGTGCCTTCTGTCCCGGAAATGACTGAGGAAATGAAGGAGCAAGTTGAAATTCAAATTAAGTACGCGGGATATATTGAAAAGCAGTTGGTGCAAGTGGAGCGCTTGAACAAAATGGAGAAAAAGCGGATTCCGGACGATATTGACTACAATGACGTACGCAGCTTAGCTTCTGAGGCAAAACAAAAGCTTTCTGTTATCCGGCCTTTATCCATTGGGCAAGCTTCCCGTATTGCTGGTGTAACGCCGGCTGACATTTCCATACTGCTTGTTTACTTGGAACACTATAATCGGGTGACTGCGGCGAGAGGTTCTTAATATGGATGAGACATTGCTATGGTTTACAAAACGAATGGAGGAGAGCGGTATTCCGCTTTCCTCTGCTCAGCTTGAACAATTTGAGCTGTATTATCGTTTGCTTGTTGAATGGAATGAAAAAATGAATTTAACTGGAATTACCGAAAGAGATGCTGTTTATGAAAAACATTTTTATGATTCTGTATCGCTTTCCTTCTATATGAAGATGAATAGCGTTCGCAATATTGCAGACATTGGCTCGGGAGCGGGTTTTCCCAGTATTCCTTTGAAAATTTGTTTTCCTCATCTGAAGGTTATGATCGTAGATTCTTTAAATAAAAGAATTCAATTTTTATCTTTCCTTACAGAGCAGCTTGGTTTACACGATGTTTTGTGTTTGCATGGACGAGCTGAGGATATTGCGCAGTTACCTGAACATCGTGACAGCTATGATTTAGTAACAGCAAGAGCGGTTGCGCGTTTGAATGTGTTAAATGAGTTCTGTTTACCTTACGTAAGAAAAGGCGGCGTATTCGCTGCCATGAAAGGTTCACAATCGGATGAAGAAGTTGGCGAGGCAGCGTATAGCCTAAGAGAGCTTAAAGGGAAAATCAAATCGCAACATCAACTATCCCTTCCGAACGAACAATCAGAGAGGCACATTGTTTTAATAGAAAAGTTTGATGCTACTCCGCGTAAATACCCAAGAAAAGCGGGCACTCCACTTAAACAACCGCTTATGTAACAATCATTGCAATGTTCCACGTGAAACAAATGAGAGATTATATTAACAATTATCATTCATATATGAATCGCCATATTTATACAACAATTATTCATTCAGAACTAGTGTCAAGCAGGAGATCGTCCAGCTGTAGTCGAATTCTTAAGATAGATGAAGAGACTGGACGACACCGTTAGGCAGCGAACAAAATAGCATGTCATGAAAAGGCAGCTGTTCGCAGCGCGGATAAATATAAGCATCGTATAAGTTACACAGCTATACTTGATTATATTTGAAACAAAGCCTCTCCTATCATTTCCGAATGAATTTTGTTATGGATGTTCGCCGTGCAGTTGACGATTATTACCTGAGATAGGTTCTCGTAACCGAATTAATCCAATTGGCAATGAACCAATCTTACTGCTGAAGCGTATTTATTGCAAAAACCTTGTAATTGCTTTTTAATAGAATAGCAGCCCTTCTTACTACATAATTGTCTGGGTGCTGCATTTTATATGAAACGCATGATTTCCATGATCTTTAGGAAAGAATGGTTTCATTTGAAGTGATTAAAAACAAGGTTTATCTCATGATCGGGTGGTAATTATCGATATGAAAGAACAATTTTCTCGATTGTTCGGCCTGTCCGAGCAGCGCATACCGCAAGAAGAAGTTCGACAAATACCGATTCAAGAAATTGACGCTAGTCCATTTCAGCCGCGTACAATTTTTGATGACGACCGAATTGAAGAATTATGTCAGACGATAAAAACACATGGTGTTATTCAGCCTATAGTTGTACGTATGCGAAACGGAAGATATGAAATTATTGCTGGGGAGCGCCGTTGGCGTGCGGTTACCAAGCTTGGTTATGATACCATCCCTGGTATCGTTCGTGAATTCAATGATTCGCAGACGGCATCTATCGCATTAATTGAAAACCTTCAAAGAGAAGGCTTGTCGGCTATTGAGGAAGCGATTGCATATCAGAAACTGATCGAGCTTCATCAATTAACACAAGAAAGTCTTGCCCAGCGACTAGGAAAGAGCCAATCCACTATTGCCAACAAATTGCGATTGTTAATGCTAAATGATACGATTAAGATGGCATTAATGGAACGCAAAATTACAGAACGACATGCTCGTGCATTGTTGTCATTAGATAATGAAGAGCTTCAGCTTAAGGTACTAGAAGAGGTTATCACAAAAGACTTAAATGTAAAGCAAACCGAAGTTCGAATTGCCTTCTTAAAGGAATCGACTAAATTAAAGAAAGCGAAGCGTATCTCTTTTACAAAAGATGTACGTTTGGCTCTAAATACAATTAGGCAATCGATTGAGATGGTTTCTGGCTCTGGTCTGCAAATTAAAACGAACGAAAAGGATCACGATGATCATTATGAAATTGTCATCAAAATCCCTAAACGATAAAATTAAATTAAGCATTTGCCATAATAAAACGTTTATTTTGTGCCGCCCTCACCGAGGGCGGCGATGCCATTTATAGCAGAAGTCATTTTTTAATAGAGTAACCATTAATATTGAAATCACTATTAAAATCAACGGGTATTGATGTATCATATTTATATCTTATCAACTTAGGGTTAGACTTTCTTAAACTTCTTAGAAATCGCACATAAAAGCTGTACACATTGAGGTGAGCCGGTTTTGTCGAAAATTATTGCAATAGCCAACCAGAAGGGCGGTGTCGGAAAAACGACAACGTCTGTCAATTTAGCTGCTTGTCTAGCATCGCTTGGTAAAAAAGTACTGCTAGTCGATATTGATCCACAGGGGAATACAACGAGTGGATTAGGTATTAACAAGGGCGATGTAACGAACTGTATTTATGATGTGCTTATTAATGATGTCCATCCAAAGGATGCCATGTTTGAAACCAGTGTCCCTGGATTGAAAATCATTCCGGCAACCATTCAATTGGCTGGAGCGGAAATTGAGTTAGTTCCTACAATATCGAGAGAGCTTCGCTTGAAAAAATCTTTACATATGGTCAAGGATGATTTTGATTATGTGTTGATTGATTGTCCTCCTTCACTGGGTATTTTGACGATTAACTCGTTAACTGCAGCGGATTCTGTTCTTATTCCAATTCAATGTGAATATTATGCGCTTGAAGGGTTGAGCCAGCTATTGAATACGGTTCGACTCGTTCAAAAGCATTTGAATACATCTCTTCAAATCGAAGGCGTTCTTCTTACCATGTTGGATGCAAGAACGAACTTGGGCATTCAAGTAATTGAAGAGGTTAAAAAGTATTTTCAACAAAAGGTGTATCAAACGATTATTCCACGTAATGTTCGTTTGAGTGAGGCGCCATCACATGGACAAGCTATTATCACATATGATCCACGTTCTAAAGGTGCGGAAGTTTATCTTGAACTCGCAAAGGAAGTGATTATGTATGAGCAAGCGGCTAGGTAGAGGGCTGGATGCGCTTATCCCATCGCTTTCTGTGAATGACGATGACAAAGTGATTGAAATTTCTTTAACGCAGCTAAGACCTAACCCGTATCAGCCAAGAAAAACATTTGATGAGGATTCCATAAAGGAATTAGCAGAATCCATAAAACAACATGGCATTATTCAACCTATTATCGTTCGTACCGTTTTGAAAGGTTATGAAATCATTGCAGGGGAGAGACGCTTTCGCGCTTCTCAATTTTGTGGAAATGCAACCATACCTGCTGTAGTTAGATCTTTCACAGATCAACAGGTAATGGAAATAGCTTTGATAGAAAATCTTCAGCGTGAAGATTTGAATGCAATTGAGGTTGCCGTTGCTTATCAAGCTCTTATTGATAAGTTCAAACTCACACAAGAAGAACTTTCGATGAAGGTAGGCAAGTCTCGCTCGCACATTGCAAACTTTGTAAGGTTGCTTTCATTGCCAACAGAAATTAAAGACAATGTTTCACGTGGAACAATTTCCATGGGACATGCAAGGGCATTGGTGGGTATCAAGGATGACAAAACACAGAAGGAATTAGCTGATCTGACCGTTTCACAAGAGTGGAGCGTACGTGATTTGGAAGAGGCTATTCAAAAACTCGATTCAAAGCAGCCTGAAGATATAACCAAGCCAACCCAACGGAAGCGTGATCCTTATATCGATCATCTTGAGGAATCATTGCGTGAACGATTTAAAACAACAGTTAAAATCAAACAGCAAAAAGATAAAGGCAAAATAGAGCTTCAGTATTATAGTAAACAGGATTTGGAAAGACTGCTAGAGCTGCTTCAAAATTTGGCATAATCTATACCAAACAATGGCATACCTAAGTTGTAATCTTGCTTTTGAAAGATTAAACTAAGGTATGCCATTGTTGTGAAAAGATAGCTAGGAAAGGTGTGAATTTGTGATTAATAACGAACAATCGGTCATTTACTTAGACCATGCAGCAACCTCTTGGCCTAAACCGCCCGAGGTAACAGAAGCAGTCATTAATGCTATGTTGAATGACGCCGCTAATCCAGGTAGAGGAAGTCATGCTATGGCAGTGCGGGCCAGTCGTATTTTATTTGAGACGCGCAAGCATCTAGCTAAGCTGTTCAACATAAAAAACCCGAATGATATTGCATTTACCTCCAACACAACCATGTCATTAAATATGGCGATAAAGGGCTGGCTAAAACCAGGCGACCATGTCATAGCTACTTCGGTTGAACATAACTCAGTAAGACGACCCTTATATTACCTAGAGCAAACAATCGGCATTGAAGTTACCTACGTAGAATCGGATGAACGTGGATTTTTGAAAATTGATGATGTTGCCAGCGCCATTCGTTCAAATACAACGCTCATCGTAGTTAATCACAGCTCAAACTTGCTTGGAACGATAATGCCTGTTGCAGAAATTGGGGAGCTTACAAAAAAACATGGCATTAAGCTGCTTGTAGATGCGGCCCAAAGTGCAGGTATAATTCCTATTGATGTTAGAGGGATGGGGATTGATATGCTGGCTTTCCCAGGACATAAGGGGTTGCTTGGCCCACAGGGCACAGGAGGGCTGTACATCAATCCGGAACTTGATTTAGTGCCTTTATTACATGGYGGAACCGGGAGTCAGTCAGAGACGCGTGAGCAGCCTCTAGTTAGACCTGATCGATATGAGGCCGGGACACAAAACACACCAGGTATAGCGGGACTCAAAGCCGGTGTTCAGTATGTTTTGAATGAGACGGTTGAGAAAATCCATACTAAGGAATGGACATTGACACAGCGGCTTTTGGAAGGTCTTAAGTCTGTTAATGGTGTCAAATTATTGGGGCCTGGTCTTGGTGAGCAGAGAACAGGAATTGTGGCTTTTAACTTAGGCGGAGTTGATCCATCGGAGCTGTCATTTATTCTGGATCAGCATTACCGGATTGCCGTGCGAGCCGGCTTTCATTGTACACCGCTCGCACATGCTTGTGCTGGAACAACGGAGACGGGAGCTATACGTGCTAGTGTTGGTGTATTTACAACAAACGAGGAAATCGATGCTTTAACAACTGCCATAAAGGAAATCGCACAGCAGTATGGGGTTTAGCACTGAATTGGGGGCGGATTAACAACGATGGAAGACTGGACATCAAATCCGATGAATGCTGTTACGGTAGGATTAGCTTTATTTGTTATCATATTATTTATTTGGATAGCAGTCATAGGCGGGCGGCTGAAAAAGCTGCGTAAGCAGTATACAGCGGTCATGGGGAACACAGGAGTAACAAATTTTGAAAATGTGATTGTTGAATTGAAGGAAGGCTTAGCTGAACAGCAACAGGAAAACAAACAATTAAAATCACAATTAACCGACGTACAGGCAACTTTGCCTAATCAAAAAGGAAAGATTGGCGTTATTCGATATAATGCTTTTGCCGAGCAAGGTAGTGATCTTAGTTTTTCAATTGCCATTATTAATGATGAAAAGGACGGAGCCGTTTTCTCAGGTATACATAGCAGGGAAACCAGTTATGTGTATGCAAAGCCAGTGGAAAAAGGCGAATCGGCTTATCCTTTGACACCAGAAGAGCGTAAAGCCATTTTGGAAGCGAAATAAGCAATCGGTTATCCTTAAATATTATCCGAGGCAGCGGTTTGTTCGAGAGCAGTGTTGATAAGATGCGCGTTATTTGCAATCGCCGTAAAGAGACTAAGGGATATAATATCCGACATTTTCATTACGAGATGCAGACGTGTGTTCTGCAGCACGAAATACTCCATGAAGCCGCCTACGTTAACGATACCGGTAATATGAATATCGCCAACCGGAGGGAGATCCTTATTAACGCCTGCACCGGGACGCACAGGGCCGACGCCCACTTGAATACTGCCTACGCTTGAGACTTGACCGAGGCAAGCATCGATACCGATAACAAAAGGTTTATGATAGCGACGATTGATCTCTATAAGCGTATCATCTAAATTCATGGCATGGACAGGGTTTTCTAATGTACCGAATAATGAAAAATGAGGACTGCGGTATTTGGATAAATTCGTTCCAATGAGAGGCCCTAATGAATCACCCGTTGATCGATCTGTTCCAACGCATACGACCACGATGGGGCGGTTGCCGGCCATTTCTTCCAGCATAGCGGTTAAGCGATTAACAAGCATACCTATAACGTTAGCTGTAGTGTAAGGTACCTTCAAAGGCGTTTCTTTAATAAATGAAAGTTTCATAGAATCCCTCCGATAATACCGATATGTTACTAGTATATGGATGGGACAACCATTTTATACGTCAGATAGTTTTGATATTTTGTTTGCGAAATGGTTTGTCATCTGAAAAAATGGAGGTCTTGCACGTGTTAATTGCGTTTGACTCTACGCAGCAGGCATTGCGTGCGGAGATGCTGCTCGAATATGCTGAAATCGAAATTGATATTTGCCCAACGCCAAAAGAAATAACAGCTGGTTGTGCGTTATCGATTCATTTTCCGGAAGAGGATTTATTAATGGTGAAGGAAGTCATCGTGCAGGAAAACGTAGAGGTAAGAGGCATTTTTAAAGCAATCGATGCCGGATACGAGCAAGTTATGATGTAGAGTTAATTATGGTTAGATAAGGGAGGAAAAACGATGTCAACGATGTCAATCAAAGAACGATCTGATAAAATTGTTGCATGGTTGACAGATAATGAGTTATGGACTGCCTTCGGCAGCTCAGCCTTGCGCGTCATATTATTTTTGTTTATTGGACGATTAGTTGTATGGGTTATACATAAAACAATTGATCGGGTTATATTGGAGCGTGAGAGTAAAAGACCGGTTAGTCATACACGAAGAATGACAACTGTAGGCAAACTCTTGAAAAATGTAGCTTCGTATGTTGTTTATTTCATTTCCGTTATGCTGATCCTTTCTGAGTTTGGTATTAATTTAGGACCTTTGCTTGCGGGAGCAGGAGTGCTGGGTCTTGCCATTGGTTTTGGAGCTCAAAGCTTAGTAAAGGATATTATTACAGGATTTTTCATCGTACTGGAGGATCAATTTGCCGTCGGCGATGTCATTCAAACGGGTCAGTTTAAAGGAACAGTAGAGGTTATTGGACTACGCACAACCCGTATCCAAAGCTGGACGGGGGAGGTTCATATCGTTCCTAATGGTATGATTAATGAGGTCACGAACTTCTCGATTAATAACAGCATCGCTGTTGTAGATATTTCGATAGCCTTTGAAGAAGAGGTTGAACGCGCGCTTGAAGTAATTCGCCATACGATGATAACGATGCAGGACGAGAATTTGATTAATGCACCAGAGGTTCTAGGGATTCAGACCATCGCTCCTACTGGCGTGACATTGCGCGTTATTGCTGAATGTCGCCCCAATACTCATCCGGTTGTGGCTCGCAAATTAAATATGGAGATTAAGAAGTCATTGGATGCTAGCGGCATTGAAATTCCTTACCCGAGAATGGTTACTTATCATCGCAATGAAAAAGGGGGCGTGAAAAGTGGAGCGTAAGCAGTTTGAGCTGGGCGATGTTGTTCAAATGAAAAAGCAGCATCCATGCGGCTCTAATGAAATGGAAATCATTCGAATGGGTATGGATATTCGCATTAAATGTGTAGGCTGTAAGCACAGCGTTCTTATACCGAGAGCGAAATTCGAAAAAAACATGAAGAAGGTGCTTCGCTCTAAAGCAGCAGGCGAAAGCATATCCGAAAGCTAGTAAGCATCAGTTGTTAAAAAATCCGAATAAGTACTTGCATGAAGACAATCTGTATGATAAAATAAATTTTACATGCGGAGAGGTACCCAAGAGGCCCAAGGGGGCTGACTCGAAATCAGCTAGGCGGGTCAAACCGTGCGTGGGTTCGAATCCCACCTTCTCCGCCATACAACAACAGTCAAACGATTCGATTGCCGAATCGTTTTTTTTATTTACATATGAGTTTTCGGGGAGGCCATTATTATGAGTGCACCCAAGCTGCCCTTAACGGATGATGAGCGCAGGCAATTAAGACAAGCAAAGATTAAGCTCATTGATTTTAAAGATTATTCCGCAAATGAACTAAGCGTCATATTAGAAGTACCCGTGAAGAGAGCCGAGCAGTTACTTGCGCTTGCTATCTTTCAAAGCGTGCCATCCATTGGGCCAAGACTGTCCGTTAATTTAGTTGAGCTGGGCTTTTATTCATTGGAACAGATTAAAAGCGGCGGGGAGAGCGGAGCCCAGCTTGTGGAGCGTCTGGAGCGCCTGCACGGCGTTTGGATGGATCCATGCGTGGAAGATGTGATGAGGCTTGCCGTGCATCATGCGCACCATCCAAGGAGTGATAAGCAATGGTGGGACTTTACGCAGGAGCGAAAGTTGTACCGAGCGCAGCATGGCTATCCTGCTGATCGCCCAAGTAAAGGCTGGCACGAGTAAAAAAAGAGAAGAGGGCTCTCGCGAGCCTTCTTCTTGACGGTGGTTAATGGTTGAGTCGATCAATTCTCACGACAAGCATATGAAACCTTGGTTTCTTCATTCGTCAATCGGAGCAAATTAGCCAGGGCTTCATTCAATCCTTTTGAGCACAATGTTAGGTGGCCGCTTGAACGGTTGTTCCTAACGATGCTCGAATGTGCGTGTGTTACAGACATGTGTCTTTGGCACAACCCTCCGCTTCTATCCTGTGTGAACGAAATCCTCTTGAGGCTGTACTCGTTGCGAAACGAATGCTGATCCGTCAGAAGACGGGGCCGGTCGTTTACGCATGCCAAAATGGTTCAACGGAACCACACCTCTCTTACACCGTCGACAATTAGAATGACCAAGGAAGCCCTTCACCATTCATTAAAACAGAAAAAACTAATGCCCCATACGCTTCCATTTGCGTTCATGGTTGCTTGTTTCCGGAAAGCGTTCTCCCTTGTTAAGCCTAACTTTTTTCGGATTTTGAATGCCCATGTGAAATGAGTTCACTCCATCTTCGATATAGGTGCCATCGTTCGGAGCTCTGTCTCCCGGCGAAAAGATTGTACCTTCACCCATCATGATCATCCTCCAGTTTCATTTTGGCGCGTTATAGAGAAGCACGCTTCATCTGTCCGCTAGGGTAGTATTTGCAGTAAGGATGATTTGCATAAGTAGCAGATATCGGCTAAAAAGCTTATTTGAGCAAGCTCTCTGTTATTTTTGCTTGTCATAGGCGTGTAGATTTGATATAGTATTGAGATGCGAGCAGAAGCTCGTTCCTTGCTCCATTTATGGGGCCGTTAGTCCAAGAGGAGGTGAAACAATATGCGCAAATATGAAGTAATGTACATCGTTCGTCCAGACGTTGAGCAAGAAGCCTTGCAAGCGATCGTTGACAAATTCCATGGCATTATCTCCAACGGCGGAGAGGTCACAAAGCAAGATGTGAGCGGAAAACGTCGTCTTGCGTATGAGATCAATAAGCTTCGTGATGGGTACTTTGTACTGGTACATTTCAACGCAACGACTGAAGTTGTGAATGAACTTGACCGCATCATGAAGATTACGGATGAAGTTATCCGTTCGTTGATCGTCAGAGACGTCGCTTAATCCACGCTGGATTGTTCGATTGGGAGGTCAGAAACGATGTTGAATCGTGTTATACTAATTGGTAGATTGACGAGAGACCCAGAGCTTCGCTATACGCCTGCAGGTGTTGCGGTTACACAGTTTACGTTAGCAGTAGATCGTCCGTTTACGAGCGGCGGTCAAGGCGAGCGTGAAGCGGATTTTATTCCGGTTGTAACATGGCGTCAACTGGCCGAGACTTGCGCCAACTACTTGCGTAAAGGCCGCTTAACGGCGGTTGAAGGACGCATTCAAGTGCGGAATTACGAGAACAACGAAGGCAAACGCGTCTACGTAACGGAAGTTATCGCTGATAACGTTCGGTTCTTGGAATCCAATAAAGACGGCGGCGGCTCGCGCGAAGAGGGCGGAAGCAGCTACAGCGGCGGTACAAGCAGCGGCGGCGGATCTTACGGCGGCAACGCTTCCCAAAGCAGCGGTAACCGGCCATCTGGCAATAACTCACGTAACGACAGCCGTGATCCTTTCCAGGATGACGGACGCCCGATTGATATATCAGAGGATGATTTGCCCTTTTGATATCGAAGTAGCTTCTACTTCGTGTATCAATGGAACGGTTATGCGGCCTTTATTGAAATATAAAGCAGCTGCGTAATTGTAAAATTTTCAACGATAAGGAGGATACCTATCATGGCTTTCAAGCAAAGAGATAACGGTGGCGACGAGCGTCCAGAACGTAAGTTCAGCGGACGTAAAGGCGGACGCAACAAACGCCGTAAAGTGTGTTTCTTCACTGTAAACAAAATCACTAAAATTGACTATAAAGATGTAGATTTGCTGAAAAAGTTTATCAGCGAGCGCGGCAAAATCTTGCCACGTCGTGTGACTGGTACAAGCGCGAAATACCAACGCTTGCTTACAATCGCAGTTAAACGTTCACGTCAAATCGCATTGCTTCCTTACACGACTGAATAGGTCGATAAGTGAATATGCACAAAACGGAGGAGCCTGTCACCAAGGGCTCTTTTTGTTTTTTTAGGGGCCTGTATGTATACAGGCCTTTTTTTGTTGCATGCTAATTCAATCGATATGGGAGGCGTACGTGTATGCAGTTTATATTTTATCTTGCTCTTATTATCGCAGCTACAAAGGCGGCAGGGCATTTATCAGTACGATTAGGGCAGCCTGCAGTGCTTGGAAAGCTGCTCGCGGGAATTATCCTTGGGCCAGCCTTGCTTGGATGGGTACATCCTGATGATTTCATTGGTCATTTTGCGGAAATAGGCGTACTTTTACTCATGTTCATAGCGGGCTTGGAAACGGATTTGGAACAGCTTCGGAAAAATTGGAAAGCATCATTTGCCGTTGCGATAGGCGGAATAATTCTTCCGTTTATTGGAGGGTATGCCATAGCCGCTGCTCTCGGCATGTCAAATACAGAGGCATTATTTCTAGGATTGCTGCTATGTGCGACATCGGTCAGCATATCGGTTCAAACGCTGAAGGAAATGAACCAGCTTAATTCCAGGGAAGGAACGACGATCCTCGGGGCAGCGGTTGTAGACGACGTCGTAGTCGTCGTACTGTTAGCTGTGATGATGAGCTTGCTTGGCGCTTCGGGCGATGTATCAATACCGGCTTTAATTGGAAAAAAGGTATTGTTCTTTATCATTATCGTAGTCATTTCCATTTGGGTCATTCCATTCTTTATGAAGCAGTTTGCTCGGTTTAGAATAACGGAAGCGGCTATGAGCGGTGCACTAATCGCTTGTTTCGCGTTTTCTTATTTTGCTGAGAAAATGGGGGTAGCCGGTATTATTGGCGCCTTTGCAGCGGGAATTGCCATTTCGCAAACCTCGTTTAAGCATGATGTGGAATCGAAGGTGGAGCCGATCGCCTATACGTTATTCGTGCCTGTTTTTTTCGTAAGCATCGGTTTAAATATTACATTCGTCGGAGTAGGCAATCAGCTCGTCTTTATTCTGCTGTTATTCCTTGTTGCTGTTCTGACGAAGCTGTTTGGCGGAGCATTAGGTGCAAGATTGACAGGTTTCAATAATCACTCATCTATTGCAATTGGCGCTGGAATGGTATCAAGGGGTGAAGTTGCCCTTATTATTGCGGCATCAGGTTTGGAGTCAGGGTTACTGCTTCCGCAGTATTTTACGGCAGTGGTCATCGTGGTGATCTTGACGACGCTTGTCACGCCACCGATGCTGAAATGGTTATTTAAATAGAAGAGCAGTATCCTATTTGGGATACTGCTCTTCCTTTGATTACGATGGGGTGAAGGGTCTTGTTTAACGCCTCCGCGTTATTCTGCTTTTTCCGGTCTTCACGGAAGGTTTTGATGTACGCGGCTTTGTGTACACTTTATTTGATTTGCTTGATTTATTGGTTTCCCTTACAATTTTCCCCTTAGAGGAAGGCTTGGAGGTGATTGTATTTTTATCGGTATTCGTTGTCGTTGTTGATCCGACGTTGGATTTGGAACCTGTTTGCGTTCCTGAACTTGCTGTCGCTGACGAAGCGGATGCGTTGGCATCCTTGGATCTTTTAAACACCGAGCCGGTTCGATTCACCGTAACGGGCGGTGCCAGCTTCTTATCTTCTACCGTAGGGGTACGGTATGAGGTATTTGGCTTATATTTGTCCTTGGTTGTATATCCGCGATATTTGCCTTTGCCGTACTTGCCGTGGTCGAACAAGTCGTCAAGAACACTGGCAATGAGATAACCTTGGAGAAAGCTTGAACTGTAATTTTGACGTACATATTCGGTTGAGTTAATCTCGATGAGTGTGTCTGCCGGATCGTCAGGAGCTTGATCCAGTTGAATGACTTCATCCGAATAAACGAGAAACATCCGTTCCGTACTCACATCGCTCTGCTGCTCGGGCGTACGCTGATCAATGAAATTATTAGCGACATCAGGAACAGAGATATTATCGGCACGATACACATAAGAGGTTTCGTTGCCGGAGCCGTTGACCGATTGTAAAGGATATTGATCCTTCACGCTATCCGATACAGTGCAAGCCGTGAGAAGAGGGATGATAAAGCTCAGTAGAAGCAGGTACTTAATCGATTGATGCCACCATTTATTCATCATATCCTCCTATCCGCCCCGTAGCACGCGTACATCGGCAGGCAGAACCCTTTCTCCTTCATAAAGCATGAAGCGTCCGTTTTGCCATTCGATACGAAGTAACCTCATATCATCTGATTGATATTGCCAGACATGCTGTTCGCCTCCCTGCATGTAAGGCGTTTTGCCGCTAGCCAAAATAATGCCGGAGAATTGCTCCTCCATGTGATAATTACGGTCATCTAGCTCCAAAATGGTTGGTACCTCATCAATGGAGTCCAACCGGCCGTCAATGGGATCATAGAGTGCAAATACCGTTTTTTCCCGTTCCTCTACAGTCAGGTAGCGGATGGTTATGCCGTCTTGCAGCGTAAGCACGATCGCATTGCGGGATCGGTTATGTGTTCGGCCTGTTACGTTATAAGTAATTAAGGAAACCTCGCACACATCGCCAGGAGACAGCGTCATAATGCTTTTCTCAGCAATGGGCGCTTCAACGGGAGTTAGCAGGTTTTTGATCCTTTTGAACAAGCTCATCTTATATGCTCCTTCATTTCATTAGATAGATCCGATGATTAGTGCGCCAGCAATATGAAGCGATCCGGCAAATAATGCGTATCCGATCTTGCCTTCATGTATCCCTTGCTCCAGCTTCATTCCGCTTATAGCAATGACAACTTTCTCCACGATCCACTCCAGTACGAGCAAGAGGACAAAAGAGACGAGGGAGATGACAAAAGCTTCCCACATTTCACTGGATTTGCTGATGGATTGGGACAAAATGTACGCTTGAGCAAATAGCTTAAGCACAAAGCGAGTCGTTACGGCTGTATTCCCATTTTTAATTTCTTGCAAATCATTGTACTTCGTAAACCGGGAGTCCAGAAACATAATGATGACGAGTAAAAGGGCTCCTGCGCCTGTCCAAACCGGAATACGGATAAGATCAATCCATGACATCGACAATTCCTCCAAGGTTTTTAATTTATAAAAATGACCGCTTTTTGTTAAAACCGGGGAGTCCGATTCCTAACACCAGCGGTCATACTGTACAATATTTCCTAGTTTATTGGAAGAACTATTGTTTTTCGTACTGCTTCATCAGCGCGGCTAGCTCATCTTCGACTGCTTTGTCCTTGCCGAGCTTCTCAAATTCATCATCAAGCGATTTGCCTTTAGCGTTAATCTCATTGCTTGCTTCGGCTTGAGCTTCCATTTGCAGCATTTTCTCCTCCATGCGTTTCATGCCAGCTGCAGCAGAATCGGTGCCAAAGCCCGACATCGCTTTATTGATTTCTGTCTGAGCCTTGGCCGTATTGTAACGAGCCACGAGTGTTTCACGCTTGTTCTTCAGATCGGTAAGCTGTTTACGCATTTCATCAAGCTTGCCGCGCAAATTATCTGCCAGCATTTTATTTTGGTCAAAGCTGGCTTTGTATTCAGCAGCCTTTTGTTCAGCGGATTTCTTTTCTTCCAGAGCGCGGCGCGCAAGATCGATATTTTGGGACTGTGCCGCAAGATGCGCTTGCTCACCGCGCTTCTCTACAAGCTGTGCTTGCTCTTCATACAGCTGCTTAAACTTCTTCTCGATAGCAATTTGCGCGGCAACAGCTTTCTCTGCATCTGCAAGATCCTCTTGCATATCGCGAATATATTGATCGGTTAGTTTTATTGGATCCTCTGCTTTCTCGATTAGAGAGTAAACATTCGATAAAGTAAGGTCACGCAGTCTTTTAAATATAGACACTTGAATCCCTCCTAGGATGGTTGATCACATAAATAATGATACGCTAAATAAAGGAAATAAGTTGCAAGTGATAATCGGCCATCACGTGATTCGCGTTTTTATTTGCAGTAATGCTACAATGAATCAAATTGATTACCTTTCGGAGAAGAAAGAGGGGCATCACGATGGAAAACACCAAATCAGGAACAGAGCGGTTCAAACGGTTTATTTTGAACAACAAATTCGTATTGTTTCTGCTCGTACTGTTGCTCGTCGGGCTCAATATTATGGTGCTGACGAAAATATCCTATATTTTCACGCCGGTTACGGTGCTTCTAAAAACCCTGCTGCTGCCTGTCATCTTAGCGGGAATCGCGTATTATCTCTTGAACCCTATTGTCGATTACTTGGATCGAAAGCATGTGAAACGAGTTTACTCCATAATATTGCTCTTTCTGGTGGGAGCAGGGCTTATTACGATCTTGTTGGTCGCGGTAATCCCGTTTCTGAATGAGCAGGCGGTAAGCTTCGTTAATAATTTTCCTAGATACGGAGATCAATTGCGGGAAAACTTTGAGGACTTTATGGGCAGCGCCGGTTTTCTGCAAATTCAAGAGTGGTTCAATATGAATCCGGCTGAGCTGTCTGGCAATATAACGGAGCAGGCGACTTCGCTGCTGAATGGGACATTGTCGAGCTTGGGCTCGATTGTAGGGGCGCTTAAGGAGATTATACTGGCCATCGTAACGCTTCCGTTCATTCTATTCTACCTGCTCAAGGATGGAAAGCAGCTGCCGCAAACGATTGTTGGGTTCCTGCCGAATAAGCTGCAGCCGCAAACCAAACGGATCATGTCCGAAATGAATGGTCAAATCAGCAGTTATATTAGAGGGCAAATTATTGTGAGCTTCTGTATAGGCATGCTGTTGTACATAGGCTATTTGGTTATCGGACTTGAGTACTCGTTGGTGCTCGCCCTAGTTGCGGCCTGCACGAGTGTCATTCCATACCTAGGACCTGCAATAGCGATTACGCCTGCATTGGTTGTGGCGTTAGTTACCTCACCTGTTATGCTGCTGAAAATGGTTGTCATTTGGACGATTGTTCAGCTTATTGAAGGGAAGTTCATTTCACCGCAGATTATGGGCAAAAGCTTGCAGATCCATCCGATCACAATTATTTTTGTTATTTTAACGGCGGGCAATTTGTTTGGACTCGCGGGGATTGTGCTTGCTGTGCCGGGCTACGCGGTTTTAAAGGTTATCGTTATCCATTCGTATGAATGGTTCAGAAGCCATTCATCGCTCTACCAAGAGGAGAAGAGGGACGAGCAGCCTTTATAACCCTTATACAATTCGGAATCGCTCCAGCAGCTTAAAGTACAGGAATACGATGCTAAAAGCGAGTAAGTAAGACAGGAAGGTAAAGCCTACATTCCAGCCGTTGCCGTAGGTTACTTTACTAACGAGAATGCCTATATATTCTAGCAGCGTTGTACACAAAACAAACAAAAGCATTACAAGCGCTGTTTTATTCCGGTGGGCTTGAATCGTCCAAATCAGGTAGCTGCCGAGTACGGGATAAAGGCCAATATCGAGCGGTAAAGCTGAAATTGATTCGTCATTGGGTATAAGCGGCGTGAAATCCCAGAACATCATTTGGAAGCCAAAAGAGTTAATGACTAAGGAAACGACTGCGCCAATGGGAGAAATGAGAAGTAAGGTTTTCGGTTTTTTCACAGCTATGGGAATGGCGGCAAGCCAAGGAATAATGAAACCACAAATGAGATTAATTACCATTTCATAATGCATCTCAAATTCCTTTCTTGTACATTTTTTTATTAAGGTGCCCCATAAACGACTATGCATACCCATAAAAAAACAAGGCAGATGCCGCTGTGGCAACTGCCTTGTTTTTAGCTGACTTCCGGTTTCAACAGATTCGTGCGCGGAGCTATCGTCAGCTCCACCTTATTAATCCGATGCTTGCTTACTTCTCGGATGGTGAAGGTTAAATGATGGAATCCGAATTGTTTCCCGGGCTTTGGCTCTTCCATTTCACTGTACAGCCAGCCGCCGATCGTATCTACTTCCTCATGAGCGAGCTCTGTGCCGATCAGGTCACCAAGCTCAGTCAGCGATACCTTGCCGTCGAGAAGATAAGACGTTTCAGACAGCATCTCAATGTCTTTACGCTCATCAGCGTCAAACTCATCCCTAATGTCTCCGACAATTTCCTCTAATATATCTTCAATCGTAACAAGTCCGGATGTGCCGCCGTACTCATCGACTACAATCGCAAAATGGACGCGCTCTTGCTGCATTCGTGTCAGAAGAGTTTTTACAGGCAGAACCTCAGCAACAGACATCACGGGCTGGATTAACGTTTGCATATCGATATCTTTATCCACATGATATTGCAGAAATAATTGTTTCGTATTGATCATGCCTACAATATTGTCTTTACTGTCACCTGCAACGGGGAAGCGGGTATACTGCTCTCGGCGAATAATTTCCATGTTTTGCTGCAGCGTGTTGTTCTTATATAAAACGGCCATATCCGTACGCGGGACCATGATTTCCTTTGCCAAAATTTCGTCAAACGCAAAAATCCGATTTACGTAGCCATACTCGGTATTGTTGATTTTACCACTCTCGAGGCTATCGCTTAAAATAATTTGAATTTCTTCTTCACTGTGGGCATTCTCATGTTCCTTTGCCGGCTTCAAGCCAAACAGGCGGACTAAAGCATTAGCAGAACCGTTTAGAAGCCATATAAACGGGTACATGACTTTGTAGAAGAAAATGATCGGTTTAACGACAGCAAAGCTGACGAATTCGGCTTTCTGAATCGCAATGCTCTTGGGCGCAAGCTCACCGATGACTACATGGAGAAAGGTTACACCGATGAAGGCGATGAGAAACGATAATATATGACTGATATCGCTGTTCAGCTGCCATTGATCGAAGAGCGGGAGAAGAAGCTTTTCCACTGTTGGCTCCCCTAGCCATCCGAGGCCGAGCGCCGTAATCGTAATGCCAAGCTGACAGGCGGATAGATAACCATCTAAATTACTAACTACACGTTGAACGGCAAGCGCATTTTTCTTTCCTTCAACGACTAATTGATCGACTCGGCTGCTCCGAAGCTTAATAATGGCAAATTCCGTAGCAACGAAAAAGGCAGTCAGCACAATTAGTAAAGCAAATAATAATAGATTAAGTCCTATACCCATATGAAATCGTCACAATCCTTCTTATTTTTATTTTATTTATTTAATAATACGAACATTCTGCAGATTCATCAAACAGCTAGATTAAGGAATAAAAGTGATGTATGGCCGATTACCTCCATATTGAGCGTTCAGCAGTTGGATATTAGCCTATATCTCCAGATTACGAGGCATTATGATTATTTATATGACAAGTTCTTTTGAACTTATTTTGAGAACAAAAAAAGAACGGCATAAGGCCGTCCATTTTTTGGAATATAAGTAAGTATAAATTATAACGTTATACTATGCTTATATTTCACCGCGAAGCGAGCTTTTGCCGCCAAGGACGGCGTCAGCCGTTTATGCTTGGACAGCAAGATTAAAACTTATTGGCTTGCTGCTCGGACCAGTCGCCGATAACGGGAAGCTTGTTCAGCTTGCCTTGCAGCGTCAACAGCATAAGTCCGATCCATAAGATGAAGCCGATCGGCGCAAGCAGCAATCCCAGCAGCCATCCGATAATAGGGATAAAACCGAATAAGATATTAAGGACGATAAGTGCAACAGAAACAACAATCGACTGAACAGCATGCAATCTGACAAAGCGACTATTTTTCTCGATTACAAGAAATATAATGCCAGTTATGAAGCCTCCCAAGTAACATAACAAGCCTGCTACTTTTGGATCAAGACCGGTGGAGGAGCTGTCCGGTTTTAAGGATGGAGGTAAATTCAAACGTTTCACCCTTTCTATGCTTACATATTCTTGCAATGATTGTATTCGTCATTTGCTATTCATAGACCTTTTTATTTATATATAAGAATTTATATGTTTTCACATATAAATGTGCTTATATATCTCCGCGAAACGACTGCTTTTGCCACAGAGGACGGCGACAGCCGTTTACGCTTGTATAAAATAATATCCAGAATTGGTATGAATACATTGTAAAAGATTTGTAACCTGTTTCGACAAATTATCGTCTAAAATAAGAGTGCATATTTATAAAAGAATCGTTTCAGATAGGAGAAGTTATCATATTATGAATAAACGCAGATGGTTGTACGCGGCATCCGCCGCCGTCGTTATCCTTGTCGTTGCAGGTTTTTTTAACCGCAGTACCTTGGCTATGCTGGGCTTTGATTGGTTCCTTGAGGGTCATGTAACAAAGCAGCTGGAGCAAACCTATAAACCGATAGATGGACGGGAGCCCATTCAGGTTAGTACAATAGATAAGAATCAGGATCCATTTTCCGTGCTTTTGCTTGGCGTTGATCAACGCGGCAAGGAGATTGGACGCTCCGATACCATGATTTATACGGTCGTTCGTCCGAATGACGGAGAGCTTCTTATGGTTTCGATTCCTAGAGATATGTATGTGGACATTGTCGGGAAAGACAAAAAGGATAAAATTACGCATGCTTACGCATTCGGCGGAGCAGGAATGGCTATGGATACCGTTGAAGAGTTTCTAGATGCTCCAATTCAATATTACGCTTCTATTAACTTTGAAGGTTTCCGCCAAGCGATCGATACGCTTGGAGGAATATCGCTGCCCATTGAAGAGGACATGGTCAATGATGACCCTGACCATGAGAAATTCGTCATTAAAGCGGGTCAAGACAATTATAATGGTCAAGATACCCTAAACTACGTGCGTTACCGCGAGGATGCAGGCGGAGATATTAATCGTACGGAGAGACATCAAATCTTTTTGAATCTTCTGATGGATAAAGCGAAGCAAATGAATCAATGGTCAAAAGTACCTGAGCTTATGAATATTATGGGTGATAACTTTAGTACGGATATGCGTCCGCAGCAGCTTGTCGACCTAGGCCAAAGCTTGCTGCAGGCAAAAGAACGCCATATTTACAGCCACTCGCTGCTTGGCAACGGGCATCGCCTAAAAAGCGGGGGAGCTTGGTATTATTTTGCCGATGAAGATGATTTGGCGAAGGTACAGACGATGATTAAGAGTTGGTTAAATGCAGACACGCCTGCTGCCAGCCTTATATTGCCGGATAAGTACACAGTGAACAAGGTGAAAGAGGTAGGCACGCTTACAAGCAGCGAGGAAACCTCCAAGCAGTAATTGAACTGCTTGCTCCGATCCGTCTGCTGCCTTCGACCATAAGTAATGGAATGAGCAAACGGAACGGAGTTGTTGGGGAAAATGAATATCGCGTTTTTTTTATTGCCGAAGCAAGAGGTTGTTTGCCTCACCCAGGATGCGACCTTAAGACAAACGCTGGAGAAAATGGAGTACCACCGCTATACTGCAGTGCCTATTATTAATGATGACGGCGGTTATGCTGGCACCGTTACAGAAGGCGATTTGTTATGGTATGTCAAGGATCATGCCGATCTGACGCTGGATCAGACCAATAAGGTGAGGCTCATCGATGTGCCGCTTCGCATGAACAATAAGACCGTCCGGATCGATGCCAATATGGATGATCTCATCTCGTTGGCGAAGGTGCAAAATTTCGTGCCCGTCGTCGATGACCGGAACCGGTTTATCGGAATCGTGCGCAGAAGTGAAATTATCGACTACTGCCAGAAAATTATTATGGACCAGCATAATATTTTGCAGGATTAATAAGAAATATCAAGTATTCGATACGCCAGCAGGTACTATTTTCAAATCGCGCAGGGCAAACTAATAAGAACAGAGACGGAATGGAGTGACGGTTCCGTCTTTTTGTTTTTTTGGGAAGTGCAGTCGCAGGCGGGAATGTACGTGATATGTTTAGCTTTTATGCTATAATGAGTTGTAAAAGTTTCGTAAGAAACCAGATTATATGAGCAAGAGGTGAACGGTTTGAGAACCGGCTTGAAACCAGTGCTGTGGAGCTGTGCGGCACTCCTTTTATTATTGTCCCTTCTAGTACCGCTCTTAAATGTCATTACCATGCTGCTGCTTATGGTGCCTTATGTCGTGCTCTATACGACCCTGTCGCCAAAGGCATTTGTACTGCATCTGCTTCCTGTATGGGTGCTGGCATTCATTATCGGTGGACCGGCCACGCTTATTATCGGGTTATTTTTTCTAATACCGTCTATCGTGATGGGTCACTTGTATATGAAGCAAGCACCCGCCTCAAAGGTTATTCGGACGGTTGGCGTTGTCGTTCTCGCGCAATTGATGCTTGAGCTGCTCATATTCGAGGTGTTCTTGGATATTTCGCTCATTAAAGAGCTGAGCTCATTCGTTCGCGTTTCTGTAGAGGATCTCATGTCACAGAGCTACCTTCCAACAGAATGGGATTCAGAGCTGACGGATATCGTGATCCATACGATGGTGAACTCTATTCCGATCACCTTCATTATGATTTCACTCATGATCACCGTTGTTGGGCAGTTTGTGGCCCGCAGGGCGGTAAAGTGGAGCGGCGGACCGGATGTGCCAAGGTTTACACGCGCAAGAGAGTGGCGTTTGCCGCGTTTGCTGGTCGTATTGTACTTGATTTCTTACATCATGGAGATGTTCTCGTCTACGACAAATGATTCTTTTTTTGCTGTCGCATTGCTTAACCTGGTTCCGTTGCTTAGTTTTGTTTTTGCGTTTCAGGCTGTCGGATTTTTCTTTTTCCTTGCTCATCAGCGAGGATGGAATAAAGCGGTACCGGTTCTTATTGCGATTCCGGTGTTATTGATCCCGCCGTTAAGTTTAATTGGCGTGCTGGATACTGCTTTTCCAATCCGCAAGTCGTTTACGAAACCATAGCACAGGAGCGGATAGGAAATGCCGAAGTTTTTGGTTACACGTTGGCACGGCATGCATCAGGTATGGTCGTTTGTACTGATGGTGCTTATGTCGGTGACGCTTGCCTGGTTCGAGTGGCTGTTAGGCCTGCTCGGACTGCTGTTCACCGGCGGTGTTTTATTTTATACGGTAATGGCGGAAAAAGCCTTTCGCAAAGACCTTAAATCGTATTTGGGCACGTTGTCTTATCGAGTGAAGAAAGCGGGCAACGATGTTGTCAGCGAGCTTCCTTTCGGAATTATTTTATATAATGAGGATCGAATCGTAGAATGGCATAATCCTTATATTGCAGGCATGGCGAATCGGGAAACGGTCATCGGCATGCCGCTTGCGGAGCTCTTTCCGTCCCTGCAGCAGGTGAAGGAGCGGGAGGGTACCATTGAAGCAACGGTAGGTTCCCAAGTATACCAACTGATCTTCAAACCGAAGGAACGCATTCTATACGTCAAAAACATTACGGATCTTTGGCAGCTTGGCCGAAAATACGATGATGAGAAGCTTGTTCTCGGCGTTGTGATGATCGATAATCTAGAGGAAGTTACACAGGGTCTGGACGATCACCAGCGCAGCTCAATGCTGGCGAAGGTCACCACGGAAATTACCGAATGGGCGCAAAAATTTCAAATTTATTTGAAAAGACTCACCTCGGACCGCTTTCTTTTGGTGACCGATCAGCGAACGCTCAAACAGCTTGAACAGTCACGATTTGTCGTTCTCGACGAGGTAAGGGAGATTACCGGTGACCATAAAATCCCGGTAACGCTCAGTATCGGGTTTGCGGCGGGGGCTGGGCATATTACCGAGCTTGGCCAGTGGGCGCATACAAGTCTTGATATCGCGCTCGGGCGCGGTGGTGATCAGGCCGCAGTCAAGGTCGGAAGCCGGCAATCCTTTTACGGAGGCAAGTCGAATGCAGTGGAGAAGCGGACACGCGTACGCGCGCGGGTTGTTGCCCATGCCCTTCGCGATCTAATTAAAGAGAGCCACAATGTGGTCATCATGGGGCATAAGATGCCCGATATGGATGCCATCGGGGCAGCGATCGGCGTGATGAAGGCTGCGCAGATATTCGGCAAGGAAGCCTACATCGTGTTGGAAGGCGTTAACCCCGCCATTCAGAAAATGATGGAGCTTATCCGGGAAGACGAGAAGCTGTCTAAGCGGTTTGTTTCACCGGAGCAGGCATCCGCATTGATTACCCCGCAGACATTGGCTGTGGTTGTGGATACCCATAAGGTATCCATGGTGAAGGAGCCAAAGCTGCTTACGCAGACTGAGCGTATCGTCGTGGTCGATCATCATCGCCGCAGCGAGGAATTTATCGCTAATGCCATCTTAGTCTATATGGAGCCTTATGCTTCTTCGACTTGCGAGCTCGTTACGGAGCTGCTTCAGTATATTCATGACCGTGTCGTGCTTGATGTCAGAGAATCAACGGCACTCCTTGCCGGCATTACGGTCGATACCAAGAGCTTCTCGCTTCGTACGGGAGCGAGAACGTTCGAGGCTGCATCATTCCTGCGCCGAAATGGCGCCGATTCGATGATGATTCAGCGGATGCTGAAGGAAGACCTTGAGGAATATGTGCGCAAGGCGGAAATTATCAAGCATGCCGAGGTGCTTTATGAGCATGTGGCTATTGCAGTAACAGAAACCGGTCGTAAATATTCGCAGCTGCTCATCGCTCAATCAGCGGATACGCTGCTGAATATGACGGATATCCTTGCTTCCTTCGTTATTGGGGAGCGGGCAGACGGTCTCATCGGCATTAGCGCTCGTTCGCTTGGCCATATGAACGTACAGGTTGTTATGGAAAGAATGGGCGGAGGCGGCCATTTGACGAATGCTGCCGCACAGCTTGAGGGGTCCGTAGTCGAAGTAGCAGAACGTCTAAAGAAGGTTTTGGATGAAATTGAAACGGAAGAGGGGTTATTTGAATGAAAGTGATCTTTTTGCAGGATGTTAAAGGACAAGGGAAGAAAGGACAAGTGAAGGATCTTTCCGAAGGGTATGTACGTAATTTTCTATTGCCGCAAGGACTGGCGAAGCTGGCATCGGACGGCAACCTGAAGACGCTTGAGGTTCAGCATGCTTCCGAACAGAAGCGTAAGGAAAAGGAAAAAGAAGACGCGCAGGCGCTTGGCAAGAAGATGGAAGAAATGACTGTCGTAATCAAGACGAAGGCTGGCGAGGGCGGAAGATTGTTTGGCGCCATCACGAGCAAGCAAATCGGCGAAGCTTTGGCAGCACAGGGCATTAAGATCGATAAACGCAAAATCGAGCTGGAGGATCCAATCCGTACGCTTGGCGTCACGCAAGTTACCGTAAAGCTGCACCCTGAAGTAAAAGCAAAGCTGAGCGTTCAGGCGGCTGAAGAATAGAAAGCGATTAGGCTTGTGAAGCAGCATTGCTACGCAAGCCTTCGCTTATGCTTAAGAAGTAGGTTTGCTCCGCAAATCTTTTAGGAGGTTCCCATGAGTACTGAGCTGATGTTTGACCGTGTTCCACCGCAAAACCTAGAGGCTGAACAAGCTGTCATCGGAGCCATATTGCTGCAATCGGAAGCGCTCATAACAGCCATGGAGCGGGTGCGCAGCGAAGACTTCTATAGCGGTCCTCATAGACAAATTTATGAAGCAATGGTCGAGATTGCCGAGAACAATCAACCGGTCGATCTCGTGACCTTGACCGCGCATTTGCAGGATCAGCATCTGCTTGAGGAAATCGGGGGAGTCAGCTATTTAGCGAAGCTGGCCAACTCGGTTCCAACGGCAGCTAACGTTGACTACTACGCACAAATCGTTGAAGAAAAATCAATGCTTAGGCGCTTGATCCGCACCGCAACGAACATCGTATCCGACGGTTACGCCAACTCGGAGGATGTAGGCGTCCTGCTTGGGGATGCCGAGAAGAAAATTCTTGAAATATCGAACCGACGCTCAGGCAGCGGGTTCATCTCCATTAGGGATGTATTAATGGAGGTATTCGAGAAGGTTGAGCAGTTGTATCAGGACAAAGGAGGCACGACGGGTATTCCGTCGGGCTTTACCGATCTAGACCGAATGACAGCCGGCTTCCAACGAAGCGACTTGATAATCGTTGCTGCCCGTCCTTCCGTAGGTAAAACAGCATTCGCGCTTAACGTTGCGCAAAATGTCGGCGTTCGCGCCCGGGAGACGGTGGCTATCTTCAGTCTGGAGATGTCAGCGGCTCAACTGGTTCAACGTATGATCTGTGCCGAAGCGAATGTTGATGCACAGCGCATGCGTACAGGCCATCTGGAAGGCGATGATTGGGAAAAGCTGACGATGGCGATCGGCTCCTTGTCGGAAGCACAAATTTTTATTGATGATACACCGGGGATTACGGTAGCTGAGATTCGTGCCAAATGCCGTCGCCTGAAGAAGGAAAAAGGGCTTGGCATGATTATGATCGATTACTTGCAGCTCATCTCCGGCCGCGGTAAAGCGGGCGAGAACAGGCAGCAGGAGGTATCCGAGATTTCACGGACGCTGAAGCAAATCGCACGTGAACTTGAGGTGCCGGTCATTGCACTTTCACAGCTTAGCCGGGGTGTTGAGCAGCGGCAGGATAAACGCCCGATGATGTCCGATCTTCGGGAATCAGGTTCGATTGAGCAAGATGCTGATATCGTGTCCTTCCTTTACCGGGATGACTATTACGATAAAGAGTCCGAGAAAAAAGATATTATTGAGATTATCATTGCCAAGCAGCGGAATGGGCCAGTAGGTACGGTCGAGCTGGTATTTCTCAAAAAATACAATAAATTCGTTAGCATTGACCGTGCGCATCAGGATCCGATGCAGGCATCTTGAATTTCCGAACAATTGCATGGGTAACTATGCGATTGTTCGTTTTTAGTTTGACTTCTCGCAGATGGACTGCTACACTATTAATGCTGTCTTTTGACTTGTATCACGATGCGATTGAATCCTTTAAATAAAGGAAATCTCGTGCTGCAGCATTTGAACGGTAATTTTCGGTGCTTATAAACACCGGACGGGGGTATAATTATGTCTACGGTTGTTGTTGTTGGTACACAGTGGGGAGACGAAGGTAAAGGCAAAATCACTGATTACTTGGCAGAGGGAGCCGACGTCGTCGCTCGTTACCAAGGAGGAAACAATGCCGGACACACGATCCTTATTGATAACAAAAAGTATAAATTGACGATGATTCCATCGGGTATTTTCAATCATAATAAAACTTGCGTCATCGGTAACGGAATGGTTATTAATCCGGAAGCACTGATTGACGAAATTAACTATATCCATGATAACGGCTTCTCGACGGACAACTTGAAGATCAGTGACCGCGCTCATGTTATTATGCCTTATCACCTCGTGCTTGACGGGCTTGAAGAAGACCGTAAAGGCGATAACAAAATCGGTACGACTCGCAAAGGGATCGGCCCTTGCTACATGGATAAAGCAGCGCGTAACGGTATTCGTATCGCTGATTTAATGGATGCAGAGGAATTCGAAGCAAGAGTTCGCAGCATCATTATCGAGAAAAACCAATTGATCGAGCAAGTATACGGCGGATCGCATTTGGATGCGGATTCCATCGTGAGTGACTACCTTGGTTATGCGGAAATTTTACGTAAATACGTAACGGATACATCGGTAGTTCTTAACGACGCAATTGATGCAGGACAGAAGGTATTGTTCGAAGGCGCTCAAGGCGTAATGCTTGATATTGACCAAGGAACATACCCGTACGTTACGTCCTCTAACCCGTCTGCTGGCGGTGTATGTATCGGTTCTGGCGTGGGTCCATCGAAAATCAAACAAGTTATCGGTGTTGCAAAAGCTTACACGACTCGCGTAGGCGATGGTCCTTTCCCAACGGAGCAGGATAATGAAATTGGCCAATTGATTCGTGACAAAGGTCATGAATACGGCACGGTAACAGGTCGTCCTCGCCGTGTAGGTTGGTTCGATACGGTCGTGGTTCGCCATGCGCGCCGTGTCAGCGGAATTACAGGTCTTTCCCTTAACTCGCTAGACGTTCTTACTGGCCTTGAAACCGTGAAAATTTGCACAGGCTACAAATTACGCGGCGAAGTGATTGAAACGTACCCTGCAAGCCTGAAAATGGTTTCCGAGTGCGAAGCAGTTTACGAAGAACACCCAGGCTGGTTAGAGGATATTTCAGGCGCGAAAACGCTTGATGATCTTCCAGTCAACACACGCAACTATTTGAACCGTGTTTCTGAGCTTACCGGTATCCCAATTGCGATCTTCTCCGTTGGCCGTAACCGTGAGCAAACGAATCCCGTTCGTCCAATTTACGAATAGAATCTTTATAGAAAAAGGATGGCTCATAGGAGCCATCCTTTTTTTGTTTCCTGCGTAGACAGATTGACCGTGCAGCACGCCGATATTAGCAGGCATAATGCCGTTAGTTCAGTGGCAAGCAGTCACCGCTGTTTGGCAATAATGGCTGCTAATTCTTGATCAGGCTGCTCCTTGTCTTGTCCAGATTGCTCGTTTTTCAAATCTTTCTCCCACTTAACCTTAACAAGTAGATTGCGCAGATGGAGCACAAAACATGCAGACAATGGGAATATAATGCGGAAAAGAGAATGTCTGTCCCTAATCTTGACCATAATGGTATATAACAGATTATGGTAACTACAGTTGATATTTTCCGTGGTAGAGGCTGTGGGACGAAGGGATTGTTGCTCATGTTAAAACGAGTGGGATGGCTGGCTAAACTGGTTGCCTCAGGGCTGATTTTAAGCTTTTTGTGCATTTGGACAACGGGATATATTGTCACAAGCTATGTCGAAACGATATTAAAGCAATTCAATTTGCCGCTTGAGGTGCCGCCAATGGCCATGTCGGGAGTATGGGGTAAGCTTTGGGGTGCAGATCCGCTGGTTACAACCGATACGGCAGTGAAGGAAGAAATAAAAACGACTGACGAAAAAGAGCAGCAAACCAATGAGGAAGAGACCAGCCAAAGCGACCCTCCGGCCTCGGTAGACGCTTTTAGCCAGGCCTCCGATCCTCCGCTTACCGATATCGGAATCGGCGGCGGCACCCAGGCGGGCAGCAGTGCTGCACCTGAGGATACCGGGAACGTAGAAGAAGGAACCGCAGGAGCAGAGGGCACCGAAACGGCGATGACGACAGAGGAATTAACGGAAGTAAAGGAACAAATGAGCGATGCCGACAAGGATGAGCTATTTGGCCTATTAATGAGTAAATTGCCCCAGGAATCGTGGCAAACCATCTCTCAATATATCGAAAATGGTCTGACGGAACAAGAATTGACAGCGATTCAACAGATCATGGCACAGCATCTCGACAAGACGGAATATACCCAAATGATGGACATTCTGAAGAAATATTAATATTTTGAATGTTGTGTAAAGGTTGCCCCAATTGTTGGGCATATGTTAAAGTATTAGGCGAGCGATCCGACGGGATAATTCGCCTTTTTTTATTGTCGGAAGCCGGAAATTTAGTAGCATAAGCGCGAAAAGGAGACAATCATGACCGATTTCAGGGACCAAGGTCGGATTCAGAAGGTATGGAATCAAACGATCCAGTACTTTCGGCATGACCGATCGCAACACTTGAATGGCAAGACACAGCAACAACCCGTAAGCGATAAGGTCAAAACGCCATTTTGGCGCAAGAAACCGGTCCAGCTAGCGGGCGGAGCTCTCGTACTCCTCACAGTAGCCGGCTTTAGCGGAATCCAATATGTCCAAGCAAACACAGTCGAATTTTATAACGTATATATGAATGGCACAGCAGTTGGAACCGTGAATGATCCACAGGAAGTAGAGCAGCTTGTTCTGCTAGAAACCGAAGAGGTTCAGCAAGCCAATCCTGGAATTAACATGGTGCTGGATACTGGAACAATTACATACGAAGCGGATCATGCTTTTAAAGGAACACCGGATACGGATGGTACGTTGGACAAGCTTGAAGGCTTGTTTGCTTCCCATGCGGTTGGTGTCGAAGTAAAGGTTGATGGTAAAGTCGTTGGCATTGTGAAGGATCAGCAGACAGCGGATGAGGTTTTAATGCGTGTGCAGAGTAAGTTTGCACCCGAGCTTGCCGCAGCGAAGAAAGATACAAAGGAAGTCAAATCTCTCTCCTTTGACGCCAGCAGAACCGCTGCTCCAGCGGCAGAGACTAAGCCGGCATCCAAGACGCCTGGCCGCGAGGTCACCGAGGTCGAGTTCATTGAGGCAGTTATGACCGAGTCCATTGATACGGATCCCGAGCAGATCATGGAAGCGGAATCGATTTACAAGATGCTCGTGCAAGGCAGCATTCAGCCTACCAAATACACGGTACAAGCTGGAGACTGCGTGGGCTGTATCGCACAGAAGTTTGATATTTCACCAGAGGTTATTTATAAGAACAACGCATGGATTAAGGATGATAAGATTACGATCGGCGATGTGCTTGATTTGACGGTACTTCAGCCTGAGCTTACGGTGAAGACGACGGAAAACCTGGTGGAGGTTGAAACGATCGAGCCGCCAGTTGAAATTAGGAAAAATGAGGACATGCGCGTAGGCGAGTCCAAGACTTTATCTGAAGGAACGTCAGGCTCGAAACGATTAACATATCGCATCGTCAAGCAGAACGGATATGTGGTCTCCGAAGAGCTTCTTACCAAAGAGGTCATCAAGGAAGCTACTCCGAAAATTGTCGTGCGGGGCACAAAGGTTATTATCGGCGAAGGAACGGGCAACTTTGCAATGCCGGTTTCCGGTTCGCGGCTAACCAGCAAGTTCGGTCAGCGCTGGGGTCGTATGCATAACGGCATCGATTTAACGGGGAGCAAGAACATTCATGCTTCCGATAACGGCATCGTCGAATTCGTCGGAACGAAGCCAGGACTAGGCAAAACGATTATTATCAATCATAAAAACGGCTATACCACGGTTTACGGCCACCTAAGCTCATACAAAACAAAGGTAGGCGCTGTGGTTGAGYAGGGTGACACGATTGGCATTATGGGCAGCACGGGAAATTCCACAGGCGTTCATTTGCATTTTGAAGTGCACAAGAACGGTGTTTTGCAAAACCCGTTAAAGTACTTATAATATATACCCAAATTAGATCAGGAAGAATCACTCTCG
Source organism: Paenibacillus sp. 01T443 (assembly GCF_056398325.1). Taxonomy (NCBI): domain Bacteria; kingdom Bacillati; phylum Bacillota; class Bacilli; order Caryophanales; family Paenibacillaceae; genus Paenibacillus; species Paenibacillus sp. 01T443. The sequence goes on from NZ_JBFTPE010000014.1 coordinate 47,902, forward strand.
CATAAGGCGAAGTGATTCTTCTTTTTTTATATAGATGTTTTCACTTGTAAATTTACTCATATATCTCTTCTAAACGACAGCTTATGACAATGAGGACGTCGACAGTTGTTTACGCTTGTTTGACCAAAGGGTGTCTTATATAAGATTAGAGGAAAAACCTTGCTAACATGAGGGAAGTTTCATTGTGAAGTAAAGGATAACGTGTGTTAAAATAGAAGTTACAAGCGTAAACGGCTGTCGCCGTCTTTTGGAGGCAAAGTTCGTTGCGCGGTGAGATATACGAAGACATAAGACGGCAAATTAAAACTTATCAATTCTTGTGTTTTTACAAAGGACAAGCGACGGGCGGGTGTGGCGATGCACGGAAAAATATTAGTGGTCGATGACGAACAGCCGATAGCCGATATTATAAAGTTTAATTTAGAGAAGGAAGGGCATCAGGTCATCTGCGCTTTCGATGGCGGAGAAGCGGTGCGCCTTGCGTTTGAAGAGCTTCCGGATTTGATTTTGCTGGACCTCATGCTTCCGGTAAAGGACGGTATGGATGTTTGCCGCGAAGTGCGGGCCAAGCTGCAAATGCCGATTATTATGCTCACAGCCAAGGATACGGAAATTGATAAGGTGCTTGGTCTTGAGCTGGGCGCTGATGATTATGTGACAAAACCGTTCAGTACAAGGGAGCTGCTTGCCCGGGTTAAGGCGCATCTGCGCAGACAGCAGAAGCCGGCGGCGGGAGCTATCGGCGATGATCATGCGAGTGCGGCAGGTGGGCCTGCTGAGCAGGAACAGCAGGGCTTTAAGCTGTTCAACCTATTTATTGATACGGATATGTACGTGGTATACAAGGATGGCGAGCCTCTCGACCTGACTCATCGGGAGTACGAGCTCGTTTATTATATGGCTCGCAACAGTGGTAAGGTCATGACGCGCGAGCATTTGCTGCAAGCCGTGTGGGGATTCGAGTATTTCGGCGATGTGCGGACAGTCGACGTTACGATTAGGAGACTCCGTGAGAAGATCGAAGATGATCCAAGCCGTCCGGAGTACATTATGACCCGGCGCGGTCTCGGTTATATGATGCGCAATTCCAAGTCTGGGGGCTTCGCGTAGGATGAAGGGCAAGAGCTTCTTCCGAACCATTCAAGTTAAGCTGGTCATTATTTATTTGCTGCTTATACTCGTAGCGATGCAGCTGATTGGCGTTTATTTCATCAGCACGGTAAAAAACTCGCTGATCGACAGTTTCACCAAAAATTTAAAGGAGCAGGCCGATATTCTATCGAAGTTTGCTGCTCCGAGCTTAGCGGCTAAGCCGGATACCGAAGGCGATTCATCAGAAAGCACGACGGAGGATCTTAGCCTTGTGGTACGCAATCTGTTCAGTATCAGCGGCGCTGAGGTACAGGTGCTGGACTCGAACGGCAAGATGGTAGCAACCTCTGTCCAGGGCAACCAGTCATATATCGGCCAGAAGAACAAGTCGCTGGCCGTGAGCAGGGCACTCCAAAACATAACCGACAACGAACAAGAAATTATTGATGAAGATAATACACGCAAGAAGATGATTGCGCAGCCGGTGACGATCAACGACAACAAGGTGGTCGGGGTTGTATATGTCGTAGCATCTATGAATGAGCTCTATGAAACGGTAAACCGGGTCAATCAAATCTTTTTTTCGGGAACGTTGATAGCGCTGGGACTTACGGGTGTGCTGGGCATTCTGCTGGCACACACCATTACGAGTCCGATTCAGGGTCTGACGCGGCAAGCAGAGGCAATCGCGCAGGGGAAATTCGATCTTCAGGTTCCGGTGCTCGGCGATGATGAAATCGGCAGCCTGAGTGTCGCTTTTAACGACATGACGATCAGGCTGAAGGAAGCGCTGTCGGTTAATGAAGAGGAGAATGAGAAGCTGGCTTCCATTCTATCGAATATGAGCGATGGCGTCGTTGCGGCTGACGAGAATGGCAAGGTCATTGTATGGAACAGGCGGGCACTGGAGCTGCTTGATGTACGCACCTTTGAAGGGCTTTTGTTATCTGAGCTATTCGATTTGTCGGAGCAGCGTTTGGACGAGCTTCAGCAAGGGCGGGGCCAGACACTGCTAATTGAGCGGAATATGGATGAGCAGGATATGAGCGACAGCGACGAGGGTCATCTGCGGGCGACTTTTACACCGATTCATCGCCGTGACAAGGGGATAACGGGAACCATTGCGGTACTTCAGGATGTAACGGAGCAAGAGAAGCTAGAGCAATCGCGACGTCAGTTCGTAGCAAACGTATCGCATGAGCTGCGTACCCCTCTAACGACAATCAAGAGTTATGCAGAGGCTCTCAATGACGGTGCGCTCGAGGAGAGGGAGCTGTCGGAGCGCTTTGTCGGTGTTATCCGCAACGAGACGGAACGGATGATTCGGCTCGTTACCGATTTGCTGCATCTCTCGCGGCTTGATTCGAATCAAGCACCGCTCCGCCGGCGGCAGACCAATGTGCATGACATGCTGGACGAGGTAGCCGACCGGTTCTCATTCCAGCTTAGACAAAAGTCTATAAAGGCTGCGGTTCGCGTGGATAATGGGCTTGAATCTGCTTGGCTGGACCGCGACCAAATTGACCAAGTGCTAGATAATTTATTTTCCAATGCGATTAAATACACACTGGACGGCGGCACCATTGAGCTAACGGCGAAGACCCCGGCTGATTCGGCATTGCTGGCGATCAGCGTTAAGGATACGGGAATCGGGATCCCTAAAAAGGATTTGGATCGTATTTTTGACCGGTTCTATCGGGTGGATAAGGCACGTTCGCGTAATATGGGCGGTACAGGTCTCGGACTTTCGATTGCCCGGGAAATTGTGAAGGCACATGGCGGTACAATTTCGCTGCATTCCGAGCTTAATGAAGGAACAACGGTTACGTTCACACTTCCGCTGCTGCAGGAAGGGGGTGTGCTGGCATGAAGGAAAAAATAAAGACAACCATGCTTATCGTTCTTGTGGCATTGAGCCTTTTGCAAAGTTATTTGCTGGCTTACAGTATGCCCGGCCTCGGCGCAACGGTGAGAAGCGACCAGGATTACGTCAATGCCGAGCCGATGGGTACGGCAACGAGCGTAGAGAGCGTTATTTTTCCGGAGGAGCTTGTCATTCATTTGGGCGGAAATAAGCATACCGTTATTTATCCAGGCACACAGTTCTACGAGATGATTCTTAATCAGCGTATTCAGGGTAGAGAATTTAAGGGGTTCCAGCGGAGCCCGTCAGATGTGCTGGACTGGGAAGAAATTCGGAAGAATGATATCGGGATCGAGCTGCGGTTCGAAAACGGTATTCCGGTGGAGCTTCTGCAAAAGCTGCTGAAGCTGGAGGGTGATCTGCTGTTTTTGAACGAGACGATTGACCGCATCTGGATATTCAAGACAACAGGTACGGAGGAAATCCGAACTTTCTTCTTTAGTTCAGACGGTGAAATGGTCTACGAATCGGTTCGCGCGGATTTGACGGTACGTGACGTGCAGGATTACGTTGGCTTCGGGCAGTACCAGCCGAAATATTCCATGACGGGAGACGGCCTCTATATCCCGCTTATGCCTCTTCAATCAACCGAAATGCTCTTTCCATACGAGACCTACTCGCCGGATTTGATGCAACGAAGCTTGTTTTTTGATCCAAGCACGACAAGAGCGCTGGAGGACCGAGGCGGCTCGCAAATTTACACAGATGGCAAACGTGGCTTGCAGGTGGAGCAAAACGGCAAATGGATCAGCTATACCGATCCGAGTGCGCCGCAAATTACAGAAAACCTGTTAAGCGATAATGTATATGCATCTGTGGACTTTGTAAACCAGCATGGCGGATGGGATGGCGTACACCGGTTCGTGAACGCGATTCCTGGTGGCGAAGGCAAGGATATCAGGTTCAAGCAGTATGTGGAGCAGTATCCGGTCATTCAGACGCCGCCGTTCCGGTATGGCTATATGAAGCTTACTCTCCAGCAAGGCGTTGTAACGGAATATTCAAGATCGCTCATAACGCTGGGACCGCAGTCGGAATCCCGAAGCGTGCGGTGGCTGCCGGGTGGCGATGAGCTGCAGGAAATTCTTAAAGCTTACAAAAGCCGCAACGAGGTCACTGCCTTGTTCCCGGCTTTGCAAGCAGCACCGGTTGATGAGAAACAGCTCCGGCTCACTCCCGTTTGGGCAGTCCGCTTGAAGGATGGTACGGAAGAAATGCTGACAGCCGCGTATCCGATCGGCTACGAGCCGCCTGATCAGCAGCTGGACTCGTCTGCGCAAGGCTCGGTTGACGGCGGCAGCGAAGATACAGACTCGGCAACAGCAGCACTCGGGACAGGAGCAGCGGCATTGTCTGGCAGCGGAGCAAACCAGTTCTTCGGAGATGGGAAATAGCGAGATTATGGACGGTCGGAGGTGAAGGCGAGTGGATTGGGGAAGAGCGAAAACCGTGCTTATTATTTCGTTTTTGCTGCTTAATATATTGCTGGGGTATCAGCTTTGGCTGGATATTAGAGAGCAGCTCAACATGAACGTTAACACGGCAGAGCTGCCGCAGGATAAGGTGCTGCTTATGCAGCAAAAACGTATTTCGCTTGAAGCCAGTCTGCCGCTGGAAACGCCGGAGCTGGGAGATCTACCCTACATTTTGCACTCCGACAGCCGAAAAAATGCAGAGCCGATTATTTTGGACAAGCCGGTAGACAGCACGATTATTTATTCGAAAAAAGAATTATTAAAGACGCTTGGGGATTATATCCCCGAGCTTGACCAATATGAGTTTGATTTGTTAAACAGCAGCGTGGATCAATTTGTCCTCTACCGGGTCGTAGACGGGCGTCCGATGTTTGATGTGAAGCTGATGCTGTATATCAGCGACCAAAAAATTATTTCGTTCCTTCAGGACCGGGTAGAGCTGCTTGGATCTGGTGAAGCGAAACAGGTATTGCCTGCAGCTAAGGTCGTAGCGAGCTTGATTGAGACCTATTTGCCGGATGGGGCGGTCATTTCTGATATTCAGCTGGGCTATAAAGGTCAGATCTTTGATTCGGAGAAACAAGTATCCGCACCGTCATGGCGTGTTATGCTGGAGGACGGCCATTTATTTTATGTGCATGCGATTAACGGCGAGGTTGCAACGGATGAAGAGCAAGGGGAAGCGGCAGCGAACGGTTTACGTTAACGGGAGCGGGAGAAGGGACAGGAAAGAGCATTATGGGACTTCGATTTACGGTTTTGGGAAGCGGTTCAACCGGCAATGCGACAATTGTTCAAGGAAACGAGAAGATGGTCATTGTTGATGCAGGAATGAGCGCAAAGAAGCTGGATGAGCTCATGCGCGAGCGGGGAGTGGCGGGCCATCAATTGGACGCGCTGTTTGTTACGCATGAGCATTCCGATCATATTAAAGGCTTGGGCGCCTTTGCCCGCAAGTATGATTTACCGATTTATGCAAACGAGGCAACATGGGCCGCAATGGAAAGACATGTCGGCACGATTGCCCCAGAGAAACGTGTACTTATGCAAACGGGCGAAGAAGTAACCTTCGGTTCAATGGCTGTGCAGTCCTATCCAATCTCGCATGATGCGGCTGAGCCTGTTGGCTATTGCTTCGTTGAGAACGGCGAAAAGCTAAGTTTGGCGACCGATCTTGGCTATGTTAGCGAAAAGGTCAAGCGCCACATTATCGACTCGGATGTGCTGGTGCTGGAGGCGAATCATGATACCGAGATGCTGAGGATGGGCCGCTACCCCTGGAATACAAAACGCCGGATATTGAGCGATGTAGGCCATTTATCCAATGTGGCAGCAGGCGAAGCGCTGCTGGAGCTCATGACGGATCGAACGAAACGTGTCTATTTGGCTCACTTGAGCCTTGATCATAACTTAATGGATTTGGCGATGCTGACCGTGAATACTATCTTGGAGGATCACGGAATATTTTATAAGAAAGAGGAGCATCCCCTGCGGGCAACGTACCACGATAAGCCTACGCCATGGGATGAAGTGAAGCGGAAATAACCGATTCCAGCTGGGCATCGAGTGCATCGGCTTTGGCGCTTAGCTCTTCTCTAGTTAGAATGCCCTTATCTATGAATAACTCTAGCATAGCGCTTAAGGTCAGAACGGTACGATAGTGGTCATCCTTTAAATCTGCTAGTTTTGCAGCAAGCTGCACATGCTCCCATGCAACGGGGGTTTTCGCTTTCATCTCAGCAACTCTCCTTTGGCGGATCGACTATTTAGAAACAAAAAGAAATATTTTTGAAAATATAAGAATTTATAAGTTTTTGAAGCTTATCAGGATTCTTATATTTCTCCGCGAAACGAGCTTTTGCCGCCTAATGAAGGCGATAGCCGTTTACGCTTGATCGTCCGAATCTATTATTATTTTAGTCATTTCTTCCGAAAACATTCCTAGATTGAAAAAAATAGTCTTGATGTCTCAGACATCGAGAGGAGCGATAGTCATGAGCTTATTCGACGACGATTTTTACTCGACCAAAGTTTCCAAGCGTGCTGCTCGCGAGAGTAAGAAGAGAGACTTTGTATTTCCATATAGAAGCGGCGGGCGCAAATGGTCCAATGTCCGCATTGCGTTCGTATCGTCGATTACAAGCGCGGTTGCCGCTACGCTGTTGTTCGGCGTTGTTTTTGGAGGCGGCGGGGGTATCGGCAATGGCGCAGGGACAGTAGCGACTGCTGGCGGCGTTCAAGCGATTGATCCGCTCGAGCGTCCCATACAAGCTTCCGCGAAAGTAAGGCCGGCCGTCGTAAGCGTCATTAATCAACAGATGTTTGCACTAGGGATCGGCAATGGCGAGGCGCTTCCTGAGGGTTCGGAGGAAAAGGGGACGCTGCGTGATGTGGGCGTCGGATCTGGCGTCATTATTAGCAAGAAGGATGGCAAAGCGATCATCATAACGAATTATCATGTCATAGACCAGGCGCAGGCGGTGATGGTCGTTCTTATGAACGGCGAGGCTCGCGAGGCCCGCGTCGTCGGCAAGGATCAAATTACGGATCTAGCCGTGCTTGAGATTGATGCCAAGGGTATTGATGTCGTTGCGGAAATTGGCGATTCATCCGCTTTGCGTCCAGCTGAATATATTATTGCGATCGGTAATCCGTTAGGGCTAGGGGAGTCTGTTACAACGGGCAGCGTGAGCAAGACAAAACAAATCGTCCCGGTATCACTGAACCAGGATGGCGTGTACGACTGGGAGCAAGAGGTTATCCAGATCGACGCATCCATCAATCAAGGAAACAGCGGCGGGCCGCTTATTGATTTGAACGGACGCGTGGTTGGGATCAACAGCATGAAAATAGCTGATCTCGGCGTTGAAGGAATCGGCTTTGCTATTCCGATCAATCTGGCTATGCCTATTGTGGAATCCTTGATCAAGCTTGGCCATGTACCGCGTCCTTACCTTGGTGTCTATACGATGGACCTGGAGCAGTATTGGGAGCAGCAGGGCTTTGCAGACGACGGTGAAGGAGAGCTGCCGGATGCTGAAGGCGGAGCGCCTGAGGAGGACGCAGAGGGCGTTACGGAAGGGGCTATGCCCGAGCTTAAACTGCCCGATGAGATCTATGACGGCGTTATCGTGCTCGAAGCCGTGGGTCCAGCTAAGGATGCAGGGTTGTTGTTTAACGATGTCATCGTTAAGCTTGATCGGCAGTCGATCGCCAGTACGATAGATCTTCGCAAATATTTGTATGGGCAGAAGAAGATTGGCGATGAAATCGAAATTAGCTTTTACCGAGACGGAGAGCTGAAGGTTACGCATTTCAAGCTGGGTGAAAAGGAAGAAGAGGAATAAGCTTTTTAGATGCTGCAATGTGCGAATGGGCAACCGTTTGGGCGCTGCAGCTTTTTTTTGTTTTTGGTCGAGTGCGAAAATTGTCGTCTTCACATGGGGAGGCGTTTTCTGCTATGCTGTGTATAGATATTTTGGACAGACTGGTAAGACGGAAGTTAAACGAAAACGAAAAAACGGGTGCGCGGGTATGCGCGGTTTAGAGGAAACGGAAGACAATCAACTAGGATAGGAAGCGTGCAGACGATGTATTGTGTATGTAAAGAGCATATGGAAACGGCATTGGACCGATTTGTAGATGAGTATGAGGATGCGCCGGATGTTGTCGATTTAAAGGAAACGCAGTTCGCAGATTGGGATCCGCCGCGGAAATGCGATTTTTGTGTGGAGCCGGCTACTTTTTTGGTGGTTTAGGGAAGATGAAGCGGAATTATGCGTAAAGGCATGAGTGACGTGGAATAATGAGATATAAGAGATGTAGAACAAGGAATAATGAGATTTAGAGTAATGTAAAACATGGAATAATGAGAATTAAAGTAATGTAAGACATGGGTTAATGACAGATATAACGGATGTAAAAATGAATAAATAGGTTAGTCGGATTTTGGAGACAGCAAAAGGGAAGTGTCAGGTTTGCATATACAGATCGCTGCCGTCGGCAAGCTGAAAGAAAAGTATTTGGTGCTAGGCATAGCGGAATATGCCAAGCGGCTAGGGCCTTACGTGAAGCTTACGCTCACGGAAGTGCCCGATGAGAAAGCGCCGGAGACGATGAGTCCGGCGGAGGAAGCGATTGTGCGCGAGCGAGAGGGCGAGAGGCTTCTAGCGCAGCTGAAGCCTGATGCGCACGTAGTCGCGCTCGCGCTTGAAGGCGAGCTCTGGTCCAGCGAGGATCTCGCGGGCCAGCTCGATAAATTAGCCACGTATGGGCGCAGCCACGTGGCTTTTGTTATTGGCGGGAGCAATGGTCTTGCTCCCGCGGTGTTGAAGCGCGCCCAACAGAAGCTTAGCTTTGGGCGCATGACCTTGCCACACCAGCTGATGCGCCTGGTGCTGGTGGAGCAGATTTATCGGGCTGTGAAGATAAATCGGGGGGAGCCTTATCACAAGTGAGGCGAAATTTTTGGCCTTTACCGCACAAGGGACGTGGAAACTTGTCTCAGAGGGGGAGGGTGGGGTGAGGCCCCACTCAGGGGGAGATCACCGTTTAGGCGACCCGTCACCTAGTCGTTTTAATCCGTTTTCCTATCTTAACAGAAATGACCTTCCTCCTCGGAAGCGACTATTCGCCATTGTACGCGGTTTCGACTTACTTAAGGTACTTAAGATTATATTTTATTATTCAAATTGATTGTTTCATATATCAGCATAGACCCGTGATCGTCATCGGGTACAGCATAAAGCCGCATCTCTTGCCCAGCGTTCTCCACGAACACCGGATTACGAGTAATCACGTGCCCTTGTGGAGAAAACTCAGTGATGGGTGCTTCATGAATCGTATCCAACGTATTCATATCTATCATGGCTAATCCACCCAACTCGTACGGTTTAGAATTGCGGCCTGCAGGGTTGGGCAGCTCCGAGATACCGCTCAAAATCATTTTCCCCTCGCCTACATAATGACCGTCTTGATAATCCACAAAGTGACCCGAATTTTCTTTAACAAGCAGCAGCTGCCCCGTTTGGTTCCATTCATAGAACTTACGTGAACCCCAGCTGTTACCGATTAGCTTTCCATTTTGTTTGTCACGGACCAATCCTCCGATATGATCATGGACTCGAAACGATTCTTCTGCTTTCATAGTCTTCGGATCAACTTTGTAAACAATAGATTGGCTGTTGGGTCGGTATTCGGCGACAGGTACCCAAATATTATTACCATCGAAATCAATGCCGCCTGGATGATAGATGTCCCCTTCACCCAAGAGCGTCTCATTCAAAAGCTTCCCCTGTATATCAAAGACAAACAGGTGGCCAATTCCCTTTCCAGGAGTACGATCGTAACCATGCTGGGGTTGTTCATCTTTAACTGGCTTTTCGATAAGTTCAACCGAGGACATATAAAAGAGGTCCCCGATTCGAACCATTCCTTGTGAGTGGTAGTTGTTAAATTGTAGATCAATCTTATCTTTTTGCTCCCATTTCGTGTTGCGTGTAAGATTTCGGAACTGAGCGATGAGGTTCTGGTTATCCATATGTGCTTGTCCTTTCACAGTTAGACTGGAAACCCCTTAAAGGTGTATCCCGGATAGAAATTCAGAATGAATCTTTCCGTTAGAAGCAACTAGTGTGTCATGATGCAGCTGATAGGGATTACCGTGATTATCGGTTATTTGACCTCCTGCTTCACGAACAATCAACACACCCGCTGCCGTATCCCATGGATGCAGCCCATTATGCCAAAATCCGGTCAGCCTCCCCATGGCGACCCAGCATAGATCGAGACTGGCTGCTCCGTTCATGCGTAGATTGCGGCAGGTTCCCGCGAGCTTATCCATCTGGTGCAAAACATTGGAATTAGGTCCCCACTCTTCCGCCTGAAAGCCTGCGGCAAGCAAAGCTTCGCTCAATTGCTTTTCTTTTCCCGCCTGGATAGGTTCACCATTACAGAAAGCTCCAAAATGTTTTCTGGCGTGGAACAATTCGTCTGTCAACGGGTTATAAACTACACCGATGATTGGCTCCAGATCCCGAACAATGCCTATTGATACGGCAAAATATGGAATCCCATGGATGAAATTTGTCGTTCCGTCGATCGGATCAATAATCCAACCGAGACCGGGTCCCTTTTTAAGCAAGGCCTCATAAGAATTCAGCTTACCGTTATCTTCTTCCGACAAAATCCAATGTTCGCTGTAATCTTGTAAAATGTTATTCCGCAAAAATGTTTCGCTGAGCAGATCAACTTCCGTTACTAAATCTGAACCGTTCTTTTTCTCCTGAATACCTCCTAAATTGCCCACTCGCCCGCGAATGAGATCCCCTGCTTGTTTGGCATACGCTATGGCTGACTGTAGTAAGGTTTCTTCATTTGCATGATTCATTATTCATACATCCTTTACGCATATGTCTCGGTTCATGCTCTGTCCGGTAGATTTATCGAATACGGCGATGGATTTGATATCGGTCGAACATACAATGGGCGTTCCCCGTTCTGCTTGATAATTAGGTTCTGCAAATAAGCGGACCAGGGCATTCCCGATTTTCAAACTGACAAGGGTAGAGTGTCCAAGAGGCTCTACCAAGCTGATCATACCGTTGAACACGAGATTCCCACTATCGCCAAGTTTGAGATCATAGGGACGAATCCCTATGCAGCTGGTTTGTTTTTGTTCCATAAAATGATAGTTATTACCGTTTTTAATCAGGTTTCCTTCCAAGAAGTTCATGGGCGGCGTCCCAATAAATTGAGCCACAAAAAGATTGGTTGCGTGGTTGTACAGCTCCATAGGCGAGCTGAACTGGATAAGCCGCCCGTCTTTCATGACGGCAACACGGTCTGCAATTGTCATTGCTTCTTCCTGATCATGCGTAACCATAACGGTAGTAATGCCGATTTCCTTTTGAAGCTGGCGGATTTCCTCTCGCATCTCAATTTTCATACGGGCATCGAGGTTAGACAGCGGTTCGTCCAGCAAAAGCAACCGGGGCTTTTTCACAATAGCCCTGGCAAGCGCTACGCGCTGCTGCTGCCCGCCCGATAGTTCGCTCGGCTTGCGGGCTAATAAATGACCTAGCTGCACCTGCTCCGCAGCTTCCTTTGCACGGACGATTCGTTCGGCTTTGGCAACCTTCATCTGCTTTAACGGAAACATAATATTCTCAAGCACAGTCATATGAGGGTATAGCGCATAGCTTTGAAAGACCATCCCGATATTCCGGTCCTTCGGCTCTACCATATTCACTGGCTCATTATCAAAATAAATCATCCCGCCGGTTGGCTGGTAGATTCCCGCCAGCATCAGCATGGTGGTGGATTTCCCGCAGCCGCTCGGACCCAGCAGGGCAATGAATTCCCCGTCTTCAATGGTCATATTCAGATCATCAACCGCATTGGTTTGTTTATTGAAAGATTTCATTACATGTTTCATCTCGATTTTCATACGCGTTTTCCTCCTCCTGCGCTTATTTGCATTAAAGATTGTTGTGTAAAAACGAAGAACAGTAGAACCGGAACCATATAGAAGAGGGATACGGCACTAAGAAGCCCATAATCGATCATATTAGGATTGCTCATCAATTTTTGCAGATAGGCCGCCAGCGTTATATTCTCATCGCTTAAAATAAAGGTGTACAGGAGCAGGAACTCCGACCAGCCGGATAAAAAAGAGAAAATACTGACCGCGGCGATCCCCGGCTTAATTAACGGAATGACAATGGTGTACCATACCTTAAAACGATTGCAGCCATCGATTAAACCAGCCCATTCGACATCCCAGGAAACATCATCGAAAAATCCTTTAATAATCCAAGCCGTCATCGGAATTTGGAGAGCAGTTTTGACGAGTATGACCCCCCAGAGAGAGTCAAATAAACCTAAGAAATTCAAAATATAATAGACAGCAATTAATAGCGCCACACTAGGAAAAGCATGAAGCATCATCGTTGTTTTCAGCAGTCCTTGGCGGCCTGGAAAGTTCAAACGGGAAAGGGCGTACCCCGCCATAATCCCGATCACGACTTCCAAAACAGTCAGCGTCCCTGCAAATAGCAAGGAATTGAAAGTAGCTGTCCAGATACTAGGTAAAGCGGAGCCGTTTATCACTACATCGGACCAAATAAATTTCCAGTTCTCCAAAGTAAATTCAACCGGAATAACGCCGTATTTCATCTTTTGTGCGAAGGAATTTAACAATAGCCATATATACATCAAGATAATAGGCAGGGTGACAATCCCCAGAACCCCGTAAGCGGCGATAGAAGGTAAACGTCTTCTTTGAGTACTCAATTTTAGGCCTCCTTTCCGTTATTCAATCCGCGATGCCTTAATCATCTTGCTCATTCCGAATACTTTCCAGAAAATGAAAGAGAAGAGCAGAGCAACGAGTACAAGCACCAGAGCAACAGCCGAGCCATAGCCGTATTCGAAGTTTTGGAAAGCTTTATGGTAGGAATACAAGGCCAAGACTTCGGTTTCATATAATGGGCCGCCTTTGGTCAGCAATAAAATATATTCATAAGAAGTCAGCAGGGACATGATTTGCCATAAAGTGACAAACATAAGAGGCCAGCGAACAGCGGGAATAATGAGATCTGCAATGATAGAGCGGTGAGATGCGCCGTCTACTCTAGCCGCCATAAACAAGTCTCCTGGGATGGATTTAATTGCGGCTGAAAAGATAATCATCCCGTAGGAAGCTCCTATGAGGCCATTTGCTAAGATAACGGCCGTCATCGGGTTTTCCGCCAGAAATTTTTCCGGAGGCAGATCGAAAAGCGATCTTAAACTGTTCAATACCCCGTATTCACTCGGATCGAAAAACCACAGCCAGATCAATACATAAACGACCGGCGGTGAAATTCTCGGCAGCATCCAAATTGTCCGGACGACTAGCCCTACCGTTTCTTTTTTAATAAAGTACGTTGTCAAGAGCGCGAGAGCCAAACCCAAAAACACATTAATTAAGAGCGTAAAAAACACATAAACAACCGTGTTATTAATAATTTCAAAAATATGAGGGTCTGATAACATTTTTTTGAAATTCGACAATCCATTATAATTCCACCGCATCGCAGAATCCATATTTGTAAAAGCTAGAATTGTGATTAACACAACAGGCAAAAAAAAGAAAATAGAGATGAGCAGGACGAAAGGTCCCAGCATCACTGAAGGCAAACCCCATCTGCGCAAAATCATGGTCATGCGATTCGATTTTTCCATGTTGAACCCCCCCTTTGAAAAGTTATACCCGGCAGTTGCTCTACCGGGTACAACGCTAAGGCTATTTATTGTACGATTTTCAGTTGATCGCCAAGATCGTTCTTTAATTGAGCTTCGAGATCCTTCATGGCTGCATCAGGCGTCTGTTTTCCAAGCTCTACGGCTTGAATGGCTTTGAATACGGCACTGCTGTATTTACTGAATCCTTCGTGGTTAGGCAGGAAGGTTGTATATTCGGACATATAAGCGACTTTGCCTAAAGTGATGTCAGCTTTGAACGTTGCATCGTCCGCTCCGCCTTTAGTAACCGGCAGGTGGTAGGTTTTTACGTTATGTTCGGTTTGAAGCTTAGGATCAGCAACAAGTTCCAGCAGTCGTGTTACCAGCTCAGGCTGCTTGGTTTGCGCAGAAACGGTATAAGCGAACGGATGGGACAAAGTAACCGGCTTACCGCCTTTTTCCGCAGCAGGGATCAGCATCATGCCCATATGCTCATTCACCCATTTTACATCGACCTTACCCAGCTGATCATGGAAGGTGTCGGAAACCCAGTTATTCACGTTCCAAACCCCGCCGTAATAGAAGAGAGTTTTCTCGTTTACAACCATCTTATGGACGTTTTTCCACTCCATAGTCGTCAGGTTATCAGGGATCAGTTTTTTCTGAGCGAGATCATAGTAGTATTGAATTTGTTTGGCGACTGCTTTCTTATCCAATACTAGCTTATTGTCAGCCGGGTCATAAAGCTTGGCACCGAAGTTATAAGCAAGCGCTTGGAAATCCGGTCCGTCGACTGGACGGTGCACGATGCCAAACTCCGCCGCGCCTTTAGTCTTAGCTTCTTGGGCCAATTGGGTCATATCCTGAAGAGTAAACTCCCCTTTTTTGACCTGTTCCGGTAAATCGTTGATTTGTTGGTCAGTCCAGCCCAGTTTCTTCAATATACCCTTGTTATAGAAGACAGGGCGGGCCTCGGTATCCTGCGGAGCAGCCCATACTTTGCCTTTGTAGGTTACGGATTCCCAAAGTACAGGGAAAAGATCCGAATAAGCAGTGGATTGCTTCAAACTATCAAGCGGTATAATGTAGTTGCCATCCGCAAGCATGCCGACATACTCATGGCCGATTGCAAAAATGTCAGGCGCTTTATTCGATTGCGATGCCAGCATGAACTGCTTCACATAATCCGCCCAGCTGCCGTCAAAAGACTTGGTTTCCACTTTGACTTCGATATTTTTCCCTTGGGATTTTAATTCTTCATTTAATTTCAGTGAAGCCTGAACCAGGTTGTCCACACGGGTTTTTTCAATGCCCGCCGTCTGTGCGGTTAAACTTACGACCTCAGGAGTAGATGTTGCGTTTGCATCTGTACTGGCAGTTGGTTTCACTTCCGCTTGTGTGCAACCAGCAAGGACGATAGAGCAAACCAACAATGTCGATAAAACACTTTTCATTGCTTTTTTCATGTTTAATCCTCCAATATTTTTGTTTTTGTAGAATTTCTGATTTTAAGCTCAGGAGAAAACATCTGCATTTTGGTTTGTCTGGTATTTCCATGTATCCATTCGTCAAGCATCAATACCGCCTCATGGCCCATTCTTGTTTTGGCGCTGTGCACGGTAGTTAAAGATGGATTGGACATCGCGGCATAATCAATATCGTCAAACCCGACGACTGCAATGTCTTTGGGAACCTGCATACCTTTTTCATAAATGGCTTTGATGGCTCCCAGTGCAATCATATCGTTAGTTGCAAAAATGGCTTGTAAATTGTGGGATCGTTCCCATATGGATTGAAAAGCTTTATGGCCTTCTTCAAATTGCGAAGAATCAGCATAGTAAATAAGATTTTCATCTACTTCGTAACCGTTTTGGCTGTATGTCTTCCGAAACCCTTTTAACCTTAAAAAGTGACTGCGGTGCTCCTGGGGCCCGGCGAAGACTGCAATTCTTGTCAAACCGAGAGACAGCATATGTTCGGCTGCCAGCTCTCCGCCCCGCTCATCGTCATTGACGAGGTGAATCACGTCACTGTCATCGGATGTTCCGTTAACCATGACAAACGGAATTTGAGAGCTCTTAAAATAATCGACCAATTCTTGATTGAGCCGGCTTATCAGTATAAGCCCGTCCACCCGTTTCTCTAGCAAGAAATCCGCTGACTTGCTGGTTATTTCTTTATCCGTCATGACGAATATCGAATACCCTAATTCCGAAGCCTTTTCCAGAATTGCGTCCAATATTTTCCCGTAGAATGGATGGGAGGCAATCGGATGATGCTGGCGGTAAATAATGACGCCAATATTTTTGGTGTGGCGGGAAACCATAGCGCGGGCTACAGCATTGGGTTTGTATTGCAGTTTCTCAATTGCAGTAAGTACTTTTTCACGGGCCGCGGGACTTACATAGCCTGAATTGGAAATCACGCGCGAAACCGTTGACTTCGATACCCCCGAAATATTTGCAATGTCAATGATCGTGTAATTCAATCAACAAATCACCTCTTCCTATATATGGGAAGGTTCCCACATCAATCGATTTATTTTTAGAATTGTTTATAAGGTTATTTTAATGATGAATTATTTGATGAAAATTAATTGTACGTGAAGATATCGTAAATTGTTCTAAGACGCCGATAGTAATGAAACGAGGAAGAGTATCATAAGTGAGGTGAAATTTTTACATTTCGCTGATTGAGATTTAACAATAGCTTGTTAGGATAATAATAAACAACGCTGGGACCGTTCCCATCTTAATAGAAGAGGTTAAACGTTAATAATATTGAAGGTACGGTGGTAAATACATGAGATGGCCTTTGATCACAGCCCACACGGGCTGCTTGAATACTCCTCCGAATTCCATACCCTCCGTGCTTGCAGGTTTGAAGGCGGGAGCAGACCTTATTGAAGTCGATGTAAGAGCAACGAAAGATGGGATTGTTATTTTGCTCCATGATGAACATGTATTTACTACAGCTTACGGAAGCAAGAGGGTACGGGATTTGACCTTTGAGGAATTGAAGAGTCTGGCAGTGAACGAAGAGATAACCCTGTTGGAAGACGTTTTACCGCTGATCCGTGAAGCCAATCGGATCATCAATCTCGATGTAAAGGAAGATAGCGCTGTTGGACCGATGATCGAAACCGTCGAAAAATATAATATGAGGGATTATGCGATTATCAGCGGATGTGAAAAAGAACGAGCAGCTTATGTCAAGGAAAATCATCGTCTGTATCAAGTAGTGCTAAATGCAAGCGCACGCCTGTTTGAAACTTGCGGAGCAGATTATAATACCTTTGTCAGGGAGACGTGCGGATATGCCATTTCTGCTTCGTGCAGCGGAATCAACATCAATTATCGCTTCTGCCGGGAACAATTATTGGATTGAATAAGGGCAAGTTTTCAGAAAATCCGTAACGGACTTGAAGATATGCCATATTCCGTCGGAAGGGGTCAGTTCATAATAATGCTTCTGGACGGTCGGATTTTGGGTGGCTAAATCCGTCATCACATGAATGAATCGTTCATATACTTTAATTAAATGAATGAGTCATTCATTAGTATGAGGAGGGCTCCCAAATGAACGAGATACATCAAGCGAACGGACGGAACGCAGAAGGAAAATACGCGATTATTACTGGCGCGACGAGCGGGATCGGATTGGCGGCCGCGCAAGAGTTAGCCGCCAGAGGGACGAATTTGGGCATCGTCGCGCGCAATGCGGCCAAAGCAAACGGGGTCGCTTCTAAGCTCCTGGCTTCCTTCGGCAATCAGATCACGGTGGACGTTTTCATCGCCGACATGTCGTCCCAGCGTTCGATCCGTCGCGCGGCAGACGACATGTTGGCGAAGTGCCCGAAGATCGATATTCTGATCAATAATGCGGGCGCCATGTTCGTCGATCATAAGCTGACGGAGGACGGACTTGAGATGACCTGGGCGGTCAACCATATCGCGCCGTTCTTGTTAACGACGCTGCTCCTGGATAGACTGATGAGGAGCGAACATGCCCGCGTCATTACGACGTCGTCCCACGGCCATAAGATGGCCAGGAAAGGCATCAATTTCGACGATTTGAACGCCAAGCGTTATTTCGGATTTCTTGGGAATATGAAGGGCGGCCCGAATTTCCGATACGGTGAGACGAAGCTGGCGAACATTTTGTTTACCGCCGAGCTAGCGAAACGGTTGAAAGGCACGAATGTCGCCGCGTGTTGCTTTGATCCGGGGCTCGTCGCCACGAATTTCAATCAGGACAATGGAAGGTTGGCCCGGATGACGATGGCCGTCATGAAGAGATTCGCCCGAACGCCTGAGAAGGGCGCGGAGACGCTTGTATGGCTGGCGGATACTGACGAAAAGAGCCTTGAAAGCGGGCGGTACTACGCTGACAAGCAAGCGCGGATGCCATCGGCGCAAGCGAGCGACATGGAAGCGGCGAAAAAGCTGTGGGAAGTGAGCGAGGCGCAAATTCGCGCATCTCAGGCTTAATCGACGGGTCGATGCGCAAAAGGGAAGAAGGATAACCTATGCCAAGAATAGCAAGAGAGCAAGCGCTCGACGAACGCAAAGACCAGATCAAAAGAGCGGCTCTTAAAATTTTCGCAGAGAAAGGGCTCTCTGGCACGAAGATGAGCATGATCGCGGAGGAAGCCGGTATCAGCCAAGGGTTATCGTACCGCTATTTTGATTCTAAGGACCAGATCTTCGCGTTGCTCGTGGAAGAGGCGATCGAGGAATCCCAGAACGCCGTCCGGAATATTCACCAGTTACAGGGCTCGCCTTTTGAGCAATTGAGGACATTCACGATTCAACTGCTGGACGAGAGCCACAAGCATTATTTCTTACTCGTTCAACAAGCGCAAACGTCGGAAGGCGTCCCGCTCAAGGCGAAGGAAGCGATCGAGCGGTATTCCCCCCAAGAGACGATCGAGTTGCTGATCCCGATATTCATCCGAGGACAGCAAGAAGGACAATTCGCGGAAGGCGATCCCTTCAAGCGATTGATTCTATTTCTTTCGGTTGTGACCGGTCTTATGCTTCAAGACGCGAAGGCGGTGGGAACGGACTGGACGCAGGAAGTCGACCGTCTGATGAACATCTTAACGAAATGAAGAGTAAGCCGGTCCGTGATGGGCCGCGTTTAGCAGAATAGTCGGCGCAAACGGGCTTTTACGCTGTTTTTGGAGTCACATAACGATGCGGTACCCGGAGGGGGACTTTTGCTTGCGAAAAGCAAAAGTCCCCCTCCGCCGTTTTGGTGGAAGGGGCCAGTTCAAAAAAATGCTTTTGGACGACCGGGTCAAACTCAAGCTCAATGCCAGCGACTTTGCGTCTGTCCTTCATATGGATTTGCTTGACCACACGGTCTGGAGCAGCGTCTTCTGAGTTTCAGGAGGCTCTTCTTCGAAGTAGGCTTAGGAACTGGGTGAGAGCCTGTCAGACTTGCTGGAGCGGGATGGGGGCGGACATGCTGTCCGCCAGTTGCCACTTCGCCTCGGTCTTTTATTTAAATTCCTTTGAATGAATGAACTTCAGTGGTGTAAGACTGTAGGATAAAGAATTTTACAACTCTATGATAACTTTCTATTACAGAATTGCTATCATGACAGAGAGGTGTATGCTTATGGCGAAAATACTGATTGTAGATGATGAGAAGGCAATTAACGATTTGATTGCCGTAAATTTAAAGATGGTCGGGCATGAGTATGTCCAATTGTATAGTGGGGATCAAATTTTGAAAACATTAAATGAGATGCGTATCGATTTAGTCATCCTGGACGTGATGCTGCCTGGCAGAGACGGCTTTGAAATCATGCAGGATATTGTGCAACGCAACGTACCGGTTATCTTCTTAACTGCAAGAAATACGGTTTCTGATAAAGTGCATGGCTTGGGGATCGGAGCGGAAGATTATATAGTCAAGCCTTTTGAAGCAGTGGAACTCATCGCTCGTATCCATGTCATTTTAAGAAGAAACCAAAAGGCCCCAAAAGAATTTAGGCTGGATGACACCATCGTAGATTTGGAAAAGCATATTGTGACTGTTCAAGGACAAGAAATCGAAATAACCAATAGGGAATTCCAATTATTAGATTTTCTCGTACAAAATAAAAACATCGCGCTATCCCGTGAGAAAATTATTGAGCAAACATGGGGTTTCGATTTTTATGGAGATACAAGAACCGTTGACGTGCATATTCAGAAGCTGAGAAAGAAACTAAATTGGGAGACCCGGATCAAAACGGTTTATAAATACGGTTACAGGCTAGAGGTGTAGAGGTGAAGTTCTGGCAGAAGACTTATCTGTGTGTGTTGATTGTATTTCTGATTGCCTTCGACCTCGGAGCCTATGCTCTTTTAAAAAAGAGCTACCAACTAAATGAACAATTGGATATCTCAAGAGGCGTGAGCGAATATGGGAGCATCGAAAAATCATTAAGCTATATCCTTCGCGTATATACGGAAAGTATGGGAAGTACCAATTATGAACCGGTAATTGCTGGTTTCGCGGCAAATTATGAGAAAGCGGATCTCCTTTTAGAGGTTTACCGTGCGGATCAATTGATCTTTTCCAATGCCTATCAGTTTGCAGGGGATCGGGCAGAGCTGCATGGGGATTCATACCAAACCGTTTATAGAAAGATGAATGATGAGCTATGGCTGTTTATCGGCAGAAAAATGGAATTCCAGGATTTAAGACTAGTTATTTCAAGAAAATCTGATTATTTACAGGAATATCATGTTACTTTACGGCAGTACTTCATTAAATTGAGTGTTGTGATTTCATTGTTTTTATCGGCGGCGCTTATTTTTCTATTATTTCAATTAACCGCACCTATTCGCAGGTTAAACAAAGGTGTAAAGGCGATTGCTGCAGGAGCGTATGATCAACGAGTGAAAGTGGGAGTAAACGACGAATTTGGGGAATTAGCACAAGATTTTAACAGGATGGCCGTTGCGGTTTCCAATCATATTGAAACGATCAAAAAGGCGAGCGAAGACAAAGAAATATTTATCAATAACCTCACTCATGAACTAAAAACACCCATTACGGCTATCAAGGGATATAGCGAGTTTTTAAATCATGCCAATTATAATGAGGAAGAAAGGAAAATGGCGGTCCATTATATCTATGAGCATATTGCGCGGCTGGATGTTCTCTCAGGAAAAATGATGCAATTGCTGTATTTGAAGAGTGAAAAGATTGCCTTAGAACCTGTTAATATAGAAAATCTGTTTTCATATGTGGTAAACATGGAGCGGCATCATATAGAGGCAAAGCAGATGACGGTAATACGTGAGTGCTCGGCCGACGAAGTCTACGGAGATCAAGAACTATTGCAGTCCCTGTTCATTAACTTAGTAGACAACAGCATAAAAGCTTCCTCGTTCGGGGGGGAGATCCAATTGAGAAGTTACCATTACGGCGAAGGTGTTGTGCTTGAAGTCTTGGATTATGGAAGAGGCATACCTGAGAAAGACATTGCGAAAATTACAGAAGCGTTTTATGTAGTGGACCGATCCCGTTCAAAAGAACTGGGTGGAATTGGGCTTGGCTTATCCATCTGCAATCAGATTGCCCAGCTCCATCATGCAAACATACAAATCGATTCAAAAGAAAATGAATATACAAGGGTCTCTGTTTATTTTACAACTTCATTACAACTTGAAGAATAGTTCATAACGCGGCTCTATTATAGTTGGTTTGTAGCTACGAAACAACAAAAAATATTGGAGGTAATAAAGAATGAGAAAAAAGTTTATCACAACAGCACTGACTTTAGGAGTAGCAGCCGTTATGGTTGTAGGAAACGGTGTTATTTCGGCAAATGCTTCTTCATTTGACAATGCTAAACAGGTGGAGGTCACCGGCAAACACCAGTATCCCGAAATTACTAAAACCGAAGATGTGCCGGTGCACGAAAAGGAAGCAGTTGTGATTGCGGAGAAAGCGATTCAAGAAAAATATAAAGTTTCATTAAGCGGCTTGGAAATTTCCTATAATTTGGGCACCCGAGAAGACATGGAAGGAACGTTCTATTTTGTAGCCTTTCAAAGTCAAAAATACACATATACCGACGCCGAGCTCATCAAAGCGAAGCGGGATTTACAGGCAGGTAATGATATCGACATCAAGTGGAACGATATTTACGTTGCAACTGTAAACGCCGAAACCGGGGAAATCGTTTCTGTTGAGAAAAATCCAACGGCACCAAAAGGAGCTAATTAAATCACAACGAAACACCCTTGTAGTTTTTTAGGACATGAAACCTCGGGTCGTATAATATTATACGACCCGAGGTTTTTTTCCGTATCACAAATGACGCAAATTTTATTGGGGGGAAATAACAGGTTTATCATAGCCAAAACATGAACGTTTATATTGAATCATTTTTGGTATAATATTTGGAAGGTAAGGAAGATTGATTTTTGGGGAAATCATGAGAGAAACGAGGAATGGAAATGTCGTATATCGTTGATTTTAAAAATGTGTCTACGGTAGGTTTAGAGTCTTCACCTGTAGCAGAAGCGCTTGCTGGGTTACGCGCTAATGAGGCCCGTTACTTTATGAACAAATACAAGCATGAATTTACGGTTGTACCAGCTAGCGAAAGTCAGGAGAGCCTTGATTATGTGAACCGCATTTTAGAAGAACGAGGTATTGCATTTGCGGCCAAACCTTTAGAAACGTCGCGTTTTCAAGTGGAGAATATCCAATTTACCTACGTTTTTTATGAGGATGGTCTTTCACTCAATGTCATGTATACAGTTGATGATCCTAAGAAGCGGGCCGTTGGTTTTAAGCTTTCTGAGGGGATGGAGATACCAAAGGAGTTAGAAGAGAAGTTTAAGTTTGCAAGGCAGAAATCTAAACTAGCTGGTACAATTCGGGGATCGTTTTTTGTAATTAAAGGACAATATTAAAGTAGTCAAAGCATCTCTTGAGTGTGAAGGATATAAGCCTCTATTCTGATTGACAGAATAGAGGCTTTCTCTATTTGCATGCTTCGCAAGATTCGCGGTTACAATGTTACGGAGAACCTTATCATAAGTACGGCGAAATTCTCGCAGGATCCACAGTCGTATCAGGTTTGTGGATTACAGCTATTTCGCTTTTACAGGAAATCCTTTGCATGATCGCTTTCGGTGTAGATGGATATGAGAACAATTGCAGTTTCCTCGCTTATATTTTTCACTAAATGGGGCGTACAGGCATTCCAACTAAAAGAATCGCCCTCACCAAATTCAGACTTATCCTCTCCTTGCTCTGCGTAGATTTTTCCTTTCATGACAAAATGAACTTCTTCGCCTTCATGTGCATGCGGAACAACGCCTGTTGAAGCACCGGGAGGGATTTCGACGATCATCATCCTCACATTTTTGGTCGAGCTTAGGTGCTCTACTTTTAAGTTTTCAACCCCGCTTTTCGTGATCCTTCGTTCTTCTTTGCGGACAATATTCATGCGTTCCTCTTGTCGCAGCAGCAAGTAAGCCAAGGGTACCTTCAAAGCTATAGCGATGCTTTCCAACGTAGCGATCGACGGTGAGGTTTTATTCGTTTCAACTTGGCTCATGAAGCCTTGGGATAAGCCGGTTTCTTCGCAGATTTGAACGATGGTAATGTTTTTGCGTTTGCGGATTGTCCGTATGGTGGAACCAATATTCATCCCGTTTTCACCTCACAAGAATATTTGTAATACAAAATATATATTAATAATAACAATATTTTTGTTGACATGCTACATCGCCATGTCTTATATTAGTCATACAAAATAAAAATTATTATTACTTATAATTTGAAAGAGGAGAGGGAAAAGAATGACGAAAGTAAACGTTGTATCGACTATAATGCGTGTGGTGTTGGGAATATTATTTTTAGCCCATGGAATTAGTAAATTGCAGATGGGACTAGGTAATGTTGAGGCTTGGTTCAGCTCCATTGGTGTTCCCGGAGTATTGGCTTATGTTGTTGCGATTCTCGAACTTGTCGGGGGAATTTTGCTGATTGTGGGCCTTTTTACCCGTTATGTATCGGTTTTATTTGTTATCTTGCTGATTGGCGCGATTTTTTCGGTAAAGCTTCCCGCGGGATTGCTTGGAAACGGCCAAATGGCTGGTTATGAGCTGGATCTGAGCCTTATTGTAGTAGCGCTATATTTGATTGTTTCTGACCATTCGCCACTATCGATCGATCATGCAATATTTAGAAAACGCAGAGCATAACGAAGTGGAGGAGTGTTCCTATGAACCCGACTTATCAATATGACATTCAACTTCCATCTCATATGGATCCGGACAAAAAATACCCGACTATCTTCACGCTTCATGGAAAAGGGTCTAACGAGAAAAATATGTTAGGTCTAGTGGCGCCTGTATCCGATGATTTTATTATTGTCGGTATTCGCGGTAATCTTATACTAGGTGCGGGGTTTCAATATTACGAGTTAAAAAGCCTAGGCAATCCCATTCGGGAAATGTTCGACCAAGCGGTTGAACAACTCGAAACATTTATTCATTATGCGACGGAAAAGTACCCGATTGATGCGACAAAACGCTATTTGCTCGGGTTCAGCCAAGGCGCGATCTTGTCCATGACATTGGCGCTTACGATGGGGAACCAGTTGAAGGGAATCGTTGCGTTAAACGGATATGTTCCTGATTTTGTAAAAATAGAGTATACTCTGAAGAGCATACATGATGTATCGGTGTTTGTTTCACATGGGCAATTCGACTCCGTTTTCCCGGTTCGGATCGGTCACGAAACAGCAGCTTATTTTGAAATTCAAACGTCTCGATTGACTTTCAAGACTTACCCGAACGACCATGGCGTCTCTGAGGAGAATCAACGGGATTTCGTGAATTGGCTTAAAAAAGATGTCGGAGTGCATTCATAAAAGGAGTGAATAAATAGATGATACCTTCTTATTTTTTCGCACATGGTGCACCTTCAATAGTCTTAGAACATAATGATTACACGGATTTTATCAAAAATTTTGCGGCGGGTACGCCCAAGCCGAAAGCGATCGTGCTTTTTTCGGCACATTGGGAACAATCCATGCAGACCATCAGCGCGGCCGACACGTACAGCACGATTTACGATTTCTCGGGCTTCCAGGATGAGCTTTACCGAATGACCTATCCGGCTAAGGGAGAGCACTCCATTCGTGAACAAATTCATTCGCTGTTTGCGAAGCATGGCATACAGAGCGTGTTAGACGAAGAAAGAGGGCTGGACCACGGTGCTTGGGCTGTCCTTAAGCTGATGTACCCCGATGCAGATGTTCCGGTGGTTGCTCTATCCGTGAACCGATATCTAACCAATGAGCAGCAGTATCAAATAGGCAAAGCTTTGTCTGAGCTCAGGGAACAGGATGTCCTTATTATAGGTAGCGGGGGGACCGTTCATAATTTGCGGAGGTTAAAGTGGCAGGGGGAAGGGATCGACGAATGGGCTGAATCGTTCGATAACTGGCTGCAAAACGTGTTAGAAACTTGGGATACCAATAAGCTGTTTAGTTATAGGGAATTAGCTCCTTACGCTGAGGAGGCTGTACCGACTAACGAACACTTTATTCCTTTATTGCTTGCGATGGGGGCAGGAGACAAGAATCGTCAAGCGAAACTGCTTCACCGGAGTTATCAATTTAGCAACTTAAGCTTGAGCTGCTGGCAATTTAATTGATGATCTCGAAAATGATGACGCCAAAAGTAAAATCAACTATAGAACGGACGATCATATTCTCGCTTGCTGCCGTGTTTATCGCGCAGCAGCTTACGCATTGGGAACCGCTTTCTCTTATGCTAGGCAGCTTAGTTTTTATTGCGATAACCTTGCTGCTGCCTCAGTTAAGAGGGATGACGTTATGGCTTACCGTTTCCTTTATGGCCGTGGGAGTACTGTTCCTTTTCCTTCAAAAGGCGGAAACAAGATTCTGGTTTGAAGCAGCCAGTATCAATGTTACCCTGGTTACCCTGTTTGTTTTCGCTCCTTTGTTCGGGATCCCGGTTCGGATTCCGGCTTATATGGAAGCCTTGAATCGTTTCTATGAGACGAAAGTACGCAGTAGGTCTGTCCTGTTCACCGGTACGCAGCTTTTGACCCAAATCATGGGCGTATTCCTCAATGTAGGGTCCATACCCGTTGTTTATCATGTCGTTTTTGTTAAACCCCATCCAGGCATGTCACGGCTGCTTGCTAATGCACTGAACCGTGGATTTGCGGGGGCGATTTTTTGGTCTCCCTACTTTGCCGCCATGGCAGTCGTGGCCTCATCGCTTTCGTTAAACTGGTCGACACTTCTTCCCTACATGCTCGGTTTGTCGGTGATCAGTCTCCTTGTGAGTCTAGCCGTGGATTATAAAGGGCTGCGAAATGCTGAGAGTAATCCTCGACCATCGGAAGGAGAGGTCATCAAGCAAGCGGAACAAGCCGCAAACAAGGGTAAAACAGCGTTCCCGGTAGGGCTCGGCGTTTATTTAGCATCTGCCATTGTCGTCATCTTAGTATTGGAGCAATTCGTCCAGCTGCCGATGGTACTGATCACCTGCATGGCAGCAGTTCTATTCCCGTTGGCCTGGTGTTTGTCGAAAGGGGAATTTGCGACATACCGTCAAGGATTGGCGAATCATGTCACGGTTACATTGCCAGCCCTGAAAAAGGAGATAACGCTATTTCTGGCAGCTGGTTTTTTCAGCGGTTCAATCGGCACAACAGGGTTCGGGGCGTCCGTCCCCGTTCTGCTAGAGTTGATACCAATTCCGATTTCGTTATCCTTTTCTATTTTTACGGTAGCGCTTATAACGGTTACGTCTATGCTGGGCCTTCATCCGATTGTCCTTGTTACTATCCTTGCAACCGGTATCGATCCGGAAGTGGTTCACATCAGTTCGAACTATTTTGCGGTGCTGCTGCTTGGAAGCTGGGGGATATCCAATACCGTGTCGCCTGTCTCTGCTGTTAATAATTTGCTGGCGGCATTATTTAAGAAGCCAGTACATGAGCTTGCATTGCCGAATTATAAATTCGCCGCCTATATGGCGGTCATGCTGCTCCTCTATTTAGTGGCTGTACGGATTTAGATTCAAAATCGCATATACAATAAAACAAAGGTACTCTTTGATAAGGGTGCCTTTGTTTCGCTTTTAGGGTGATTCGCTTCGCGACGGTAGTAGGATGAAAATTTGTGCTTCCGGGCATGTTAGGGGAAAGACAACAAGGGAGTGCATCAGAATGGCAAGAAGAAGGAGAAGGTATGCGGTGCCAGGGGTAGAACAAGGGATGCAGGCTTTCAAAGCAGATGTAATGAAACGCGAAGGATATGCGGTTGATCCAAATCGACCGGATGACGTCAAATACGAAGTGGCTAAGGAGCTTGGCGTACCTCTGCAGCCAGGTGACAATGGCGGTCTGACTACGGAAGCGGCGGGCCAAATCGGCGGAAAAATTGGCGGCTCCATGGTTCGGGAAATGATCCGTCTCGCCCAAGAGCAAATAGCGAACAGGGAGTAACCATAAAGTCTTCTATCCATAAGGGCACACCGAATGCATTAATTCCGTGTGTCCTTTAAATTTAGCGCTTAAGATAATACGGATTTCTGCACCGCTGTAGGTTGTGGTCAAGCGCAAATTTGATATAACATTCTAGTCTACAATTTTTCATCAATCATGTAGAATGGATTTAGGGACTCTAAATAGGGGGTAAATATATTGAAGCAATGGTCAAGTGAAATCGAGATAAATGCATCAATTGATCATGTATGGTCGTATCTAGACGGTTCGTTAGAACAGATGCAAAAGATTATGCCTCAAGTGGTGGAGAATAAACCGGTCACCATAACGAAAGAAGTTGTCGGCAGTATCTACCGTCAAAAGTATAAAGAAGGCAAACGCATCGAGGAATATGATGTCCATACGCTTGAATATTCAAATGACTTGAACGATAAGAAAGTAAAGATTGGTTTCACGCTGGCTAACAGCTTTGAGATCACGGCATTATATGAATTGCACCGGATAAATGATCAGAAAACAAAGCTAAGATACACAGCAACCAATAAAGCATTGAAGTGGTATGTGAAGCTTTTTATGATCTTCGCAAATGAAAAGATCGTTATTAAATTTCTGGAGAAAGTAAAAGAAGTTGCTGAAGCAGAAGCCAAAACCGGCTTTTGAAAGTAGGAAATCTGTTCTACCGAAGGCCACCCGAATGGGGGTGACCTTCTAATTCGTCCTAAAGAAGTTACGTTGAGTATATCTCCTCAAGCGGAACTCAGGATTAAGATTCTATCGTTCTCGCACCAAATCCGCCATTCGGCACGCAGGTGAATTTGCTGGTCTTTCTGATAAAAGACGGATGGTTGGAGCTTATTGTAAGGTTGCCTTTGCCCTTTCTGTAAAGCTGTGGCTACCGATTCTTTTCCAGTCATAGAGGCTAGAATCGAATAGAATAAAACAAATGTTGTATCCTTATCAAGTAGTTTGATAGTGGCCATTTTGATTCCCATGATAAGATTCCAGAAAAAGAAGAAAATTGTTTTCATATCTTCATTCCTCCCAGTTTTTAATTGGCCAACCGCGTTACACCTACAACCTTTCACAGTTTATGTGTTGTTATGTTGTGTAGCAATGAGGGCGTGCTAACCCGTACGGATAACGTTAAGCGGAGTTCTGGAATAACATTCTATTATTCTCGCACCAAATCTGCCAATCGGTACGCGTGGTGCGGGGCGGGCTTTTCTGTATGGGGTTGCTTGGCTGCAGCGGCTCAATATCCTTTTGCCTATCAGGCAAGACGGATACCGATTGCTTCTTAATCAAGTACGCTTCAAACGAATAGACTCTGCCTAGACATGCAGGTTTACCTTTATCATTCTGATTTGCAGTACTCCGTTTGACTACCATCATAAGATTCCAGATGAACAATAAAATAGCTTCCATTCTACTATTCCCCCCAACCTAGTATTAAGAGTTAACTAGATTATAGCAAGCATATAATAGATTTACTGTCGAGTTGTAAACCAAGTACATAAAAATATTTAGACAAAAATTTTTGTCCGGATGTCGACCTTTAAACAGAGCTGCCGGCTTTCTAAAAGGGACAGACAATAGGCGGAAACCTCTTAGTTTTGTTGACTTTCAGATGTTTCACGAACGATTAACATTGACGCGCAGAACGCTAATAGCTTGGAAGGTTTGGAAGCATTTAAAACAAAAATCGAGATCCTGATGTAGTAATGTGTTGTAACTTTATGTTGGAAAAAGAGTGTGGAAATATAGAATGGAAAAATAATTTGTTTTCCCAAGGAGGTTGCAGCAGCATGAACAAAACGGACCGAATGTTAGCCATCGTGTTTGAGCTGCAGCGTAAAAAGGTTTTACGAGCCGAGGATTTGGCGGAAGTATTTGAGACGAGCGTGAGGACCATCTATCGAGACATTCAGGCTCTTAGTGAAGCTGGAGTGCCGGTTGTTGGTGCTCCGGGATTGGGATATTCCTTGATGGAGGGCTATTTTCTGCCGCCAATCAGTTTCACGGCGGAGGAAGCTGTGACATTACTCATTGGAACGGACTTTATCGAACAAAAATTCGATACCGACTATGGTATTAAGGCGCAAACCTCACGTAAGAAAATTGAAGCCATTTTGCCGGAGCATGTTCGCAGCGAAGCATCTCTGGTACGCAGGACTATCCGGCTGCTCACCCCGGGCGGAGATGTTACTCATGGACGGGAGAAGGAGTACATCGAAACGATCCGACGGGCTATATTGGCGGAGCAGAAGGTGAAATTCGGTTATTCCAAAAGAATGCCCGAGGACGATGGGAATCGCCAAAACGTTCGTGTTGCTGCACCTTACGGGCTTGTTCTTAACCAAGGGTCATGGATCTTGATTGCAAAGTGTGATCTGAGGCAAGAAATTCGCCATTTTCGCCTGTCTCGGATGAATGAGCTCATCGTTCTGGAGGACCGATTTAAGGTGCCGCCCGATTTTAATTTACATGATTACAAGCCTCCGGATGACCGCAACGTACGTGTGTGTATTCAGGTGAATTCTAACATTGCGGATAAAGTAATGGAAACGAACAACTTCTATATGGAAGCAGCAGAGAATCATGAGCATGGCTTGCATGTGAGTTTTCGCGTCCGTCAGCCCGAGGAATTACTGCAATGGGTGCTCGGCTGGGGATCAGATGTTGTCGTGCTGGAGCCAGAATCGTTCCGGATTCTTGTTCGTGCAGAAGCTGAAAAAATGTTAAAACGCTACTGACATACTGCTGTCAGTAGCGTTTTTGTATAGTGAGGTTAGATGATAATTAAGGAGCTGTTTAAAGGATATGAACACAACCGAAGCATTACGGAAGTTTGAAGAAATTGCGAATCACTACATTCATGAGTTAAATAACTTCAGCATGGAACAGCTGCTGCGTCAGCCAAGTGAGGTCGAGTGGTCGCTTGGTCAAATGTATCAGCATCTTATTAACTCGGCTCTTTATATGCACCTTCGTAATATGGAACATTGTATGACGCAAGGCGAAGGTTCCGCGGCTTCTACGACGGAAAAAACTAGAGACGGTGCAGCAATATTTGATCAAGGAAGTTTTCCGCCAATCCGCATTCAAGTTCCGCCTTCCCCGCAATATACACCGGAACAGCCGGACAACAAAGAGCAGCTTATCTAAGGATTGAGCGCCGTGTTACATCAGATGAAAGAAATGGAACCAACGCTTGAAAAGGCATCTATTCAGAATACGGTTTCGCATCCGCGCTTCGGTGCGCTGCATGCGAAAGAATGGTTTTTGCTTGTCGAAATGCACTACCGTCATCATCTTCTGCAGATGGACCGTTTGAAAAAAGGGTTAGAAAGTAATGTAATCCTATAAATAAGGAAGGGGGGGGAATCATGCCGATGGATATAACAAGCGGACAAAGGCGCTACTGGATCGGCGTTGTATCAGCATCGCATGTGAAGCTGGGAGTTCTGGGCGGATTCGCCCAGCTTTGCCACGGAAAGTCAGCACCTTTACGGCAGATGCGTCCTGGCGACTGGCTGATATATTACTCTCCGCGAACGGATATGGCAAAAGGGGAGGCGCTCCAAGCATTCACCGCCATTGGGCAGGTTGCGGATGAACATGTCTATGAATATCAGATGTCCGAATCCTTTGTGCCGTTCCGTCGGAATATCCGCTATTCTGAGTGTCACGAAGTGAAGATTGCCGATTTGCTGGATCAGCTCAGCTTCACTCGAGGAAATCGAAATTGGGGGTATGCCTTCCGCTTCGGTCATTTCCAGATTGAACGGGAAGATTTTCTGACGATTTCCCAAGCAATGCTGGGCTATAGTAATAACAGCTAGGTATACACAATTTATTGGTTTATTATAACAATTATTATTTTATAGCTGAGAGCGTTTTTTAATTGGTAGGGACCCGTTGGGTCTCTATTTTTTTGTATGTAAAAGTATGATCTACCCCTCACTAACTAAGTGCGAGAGACCGCTTTGCTCCTGCAAACTCTACTCTTGGAAACAAGAATGGTCCCCCGTTCACCGTCGTTTATCTTCTAATTTTAACCTGTAAAATGTTGTTGAAAACCTTTCTCAAGAAAAAAATGCAATAATAAAAGGAAATCGATAGATATTGTAGAACTTTGTAGAATATTAATATATCGTTCATAACTAGAGATGACACAAGGAGTGTAACAATTGCTTGAGGATTTAACTTGGGAGCAGGGGGGGCAGATCATGTTTAAGGAACAAATGAGATATTCACGTCTTGCGCATCTAACCAAATTGATCAATACAAAGCTGGAATTACGTGAAGTATTGCAGCATGTGACGACGGCGATATCCGAAGAGATCGTCCAATGTAATTCGGTAGGCATTTATTTGCCGCAGGAGGACGGAACGTTCAAAGGGTACGTCGGCAAACCGCAGGTCATTAACGGATGGACGCTGGATATGCATGTCATTGATATGGATATGGACTTACTGGCAAAAGAGGTAATTGAGACAAGGAAAACCGTATACATCCCGGATACGTCAAAGGATAATCGACCGGACCCGAGAGCAGTAGAAGGATTTCATATTAAATCTTTACTCGTTCTCCCCATCTCATTTGAGCAAGAATTATTCGGTCTTGTGTTTTTGTTTGACTACGGCATTCCCATGAACCTGACAGAGTCGGAAATTCAAACGGTCGAGGCTTATGTGAACATGGCAGCAGTAGCGATACAAAACGCAAGGAACTTAACGCAAAAAGAAAATTTCATTGCCGAAAAGCAGATGTTACTTGATGTGACTCGTGATTTAGCGATGTGCTCTACGCTGCATGAAAGTTTAGACAGCTGCTTTTTCTACTTGGGAAAAGTTTTGAACAACTATAATATAGGCGTTCATTTATTAGACCCTATTACAGAAAGACAAATTAGGCCGGCGAAGTTAAGCAAGGATAGTGACTGGACAGAAGAAGACTGGATGAAGACACATGGGAAAATCAGGATAGATGAGAGTAATGATGCCGTGTTCCAAGAGGTCATTAGATCCAAAAAAGCGATTCTCATTCCGGATGTATTTGCAGATGAAAGGCCTAACCATGACCTTTGCCGCAATTTCGGCATAAAGGGCATGCTTATGCTCCCGCTTGTTTCAATGGGCGAGGTGCTCGGCGTCATACCGGTTGTGGATCTGGATGAAGGAAATCGTGTCTATTCGATCGCTACGATGCAGCTTGCGCAATCTATTGTGGATGCTACAGCCTCAACATTATCCAACTTATTATATATGGAAAAACAAGAAATTATCATTGAAGAGAGAACCTCAGAAATTACGGTGAAAAATAAGGAGCTTCAAAAAGTAATCACGGAGCTGCAGCAGCTCAGCCGAGAGAAGGAATTGATTCTCAACTCGGCGGGAGAAGGGATATTTGGTTTAGATCTTGACCGTAAAATTACCTTCTGCAACCCGGCAGGCGCCTCCATGCTCGGCTACCGCTCGAAAGGTGAATTGATCGGACAACCGGCAAGCCTTATTTTTTACGGGAAGAATCGAGCGGGAGAAAAGGTTGCGCCAGCCAATAGTAATAATAATTGGAGCCAGTATGACCAAGATCATACATTTTACCGGCATGATAATTCCAGCTTTCCGGTTGAATACGTCATTTCCTCAATAAGGGAGAGCGGCGAAATTGTTGGGGAAGTTGTCACCTTTAAAGATATAACGCAAAGGAAGCAAATGGAGGCAGAAATAAAATACCATGCTTACTTTGATAGTTTAACTGATTTGCCTAACCGGGTTCTTTTAAAAGACAGGCTTACACAAGGAATAACGCATGCACAAATCCATAATGAGAAGCTGGCTGTTCTATACTTGGATTTAGACCGCTTTAAGTTGATCAATGATTCTTTAGGACATAGTTTCGGAGATCATTTATTGCGCCATGTAGCGAAGCGGCTCAGTCTCTGTGTTCCGAAGGGGGCGACGGTATCAAGGCAAGGCGGAGATGAGTTCACTATTTTTTTGCCGAATATCAAATGTGAGAACGAAGTGCTGAAGGTTGTTCATCTTGTTGTAGATTCCTTTAAAGAACCTTTTCAATTACTAGAAAATGAAATCTATATTAAAACGAGTATCGGGATCAGTTTGTTTCCAGATAATGGGGATACGACTGAGACGTTAATCAAAAACGCGGATACTGCGATGTATAAATCAAAAGAAATATCGGGTAACAGCTATCATTTCTTTAGCGAAGGAATGGATACGAGAACCTTCGAAAGCGTTAAGCTCGAGAACGCTTTGTATAGAGCTTTGGATCATGAGGAGCTCGTCATCCATTACCAGCCACAAGTCGACTATATCACGCATCAAATCGTAGGGGTAGAAGCGCTGCTGAGATGGAATCATCCGGAAAAAGGATTAATAGCGCCAGATCAATTTATTCCGATTGCCGAAGAAACAGCCTTAATTATACCTATAGGCGAATGGGTGCTAAGAGAATCATGCAGGCAATTAAAAGAGTGGCAGGACCAAGGATACCCTTTATTTAGTGTATCGGTTAATTTGTCGGCTCGTCAGTTTGAACAAAACAATTTATTTGCAATGGTAACAAGCGTATTAGATGAAGTGGGTTTGTCTCCTGAATATTTGCATTTGGAGCTTACTGAGAATTTAATTATTAAGAATAAGGACTTAACGTTAAAAACGATGAAGGAATTAAAAGGCTTGGGTATTAAAATCGCGGTTGATGATTTTGGGACGGGCTATTCATCGCTGGGTTACTTAACAAGTTTACCGATTGACACATTAAAAATTGATAAATCCTTCTTAAAGGATGTTACAAACGATGATGATAATGCGGCAATCACAAATACCATTATTTCATTGGCTCAAAATTTAAATCTTAGCGTCATTGCCGAAGGTGTTGAAACCAAGCAGCATGTAGAGTTTTTATCAGCCAGAGACTGTTATTTGATGCAAGGTTATTACTTTAGCCGACCGATGAAGGCAGAAGATATAACGATAGATTTTATATTGAATAGTGACAATTCTAAATTTGGGGGAGTTCTTTCATGAAAGCGGCACGTGCGGTATTAGAGTTTTTAAAAGGCAGCGGGGTTAAGCATATATTTGGCATTCCGGCAGGCTCCGTCAATGCGTTTTTTGATGCACTGTACGATATGCCTGAAATAGAACCGGTTGTAACCAAGCATGAAGGAGCCGCCTCCTATATGGCAGCAGCCTATGCCAAATACACCGGTCAAATGAGCGTAAGTATTGGCTGCAGCGGGCCTGGGGGAACCAACTTGGTTACCGGTGCAGCAAATGCCATGCGCGAACATTTGCCTGTCTTATTTCTTACGGGTGCTGTTCCTGTAAACACAATGGGATTGAATGCCTCCCAAGAATTAGATGCCGTTCCGGTTTTCCGCTCCGTTACAAAATACAGCGTTATTGTGAAAGAGGCAAAGGATTTACTTCCTGAAATCATTAAAGCAAGCCAAATCGCAATATCCGGCGTGCCGGGTCCCGTTCACATCGCGATTCCGATCGACGTTCAACACGCCGAAGTTGGAAATCTTGATATACCGGTTCTCCAGGAAAGAAAACCAATGATTCCGAACCCCGAAACCATACAATCCGCAGCCAAAGCGCTGCTGAAGAGGAAAGATGGCTGCATTCTTGTCGGACAAGGCGTTAGAGGCGCTGTTGATTCCTTAATCGAGCTGGCAGAAATGCTGAATTGGCCGATCCTCACAACTCCGCAGGCAAAAGGGTATATTCCCGAAAACCATCCGCTTCTTATCGGCGTTTTTGGGTTTGCGGGCCATGAAGCCGCATCGAATCTTATTAATGAAGGTGCTGGTCAAGCCCTGTTGATTGTAGGTTCCAGCCTGGGCGAAACCGCTACGAATAATTATAATCAAAATCTAACAAAAGACCGTTTCACGGTACAGCTTGATTTTGACCAGACGGTATTTAATCGGAAATATGAGATCGATATACCAGTATTAGGCGATATCCATTTGAGCTTATTGATGATGATTGAGGATCTGAGGGTGTTGGGCTTATCGAGGGGAACTGTCCACCTTGCCTTTGAAGAGAGTGCCGTGGCCGTGGAAKAGAGCGAACCGCTTACTCAGGTCTTGGAGGAGTACAACACGAAGAATGTCCTGCTGAACATTCAAAAAATGCTGCCATCCAATACGCGGTATACCGTTGATATTGGCGAATTTATGGCTTATGTTATTCATCACATGAAGGTCCTCGATTATGATTCTTATAACATCAATGTTCATTTCGGAGCAATGGGTGTTGGGATCGGATCAGCGATCGGCTCCAAGCTAGCTGAACCTGAACGTCCTGTTGTGTGCATTACAGGCGATGGCTGTTTCTTCATGCACGGAATGGAAATATTAACGGCCAAAGAACTGGGCTTGCCTATTTTGTTTATTGTAATGAATAATGCACGCTTAGGAATGGTCTATCACGGGCATTCATTGCAATTTAAAAGAACCCATCCTTCCTTTGAGCAGGAATCGGTGAATATTGCAGAAATGGCCGCGGCTATGCGTATTCCAAGCTTTAGAGTTAACGGTATGGATGAAATTAATTCAGATATGATTAACAAGCTATTGCGTTCAAACGGACCGGCAATATTAGAGGTGGCACTTAAAGACAACAATAACCCCCCAATGGGGGATCGTGTCAAATTTTTATCGTCTTTTGGAAAATAATTGTTATCTTACAAATGAGAGTAGGAATGATGGATGACTTTCTTAATCACCATCATGGTTTGTCCCTTAAAGGCATCCGGCACAGGCTCGCCCGTGGGATTGGAGAAATAGTAGCTTCCTATGTTCTCGTCGTAGTGGTACCCCAAAGCGATTAATGCGTTAATAAAATCTTGGGGCAGTTCTCCGGAACCCGTTTGCGCAATGAAATAGTTGGTCGGGGAGATTTTCACATCAATATCTCCGGTTCCGGTATGTACCTCAAACAAGTCCTTATCATGCTGAACCATCCATTGATTTTTGGAAAACAAGGAGATTTTGGCTCCTTCCAATGCAGATAGGGCATCTAAATTAATTGAAAAAGCTTGATTGACCATTTTGCGAATTTCTGCGCCTGTGACTTTGTTTCCGCTTTGCTCCAAGTATGCATCCATCGCTGCTCGGGGCATAACCGGTAACGCAAGAGTCGATTCCAAATCAAATTTAAAAACTTGGCGTATGATATTAAAAATCTCCGAGCTGCTGATTTCCTCTAAGTAAGATTCCATAAGATTGTCCATGGCTTCTGCCTTCGACATTAAACCGTTCGGATTACTCATTAACAATTAACACCCCCATCATAAACACAAACCCATTATACGGCAAATAAATCCAATTATAAATATAATAATATGGATTTGTTAATGATATAGAATAGGGACAGAAGACGGTTCGTGAGGGATAATATTTGATGCAAATGCAGCAAAAATCCCTTATGGGCGCATGAGTGCTCATAAGGGATTTTTCATGGAAAAGCGTATGCCTTGACTGATGAGTAGAGGTAATACGGAAATGTGGCTTTCATCGGTGAAATCATAATGACGGGAGGGATGAAAAGGCGCGTCCGTTTCATAGGCAATGCCGATTACGATTGCCGGTTCGACACCTGTTCGATCGGGAAAGCGGGATTGTGCCCTGATCGTCTCTGTCATCGTTCCGAATACAGAATGGGCATCTAGCAAATAAATTACGGGAAAACCGCTGAGAGGTGCCTTATGAAGCGGCATACTTATGTATATTTGATACATTTTACCCTGGGGAATCATGATTCTTTTTTGCGAGTGGGGGATAACAACAGGATTAATGTTAATTTCCATGAAATAAACTCCTCAGCACTCCTTTAATCCTCCCTGCCTATAGGTAGTCTTATAACGAAATTTGTGATAACATGTAGTCTGATAAGTAGAACGTGAACGTGGAAAAGCCGATTCCGTTCGTGCCAGTATCACTGCAGTTTGCGGACGCAATTTTAAACTGTGGATGAATTGGGTATGATTGAAAGGTCGAGTTATTAAATTGCAATTATTTTGAAGGAGGATTTATCATGGCTTTGGAATCAATGAAAGAAATGTTGAACAAAGGTTTAAAAGAAGGTTACGCTGTTGGTCAATTCAACATCAATAACCTAGAGTGGACACAAGCAATCCTTGGCGCTGCTCAAGCTGAGCAATCCCCAGTTATTCTTGGTGTTTCCGAAGGCGCTGCTCGTTACATGGGAGGCTTCACAGTTGTAACTGCAATCGTGAAATCCCTAATTGAAGAAATGAAAATCACGGTTCCTGTTGCTATTCACCTGGACCATGGTTCAAGCTTTGAAAAATGTAAAGCAGCGATTGATGCTGGTTTTACTTCTGTTATGATAGATGCATCACACTCACCATTCGAAGAAAACGTAAAAACTACACAACAAGTAGTTGCATACGCGCATGAGCGCGGCGTTTCCGTAGAAGCTGAGCTTGGAACGGTTGGCGGACAAGAAGATGATGTTATCGCTGAGGGCGTTATCTACGCTGATCCTCAAGAGTGTAAGCAACTGGTTGAGCTTACAGGCATCGATTGCCTTGCTCCTGCACTAGGTTCCGTACATGGCCCTTACAAAGGCGAACCAAACCTTGGCTTCAAAGAAATGGAAGAGATCTGCCAAACAATAAAGCTTCCATTGGTATTGCACGGCGGTACAGGAATCCCTACAGCGGATATTAAGAGATCTATCTCGCTGGGAACTGCAAAAATCAACGTAAACACAGAGAACCAAATCGCGTTTACAAAAGTTGCTCGCGAAATCTTGACTTCTGATTCAGAAGTTTACGATCCGCGTAAATTCTTGTCCCCGGGCCGCGATGCGATTAAAGCAACGGTTCAAGGTAAAATGCGTGAATTCGGTTCTTCGAATAAAGCGTAATAAATATAAAGTGAAAAGGGTTGGGCAGGGTGCGATTTGCATCCAGTCCAACCCTTTTTTTATTGCGGACTAAGAGGCATCGAGCTTTAGTATTATTGACTTATGCTAATACCACAAGTATGACATTCTGCTATCCGTTAGTGGTCGCAAAGCAAAGTATTGGACAATTGGTGATCAATCAAATATTATATTAATAACGTTTGTTAGATGAACATGTAGAACTACACCTATAATAACTTCATATTACAATTGCATATTAAGCTTCACGATAATAGCAAACCTGTTGTAAAGCAGGGACGCAAAACTAGAGGGCCTAAGGGTGAGAACCTATGGCAGCCAGTTGCCGAACGAAGAGTGTAATAAAAACTGACGCAACCAGTGCTCGTTTTTATCACATATTTTTCGACACAGTTCGGTGTTTAACCGGACTGTGTTTTTTTGTACGTCATTATAAATTAATGGAGATATGAATATGAAAAAGGTCGTTTTATTACTATGTACTATGTTTCTTATATACTCAACTGTTTCAGGGGTTGTCAGAGCTGAATCAAAGTATAAGTACTCTAAAAATACAAATTTATCGACTTGGTTATGGGATGCTTCTAAAATTGTTGAATACCCGGATGAGATTATTGAAAATTTAATCAATCATGATGTCAAGTTAGTACTGCTGCAAATCGATATTGCGGTAGATACTAAGTACTATAGAAGTTTTATCAGCAAAGCAACTGCAAATGGAATAAAAGTTGAAGCGTTGGACGGTGCACCCCAGTGGGTAGCTAAAAACGGTGTGAAGCTCCAACAAACTTTCTTCGATTGGTTAAATAATTATCAAAAGACAGCGTCAATTAATGAAGGGTTTAAAGGTATTCATCTAGATGTGGAACCTTACGAGCTTGATCAGTATACGGGTAATGAAAACGAGATTTTGGAGGCGTATCAAACGTTAATCATTAAGTTTAAGAGGCAAGCCAGCAAGCTTAATTTGAACTTTGGTATCGATATTCCTTTTTGGTTTTATGGCGTACAATATCAAAATAAATATGGGACGGGTAATATTGCGGAGTGGCTTTGTCAGCATGTAAAGTTTATGACCATAATGGCTTATCGAGACATAGCAGAGGGAGCCGACGGAATTATCAGTATTTCGGCCGCTGAAATGAAAATGTTTAGTAAATATAGTGTAAAAGGTACCATTGCTGTTGAAACTGGGCGGCTTGCAAACCCATATCAATTTGTAACTTTTTATGAAGAGGGTAAAAATTATATGGATCAGCAACTCGAACTTGTTTATGAAAGCTATAAAACGCACCCCGAGTTTAATGGAATAGCTGTTCACTATTATGACAGCTGGATGGCAATGAAATAAATTAAATGTACACGTAGCCCCCAGCTTCATGCTGGGGGCTATTTGATTAAGCAACAAGCGTCAAGTAGTAATCTATTTAGATTGACAGTTAGGCAAAATTACCTATAAACTACAGTAGGAGGTTTAAATAAAATGTCGAAAAAAAAGGTTATTTTAGGAATGTTGTTAATATTTATTATTGGTTCGCTTTTTATGGGATATCAAAAGTTCTTTTTAGATGAGCAATCACATGAACCCGCCACACCTATTTCGATGGAGAGCGGTACCAGGTATATTAGTAAAACAGACAATGATTCGTATTATGTCTTAAAGGGTAATGAATGGAAAAAGATTTTTATTAAAGGCGTCAACATAGGTGCAGGCAAACCGGGTTCTTTTCCTGGCGAAGTCGCCATCACTTATGATGAATATTATAGATGGTTTGGTTATATTTCCGAAATGAATGCAAATACAATCAGGGTATATACCACACAGAGACCGCAATTTTA
Organism: Paenibacillus sp. 01T443; assembly: GCF_056398325.1. Lineage (NCBI taxonomy): Bacteria > Bacillati > Bacillota > Bacilli > Caryophanales > Paenibacillaceae > Paenibacillus > Paenibacillus sp. 01T443. Next base: position 87,921 of record NZ_JBFTPE010000014.1, read on the forward strand.
TAATGCGTTATATGATTTTAATCAAAAAGCAGAAAAAGATGGAAAACAGCCAATTTACGTTATCCATGGTGTATGGGTGAACGAGAATGACATATTGACCATTGATGATGCATTTGGCAATAACGATAAGATCTTAAATGATGTCATCAAGAGCGGACAAGAAATTGTTGATATTATTCATGGGGATAGTTATCTGCCAGTTCATAAAGGATATGCCGATGGTACATATACAACAGATGTTTCCCAATACGTAGTGGGATGGATACTAGGTATAGAATGGGAACCTTCTTTTGTTGTAGGTACAAATGAAAATAACATGAATCGCAACCATTATAATGGAAAATACCTATATACGATTAGCGCCTCGCCGTTCGAAGCTTTTTTGGCCGAGCTGGGGGATAAAATCATTGGGTATGAAATGACAAAATACAATATGCAAAGGCCGGTTGCATTTTCCAATTGGGTGACGACTGATCCACTAAAGCATCCAAATGAACCATATAAAAACGAAGATCTAGTAGAAGTAAACGTAGAACATGTAAAGTGGCACGACACCTTTAAGCCGGGCATGTTTGCATCATACCACGTGTATCCTTATTACCCTGATTTGTTTAGCTATCAAACGGATTATATTCAGTTTAAAGGCCCGGATGGTAAACCGGATCCGTATTTGGCATATCTGGAAGATATAAAAAAGATTCATTCAATGCCAATTGTAGTGTCCGAGTTCGGCATACCAGCTTCAAGGGGAAAAGCGCATGAAAACAAAATAACGGGCTTTAATCAAGGATTTATTGACGAAAAAACACAAGGCGATATGTTGGTCCACATGATAACTGATATACACACAGCGAATCTTGCCGGTGGTCTAGTATTTGCGTGGCAGGATGAATGGTTTAAACGAACTTGGAATAATAATGATCTAGATTTGCCTGATTCCCGTCCGTTTTGGTCGAACACGCAGACTAACGAGCAGCATTTCGGTCTATTGGCATTTGATCCCGGAAATCCAGAAAACATCAGTTATGTTGACGGACAGATCAATGATTGGAAAAACGATGATCCTCTCTATTCGAAGAATGGAATGAATTTATACGTCAAAAGTGATGAAGGATACGTCTATTTAATGGTAGATGCTGAAAACTATGACTTCAACCATGACACATTATTAATTCCCCTCGATACCATAAACGGCCAAGGAAATAATGGCTATTCAGAATACGATACCACATTTAGTAAGCAGGCTGATTTTGTCCTTAAAATTCAAGGCCCTAATGACTCTCGCCTCCTAGTTGACGCTTATTACGATAATTATTATTTCCGTTACGCAGTACAAAGTAATCTAATTGATAAAAACGAATCATTTCACATTAAGAATTCAGGAATTTTCAATCCAATTAGGCTGGCATTGAATAAAAAAATTAAAATTCCAATAACCGATCTTGAGATTCCTTTCACTGGCTATGAAACAGGTTTGCTTCAATATGGGATAGCTAATCCAGACAATCCTCAATACTACTCGTTAAGTGATTTCTATTACGATAACGGGCATTTAGAAATCAGAATTCCATGGCAGTTGTTAAATGTGATGGACCCATCGAAGAAATTTGTAATTGATGATATGTATGCCCGTGGTAAAATATCATCGCTTAAAGTAAATAGCTTCCATGTCGGAATTGAAATGCTGAAAAGTGAAAACCCAATAGGTGTTCAGAATTTATCCATGGCAGCCTATAATTGGAACGAGTGGGATGTACCGACTTTTCATGAGAGGTTAAAGCCTTCCTACTATATTTTACAAAAAGGGTTTCTAGATCTAGAGGCTAAAAATGAGGAATAGGTAAATGACAAAAAAAAAGATTAAAATTCGTTATGTTGTATTGCTGATGTTGTTTGTCATTTTATTGACTCCTTTTGTATTGTGGAAGCTTACTGCAAATAAATATTTAGATATCGTTGTGTTCAATAAAACATTCCCGATCGAAACCCTTGATTCCGGAGAAGTCGCATCATTGGATTACAGTAAACAACGCGGGTTATTTTGGTTAATGGATTATTTAGGAATAAAGCAGCAGGAGACAAGAAAATCATACAACGGTGAAAAAGATTATTATGGGAATTTTCTTTCTGAGGGGAAGTTAGTCAATAAACCACTTCAAAAATTATCAAGCGTGCCGGATGTAATCTATATTTCGGATATGTATGGAACTGGTAATTCTAGAGTCAATGGATTAGAACCTGTAGGTGTTTCCGGGATGACGAAAGAAGAGGTCGGCATTATTGCGACAAGTTATGAAAGAGGAACTACAGTTATCGGTGAATACAATATTGCAGGAGATCCGACAAAAGCAAGCGTTTCGAAGGAATTAGAAGCCATTTTTGGGGTGCAGTACACAGGCTTAGCAGGCAAGTTCTTCTCGGATTTGTCTTCTACAGCTGACGTGCCAAATTGGATTAGAGTTACTTACGAACAGCAATACGGAAAAAAATGGAGTATGACTGGTGCTGGGATTGTAATAGCAGGGAATAATAGAATTGTTGTATTGCAGCGGAATGTTGGCTTTATAGGGCCGTCACTCCAGGTAAACATGTCTGAAGAAAATGCGAATACTTACGGTACTAAGACTGTCAATTATTATAATTGGTTTGAAATTGTTAAGCCTGTTGATCAAGAATCAGTTATTGCTTGGTATGACTTAAACCTCACAGAAGAGGGAGAAAACCAGTTAAAGCCATTTGGTCTTAATCATCGATTTCCTGCTATAATTGCCAATCATGAAAATGATAAGCGATCCTTTTATTTAGCAGGTGACTTTACTGATTATAGAGGGCCGGATAAAATTAAGCAGTTCTTAGGCGCAACCACACTATATCGCTATTTCAGTGTCAATAGTGAAGGGGACACTTCTTACTTTTATTGGAATTTTTATACCCCCTTTATGTCTAAGGTATTGAAAGATGTTAAGCCTTTAGATCATATGATAAGTTTCAAAAATGAGACCGAGGTAGCAAGCGACGGTTCGCAACTTGTATCTAAGATTACGGACAGGCAGTTCTCTGTGTATCGTAATGGTGATTGGAACAAGATGTATGTCAAAGGCGTTGATATCGGCCCAACAGTACCGGGTGTTCCTGATGGAATACTTCCTGATGACCCAGCTTTCTATAGAGATTGGTTTGAGAAGATTGGAGCGATGAACGCAAACACAATTAGAGTGTACACGCTGATGCCTCCTGTATTTTATCGAGCGCTTGATGTTTACAATTTCAATAATCCTGATAAAAAGCTTTATCTATTACAAAATATATCGGTTAACCAGGAGCCACCAGCGGGTAATTACTCAAATATTGAGTATAATTTATCATTTAAGAAAGCAATAGAGAAAACGATTAATGCGATTCATGGTAATGTTACGGTAAATAGTCCTGACAAAGATGATTCTGAGTCTTATATGAATGATGTTTCAGGCTCAGTACTGGGGTATCTGATAGATCCGAACTTAAATCCGGATTATGTCGCAATAACGAATGAAGGAAATACAATGATTGAATATAAAGGTGAGTACGTATCTATCGAAGCAAACGCAACGCAGACTGAAGCATGGTTAGCTTCAATTATAGATAACGTCTACCAGTATGAACAGAAAAACTACGATATGCAGCATCCAATAGCGTTGGTAAGCACTCCGGAATTGGACGGCTTATATCAAAAAATGAACGATTATGTAGTTTCAAAAGCTGGAGTAGTACTGGATATCAATCATTTTGATGTAAGCAATAAAGTAACTAGTGGGTTCTTTGGAGCTTATGATATTTTTCCGGACCAACTAGTTTTTAAAGAAGATGACAGGGAAGACGAAGTGCCTTCCCTTAAAGGATTCAAAGAATATCTAAATGCATTTGTAAAAGCTCAAAACAAGTATCCAATTTTAATTAGTGAATTCGGTATTCCAACAAGTAATGGTTCTACTGAAAAGGTTCAGGGCCAGGGAATCGTGTCTATGTACTCCATTATTAAAGAAAGCGGTGCTATGGGAGGACTAGTATACGAATGGGCAGATGAGTGGGGGAAGAGTAATCAATTTACCTCACCCTATATGATTCCCTATAACCGTGGAATGTTGTGGCACAACATAGTTGATCCTGCTCAAAACTTTGGTATTTTAGCTATGGAGTCTAAAGCCCCTAAAGATTATTCAATGACTTTACGCGGCTCGGATCCATTAAATACATTAGCCTTAAATGCGGATGAGACCTATTTTTACTTAAAAGCTGAATTTTCTAAGATCCCCGATTTTAACAAAAAAAGTATCATGATTTATTTAGATACTATTGACCGTAAGAATGGGGAGTACATGTTGGCGCCTGATGTGAATGAAAATTGGTCAGGAGCCGAGTTCAATATACAAATTATTAATCCGACAAAAGCGGATTTATTGGTTATTCCCAGTTACAACACGAGTAAGGGGACTTACTTTACTTCAATATCTACTACGGGAATATTTGAGAGGATGACGAGACAAGTATCTTCCGAGTATGAAACTAAAGCAGATAAAAGAGTTAAGGCAAAATATGAGGATGTTTCAGCAATAGCCTCAGGTTCTTTTGAAAGCAATACGAACGGTTTTTATGTGGAGGGTAACACTTTGAGCGTAAGAATACCGTGGTCGAAACTGAACTTTACAGATCCATCTAGTCTGCTTGTATTGAATGATGAAAAAAGTAAAGGTGTTATTGAAAATAAGAAAGACGCTCTCACTGTGAGAATGACGGACGGGATTGTCGCTTCCTTGGTTGTTATGAATAAAGAAACGAAACAGGTTGACTATCATTTCCCTGAGAGTGTTACATCGTCGGGATATAAAACCTTCACATGGAATACATGGGATATACCTCAATATGTACAACGAACCAAATCGAGTTATGACATGATTAAGGCGGCTTTCGCAGAATAGAAGCAGGGGGGCATACAATGGAGAACGCATTGTTATTGCTGTGGATTTCGCTTGGATTAACGGTAGCGTTTTTCATAGCTATTGTTTGTACGTGGCTGTACTCATATATGAGCTTGCTAATGGTTAAAAATACAAACATAGCTTTCGAGGGCATATTTGCTATTTTATTAACACCAGATGGAGAGAAGCAGCGGTTCGGTATTAAAAAGCTTCAGCGATACGTGAAAAAAAGTAGAGCGAGAAAAGAGCTGCTCATTAAATTTATTATTCAACAAGGTGATACTTTTATGGTGAATAATCATGCTCGAATCATGTATGTAGTTGAAAAAACAGAGATTGATTCGTTTTTGATGAAATTACTTGCTTCTAAGAGTGCATATAAACAATCTCTTGCCTGTCTGTATATAGGCGAATTAAAAGTTTATTCCATGCAAGAGAGTATGTACACATGTATGACTAGTCAAAATAATGATGTTATTTATAACTTCCTGCTCGCTCTTGCCAAGTTAGGTGATTTAAAGGGGCTGTCGAACAGTCTTCGAACGCAATCTAGCAACATTAATCTTTCGTTCAGAGCAATTATTGAAGTAATAACTGTTTTTAGTGGTTCAAAAGAAGATTTAATAAAAGAAACGATTGAATTGAGTGATGATTATATGAAAGGGGTTTTAATTAAAGCAGCTGCAGATAATGAGTGTAGAGGTTTGACCGAGCACTATGTGAGCTGCTTATATAGTGATAATAAAAATCTAAGAATAGCATGTATTAGGGCTATTTCTGAATTAAAAGACCCAGTTAATGAACACTATGTTAGTGCTATGCTGGAAGATAAAGAATGGGAAGTAAGAGCTGCTGCTGCAAAAGGGTTGGAAAAAATAGGAACTATGAGGAGTTTTGAAGTTCTCAGAAAAGTTGTTCACGATAAGGAATGGTGGGTACGGCAGAATGCAGCGAGTGCGCTAATTTCAATCCCAGGAGGAAGAGAATACGCCAATCAGATCATTAACGGTGATGATCAATATGCTAGTGATGCGATTGTTGGAGTACTGGAAATGGCGACATAGTTCAATTGGAAATATCCAAGAGAGTTGGTAGCAGTTATGTATTATTTTTGGAAATTTATTTTGTATTTCAGTGAGTTTTGTATGTTGTATACGATTGCTATTAATGCATTCTACAATGGACAAATGTTGGTTTCGGTTTTCGAACTGTTTGGCTATTTGAAAAAAATGAAATCATCAGATTATAAAAGATATATTGACTCTAAAAATATGATTCCAATTTCTATTATTGTTCCCTCTTATAATGAGGAGAAGACCATAGTAGATAACATTAAATCTCTGCTTGCATTGAATTATTACGAGTATGAAATTATCATTGTAAATGATGGATCTCAGGATTCAACGCGAGATCGAATTATTAAAGAGTTCGACTTGATTAAAGTGAATCAACCCGTTAAGAAAAGCCTGCAGACCAATGAAATTGTAGGTATATATCGCAATGCAAAATATGAACGACTAATATTGGTAGATAAAATAAATGGGGGTAAGGCAGATGCCCTTAACGCGGGAATTAATGTTTCATCTTACCCAATTTTCGCATGTATTGACGCAGATTCTATTTTGGAAAATGATGCACTAATAAAGCTTACGATGTTATTCGTTGAAAACCCTGAAACGATTGCGGTAGGTGGAATTGTAAGGATTGCTAATGGTTCTGTCATTCAAGACGGAAAATTACTTGAAATGAAAATACCAAAAAGTAAGGTTGCCTCTTTTCAGATCGTAGAATATTTGAGAGCATTTTTAACTGGTCGTACAAGCTTAAGCCGATTAAATTCCATTCTCATTATTTCGGGGGCTTTTGGGGCGTTTAACAAAAGTGTAGTCATTGAATGCGGTGGATATAAGGTTAATACTATTGGTGAAGATATGGATATCATCGTTAAACTGCACCAAAAAATGAGAAGTGAAAAAAGAAAATATAAGATTAAATTTTTAGCAGACCCTATATGCTGGACACAGGCTCCGGAATCGCTTAAGGATCTAAGAGTTCAACGTAGACGTTGGCAAATTGGGTTGTTTGATAATCTTATAGCTTATAGGAAAATGCTGCTTAACCCCAAATACGGTGCAGTTGGAATGCTGACGCTACCATATTATTGGTTGTTTGAATTATTTGGCCCGATTGTTGAATTTTTAGGTTATATATTCATTCCTTTGGCATACTTATTTGGATTACTTGAGTTAAGCAGTTTCCTGATTTATTTTATTGTGGCATTTTTATTGGGTACTACGTTATCAATGGGCAGTATACTTTTGGAACAAATGTCATTCCGTAAATTCACCTCGTTCTCGGACATTATGCGTTTAGTATTATTTGCATTACTTGAAAACCTTGGTTACCGACAGCTTACCATCCTTTTCCGTATTGAAGGGATCTTAAAGTTTAGAAAAGGGCGGAATGCATGGGGAACAATAAAGCGAAAGCAATTTGTATCCAAAGATTTAAACGTATAACGGTAATGGCTTTAAAATAAAGATACACTGAAATGAGACAATATTCTGCAAATGCTAACCAGCAGTGAGTGATTGTTTTTGTGTACTATACAGTGTATTGTGCCATATGAGCCAGAGCGAAAAGCCTTATACATCCGCCATAGGGATGTTTAAGGCTTTTTTTGGTGTGTTAGTAGCTGTTAAGCTTAATTTGCAGCCCGATGGCTGCTAATGGTCCGTATCTCATGATACCGGACATAAAAGCGGCCATATGGCTTGGCGTATGGTCGAGTCCCGATTCAAGCCAATGCCATAATAAGTATGAAGTTAGCGGAAGTTATATAGGCAACAATGTAATCATGCGTTACCGTAGTTTCTAACCTAAGCGAGAAGGGATTGGATTTACTCCTGAACACCGCTGCTGTTTGCTTCCGGCTTTAAAAAGGAGAAGATTCTTGCTGAGGCACAAAAAAGCTCGGTTGCGGAGGCTCCTATAAACGAAAGTTGAGTCGGATTGACCAATCATAGCTAATAAGAAGAGGGTAGCCACTGGCTGCCCTCTTCTTATTAGTGATGTCATTATCGTACGCGAGTATAGTCAATGAAGACCTGATGTTAATTTGTATCTACGTATTCCGCGCGACTTAAGGAAGAACATTGCCTGCTGCGCGATAAATGCCGTACCATTCTTCGCGTGTCAGGTAAATCTCACTTGCCTTGCTGCAATCCTTTAACCGCTCGATGTTCATCGTACCGATAACCGGCTGCATGCGGGCAGGATGGCGCAGAAGCCACGCGATGGCAATCGTCGTATTGCTGACTTCGTATTTCGCCGCGACTTCATCGATCTTGGCATTCAATTCCGGGAACTTCTCGCTGCCCAGGAAAACGCCCTCGAAGAAGCCGTATTGGAATGGCGACCAAGGCTGGATCGTTATGTCGTTCAAACGGCAGAAATCAAGAATGCTGCCGTCCCGGTTAACGGCCGGGTCGTTCTCCATATTCACGTTGAATCCGCTCGAGATCATCGTTGTGTTGGTAATGCTCAGCTGAAGCTGGTTTGCGACAAGCGGCTGCTTGACCGATTTTTTCAGCAGCTGAATTTGCATCGGATTTTGATTCGATACGCCGAAGTGGCGTACTTTGCCGGAGCTTTCAAGAAGATCGAACGCTTCCGCCACTTCTTCCGGCTCAACCAATGTATCCGGACGGTGAAGAAGCAGAACATCCAAGTAATCCGTGTTCAGACGTTTTAGAATACCATCGACCGAATTCAAAATATGCTCTTTGGAGAAGTCGAACATCCCCTGCCGGATGCCGCATTTGGATTGCAGGATGATCTTTTCACGAATATTCTCGTTCATATGGATGGCATCTGCAAAGATCTCCTCGCATTTTCCGCCGCCGTAAATATCAGCATGCTCAAAAAAATTCGCGCCTTGCTCCAGCGCTGTTTGAACAAAGCGCTCCGCCTCCGTTTTGTCGAGTGAATTGATACGCATGCATCCAACTGCAACTACAGGCACGTCCAGCGTGCTAGTTCCAAGCTTTATCGTTCTCATCATTTCATTCCTCCTAAGTATCGGTGCTGCTTTTTATGTAATCGCTTTATTGATTGTCTCACAAAAGCGCTCTGGATTTCAATCTTTATGAACAAAGGCGTATTGTCTTGCAGAATACGGGACGCAAAATCCATGTGGGATTGGCGGTTTTTACTAAAATAAAGAACACTAAATCGAAATACGCCTTGCACTTGTATAATGGACTCCGAATGTCTATAATAGATACTAAGAGTCTATAATAAAAAATGTTTCATTTGGATGAAAGGAGATTCTCATGCAATTTTCCAAAAGCACGGGTTACGCCCTGCATGCATTGATTCAATTAGCATATGCAGAACGAGGTCATAACGTAGGCATCAAGGAACTAGCGGCATCGCTTGGCGTTTCAGAAAGCTACTTGTCCAAGATCATGTCAAAGCTGCGGCAGGATGGCATCGTACGTGCGGTTACGGGTGTGAGCGGCGGTTATGAGCTTGCAAGGGAAGCCGATCAAATTACGTTTCTTGAGGTCATTCAAGTTGTCGAAGGCCGGCAGCATCTATACGACTGCTTTAATATCGATGAGCAGCGCCATCAATTATTTTTTGAAGCGGATGCATTGGATCCACATACGGCTACTCGCACAGCGGGCAAGGAATGTCTGGTTAAAAAAGTAATGAGCGGCGCTGAACGGCAGATGCATGATTACTTGCAGCAGCATACGATCCAATGGGTGCTCGATTCGGCCTCCCATAATCACAACCATGCAGTAAACAAGAAGCCATAAGCTTCTTGCGCTTTAATTATGGATATTAAAGATCCGGGAGGATGATTATAATGAAACAAACGGTTGATGTAGTGATTATTGGGGGCGGACCGGCAGGTTTGAATGCGGCGCTTGTACTCGGCAGGGCAAGAAAAAGCGTGGCGGTTATTGACGAGGGGCGTCCGCGGAACCGGGTTACCCGTGAGACGCACGGTTTTCTTACCCGGGACGGCATCAGCCCCAGTGAATTTCGGCGCATTGCGAAGGAGCAGATAAACGCGTATCCGGCCGTTCAATTTGTGGAGGATGCGGCGATAACGATTACGGGAACCGACGGTCATTTTGAAACCACGACCGCACAAGGAGCAACTTACAGGAGTAAAAAGCTGCTTTTTGCTGTAGGAATGAAGGATCTCCCGCTTGATGTTAACGGACTGAAAGACGTGTATGGCAAAAGCGCCTTTGTTTGCCCCTATTGCGATGGCTGGGAGCTAAGAGACCAACCTCTAGTTTTGATTGTCAAAGGAGCACGAGCGCTTCATTCGGCCAAAATGCTGTCAGGTTGGACGAATCAATATACCATTTGCACCGATGGACCCGATGAATGGACCGATGAAGAGCGTGAGGAGCTTAAGCTGCATAACGTTCCAACGTATGACTCCAAAATCCTGCGTATCGAATCCAGTGAGGGTATGGTGGAGCGGGTTGTGCTCGAGGATGGCACAAGCATTCCATGTACAGGCATTTTCTTCGCGCCGAAGCTTACTGCCGGATCAACTCTGCCGCAATCCTTAGGTTGTAAGATGACGGAAACAGGAACTGTGATCGTCGATGCTTTTGGCAAAACGAATGTACCAGGCGTGTATAGTGCCGGAGATGCGGCAACGGAGCTGTACCAAGCGATTACAGCCGCTTCATTAGGAGCGCTGGCCGGTGTTGGCATAAATGGCGAGCTGCTCACAGAGGCTTGGAATAGCAAGAGCTAGAAAGCGACTGGAATCTATAGCAAATCAGCCCTGACTGGTGTCAGGGCTGATTTTTTTTTGTATACTTTACTCCGCGTCCAAATACTTAGGCTGTCGCTTGAATCTTTTCAGCATTGCTTTTACGGATCCGGACAGCCATTAAAGCTGCAAAGAAGCAAACGAATCCGGCAATAACGAAAGCCTGGGAGTAGCTGCCGAACCAATCGCGCATGACGCCTGCTCCATAGGCGGCCGTGGAGGCACCAATTTGATGGGCGACGACGATCCAGCCGAAGATCATGCCGGATTTTTCTTTACCGAACGTTTCGCTGGCAAGCTTAGCTGTAGGCGGAACGGTTGCGATCCAATCCAAACCGTAGAAAACGGAAAAAACGACGAGCATGGCAGGCGTTGCGTCCAGTGCGTAGGGCAAGAACAGCAGCGACAATCCGCGCAGCCCATAATACCAGAACAGCAGCCAGCGGCTGTCGAACCGGTCGGAGAGCCAGCCGGAAATCGTTGTGCCGAACAAATCAAACAGCCCCATCATGGCGAGCAGACCGGCCGCTGTGACTTCAAGCATGCCATGATCACTACACGCGGCAATAAGATGCGTCCCGATTAAACCATTGGTCGAGAAGCCGCAGAAAAAGAAAGTTCCGGCAAGCAGCCAGAAGGTGGCATTTTTCATAGCGAAACGAAGATTTTGCAAGGGAGTCAGGAACAGATTGCCCTTAAAAATAGCAGGCTTCACTATCTCATCCGATCCGTAAGGTGCTGCACCGACATCGTACGGGTGGTTGCGCATCCAGATTGCAACGGCGATAAGCACGAGCAGAATGCCGGCTACTGCTGTGTAGATGGCGTACCGCCAGCCAAAATCGGCTGTCATTTTGGCGAAAAGCGGAAGGAACAGCAGTTGGCCGGTAGCGGCGCTTGCCGTTAACAAGCCGATGATGAGGCCTTTTCGCTTAACAAACCACAGATTGCTAACCGTAACGCCGAGAACGTTGGCCATCATGCCGGTCGCTAGACCGGAGACAAGTCCCCACAACAGCTCAAACTGCCACAAGGAGTGAATGAACGGCGTTACTGCCAGGCTAGCAGCCAGTACGGTAAGCGAGCTTATGACGACTTTACGGATGCCGTAGCGGAGCAGCAGGGCTGCTGAGAATGGGCCTACCAGCCCGTATAGAAAAATGCCAATGGAGATCACGCTGGAGATGCCGCCTCTGCTCCAACCGAATTCATTCTGAAATGGGATGAGCAGAATGCTTGGTAGCGAGCGGATGCCCGCGGAAACAAGCAAGGTTGCGAAGGTTAGCAGCACGATAACCCATCCATAATAGAAGCGGGACTTTGGTTGGAATCCTTCTGGGTAAGCATTTGTGCTCATCATTCATACATCCTTTCATTTTTGTTTGTACATACAAAATAAAACACAAAAAATTTATTTCTCTAGCTGCTCGCTGCTTTTTTCAAGATCATGAGTCAGTTGTTCTGCTAATTCTTTGCCGAGTATTGCATCATACTTTACTTTTAGCTGCTTGGAGGCTTCGCGAAGGGATGGCTCCAATTCTTTTCCTTTATCCGTCGGATATACAAGAACGGTCTTGCCCTGTACTTTGCGCTCGACAAGCTGCTTACCCGCAAGCTTATCAATAAATCGAGTTAGCGTTGAAGGTGTAATGTACAGCTTCTCTGAGAGCTCTTTCTGAGTAATACCGGGTGTTCCGATGACGAGCCGAATCAGATAACCATAGGCTGGCGTCAGTCCGGTCGTAGCAAAAGCTTCATCCGCCATACGGGTGATGGCACGGCTAAGCCGATTCGTTGTGAAGTACAAGCAATTATGCAGAAACGTTTCGTCCTTAGCAGTTGTTTGCTCTGATGCTGAATTCGATTCCGTTGCCATATATATAGTCCTCCTATAAGGGATGAATGTTGTTTTTGTCTCTGTATTTTGTATGTACAACAAACATAAAAGAAAAGGATTCGAATGTCAATCCCAAATGTTTCGTTTGGCTTTTTCAATTTTACAGCGGGTTGTCGGTTTTTGATTTATTTGGACAACCGTCGTATAGTAGAGGGAATCATAATGAATGGAGATAGTAAACCATGACGGATTTGCCTAATTGCCCGAAATGTAATTCGGAATACACCTATGAGGATGGAAACATGTTGGTTTGCCCGGAATGCAGCCATGAATGGAGTTTAGAGCAGGATACCGCAGCCGGTGAAGCCGACAAAATTGTTAAAGACGCCAATGGCAATGTTTTAAACGATGGTGATACGGTAACGGTTATCAAGGATCTTAAAGTAAAAGGAAGCTCATCTGTATTGAAAATTGGGACCAAAGTAAGAAATATACGCTTAGTTGACGGAGACCATGACATCGATTGCAAAATCGACGGTTTTGGAGCGATGAAGCTAAAGTCCGAATTTGTCAAAAAGGCATAAACACGTTTGCTAACAATCAGTATAATGTGAGTTTTATTTAAAATATAAGAAAGTATAAAATTCAACCTTATACGTTGCTTATATTTCACCGCGAAACGAGCTTTTGCCGCCAAGGACGGCGTCAGCCGTTTACGCTTGTAAATCGTTCAAAATTTTATTCCTACAGTTGTCGCAGATAAAATCGCCCCAAGCTACAGTGTAGTTTGTGCAATAGAAACACTCCTCAATCCTGCACAATTTTTCTACAATGCAGTTACTACAGCAGAATGCATGATTTCTGGCTCAATTATTGCCTTAGAAGACATTTCTATTGTAATTACTGCAGTGTAGACTCTCAAATTTGTGTAATTTCAGGTTTCTATTGTATTTTATACATTAGAATTTGGAAAAGGTTATTTAATACCTAGTATTTAGTATTTGTTAACGCAAATCAGACCGCTATAACTGATCTCCCATTAATCGAAGAGGCTATCTCGACGGGCTTAAGCCTTCGAGGTAGTCTCTTGGATGTTATCTCTTCAGTTCTGCCTCGACTGTTTCGCTTGCTGGAGGAAGCTTCATTCCTTCTTCCCAGATCAGAATGTTTTCATCCCGCGTTCCCAAATAAAGGGCAGTGATTTTTGCGTCTGCGCCATATTTATTTTGATAAACTCCATTGATAAAAGGGTCCTTTGTTTGGTACATGTTAAAAAGTCCAAAAGTAGTGATTGGTTTTTTCTTGATAATAGGCCGGTACGGAATCATATAAAAGTTCCCGTTTTCGTCCATATCGTAGCTAATCTGATTTAAATCATAACCGTCTGTCAGCCGCATATGAAAGGCAATTCGGCCGTCTTTCATTTGGCTGGTGTCCTTCACCTCGATGATATTCGCAGGAACGCGTATAATGTTCCATTCCGTCAAGCCAAAGTAGGCCGAAATGACGATTCCGAGGGATAACGAGGCAAGGGCGCCCCCTTTCAAAAAAGATTTTAATTTGGAACGGCTCCAGTAGGCAGACATCGCTTTTAGAAGATGGCTGTCTTTGCGGTTCATATCGACAGTATTCTGCGGCACTCTCAGCTCGCTTCGCATGTTTTCCCATTCCGATCTGCAGCTGCCGCATGCTGCGAGATGCTCTTCGACCAATTCTGCGCTCTCCCTGCTGCACACGYTATCGATATATAATGGCAATAAATCTTTAATAACCTCACATTTCATCATACCGCTGTTCCTCCTTTAGTGAATCTTGTATTTTTTGTTTAGCGCGGTAAAAGGTGACCCTTGCCCAGCTCTCGGTTTTTTCAAACAGCTGGCTGATCTGAGCAAAGGATAATTCCCCGAATACTCTTAGGGTAAATACTTCTTTATAGGGCTCGTTTAAAAGATGTAACGCTTTATGAATGCTGAGAGCATCATCCTTGTCCAAGAGGGCAGCTTCAACATTGTCGGGGCTTGCTTTTTCAAGTATGCTTTCCGGTTCGAAACGTTTTTGCTTTTCAACGTAGGAAAAGTAGGTGTTTTTGGCTATTTGGCAGAGCCAGACGCTAACTTTGCAATGACCTTTAAAGGAATCAATGCTTTTCAAAGCCTTAAAGAATGTTTCTTGCGTTATTTCCTCGGCAATCATTTCATTTCGGCTCAAAGAAAACACAAATAAATAAATATCTCGGAAATACTCATGATAGATTTCCTCAAAATCGTGCACGCTCTCACTTCCTCACCTATATAAGACCGGAAAGCCTCCGTTTCGTTACAACTATTTCAGAAAAGATTATCAAGCTTTATAGAGCACGGCAAAAAAGATTTAATGTCAGCATCCTAATAAAACACAAAAAACCAGCCAAGCACATCACGTAATGTGCCAGGCTAGTTTTTTTTTACGCTGCCATTATTCAATTCATACGAAGAAGACTTGGGCTCCTAAAATGAGGCCCGGCGCGTACCAGCATGCTAAATGCCGCGTGTATTGCTATGTTCTTTGTTCATAAAGCTTAACAATTTCAATGATAGTATTTACGGCTAACACCATATTATCAGCCGAAACATACTCGAACCGGCCATGATAATTTTCTCCGCCAGTGAAGATATTCGGAGTCGGCAGGCCCATATAGGATAGCTGAGAGCCGTCCGTGCCGCCGCGAATCGGCTCTATAACCGGCGTAATTCCGAGGTTTTCCAGCGCCTGTCTCGCAATATCCACGACTTCCATGACTGGCTCGATTTTTTCTCTCATATTGAAGTATTGGTCTTTGATCTCAAGTGTGATCCGACCTTCGCCGTATTTTTGCCGAAGCTCCTCAACCGCGCGAGCCAGAACCTCTTTTCGCTCGTTAAACCGTTGGCGGTCATGATCGCGAATCAAATAACGAAGCTGAGTTTCCTCGACGTCGCCTTCAATGGAGGTGAGGTGAAAGAACCCTTCGTAGCCCTCGGTCTGCTCTGGTGTTTCTTCAGCAGGCAGCCTTCCGTGCAGCTCCATGGCTATTTTGGCAGAGTGGATCATTTTTCCTTTCGCTGTGCCGGGGTGGACGTTTTTTCCCTTGCAGGTAATGTGGGTCGCTGCGGCGTTGAAGCTCTCGTACTGCAGCTCGCCTAATGGACCGCCATCTAGCGTATAGGCATAAACAGCATCAAAAGCAGTGACGTCGAACCGATGAGGACCCCTGCCGATTTCTTCGTCCGGTGTGAAAGCAACGCGTATTCTGCCGTGCTTTACCTCAGGATGCTGCAGGAGAAAGGCCATAGCAGTAATAATTTCCGCAATTCCGGCTTTATCGTCCGCGCCAAGCAGCGTGGTGCCGTCTGTCGTTATTAGAGTGTGTCCCGCATAACCGGAAAGCTCTGGAAAATCCTTTGGTGAAAGGACGATTTTAAGCTCTTTGTTCAAAATGATATCTTGCCCGTCATAGCCTTCTACGATTTGCGGCTTTACGTTTGTGCCGGTGAAGTCGGTTGCCGTATCGATATGGGCAAGAAAACCGATAGTGGGGATATCTTTATCCGTATTAGAGGGAAGAGTGGCCATTACATAGCCGTTCGCGTCCATCGTAATGTCCTGCATGCCGATGCTTTCGAGCTCTTCAACCAGCTTGCGTGCGAGCACAAGCTGCCCCGGTGTCGAGGGGCAGGTATCGCTGCTCTCATCGGACTGCGTTTCTACTTGTGCATATGAGATAAATCGTTCAATAATCTCCGTTTTCATTGTCATCCCACAACTCCAGTCCAATAGGTTATACAGCAAATTATAATACAAAAAGGACGACATCCCAAATGTGCTGCCGGAAGATTATGGGGTTCGATTCAAGCTGCCTCCATCAGGCTCATAGCTTTTTGAGGCAGCTTCTTTGGTTGTTTCATTACGCGCGTTTTTCAAACGGGGAATCCATTTCCGCCGCAGGAGATAGGGCAATTTGTTTATGTTTGTGAGTCCGATTCTTTGGCCTATGAATAATGAGGGATAGCAGCACGACATTTAGGGGTAGAGTGCCGGGCGGATAAACAAAATAGACTTCCTCCCAATGCGGGGCGAATTTATTTTTATATTCATAAAGGCCTTTAAAGTTATATAGTTTACAACCATACCTGTAGAGCAGCTTGGCAAGCAGATGATCTTTGACATTTGCTAATGGCGCGATCCCAAGACTGCAAACATCATAGCTTTTATCCTTAGCCCACAAGAATAAAGATACGAACAGAACATCCATGGTGCCATGGGGACAAGCATTCGTATACCGCATAAGGTCAACTGTGATTCGCCTGGAAAAGGCGGGTTTATTGGTTGTTTCGCTGTGCGGGCGCTCGCCTGCAATCGAAACAAATGCTTCGTAATGACCATCTGGCCCAACCAAAACGGCAATTGGAAATTGACTGATGTATGATTTTGAGAAAAAACCGACAGAGAAACCTTTCTCTTTACGTTTAGCGAGCCATTCATCTGATATGGCTTGAAGGCGGTTTAGCAGCGAGTTTGAATAAGGAGGCTGCAGCACCTCAAAGGTAAAGCCGTTACGCTGGAATTTATTTATGCGATTGCGCAGTTTAAGCCATTGCTTCCCCTTTAAATGAAAGTTTGCTAATTCTACCTGGGCTTCCTCGCCAACTTTGGCGCTTTTCAAGCCTAAATCATGATAGAGGGGAAGGTA
The DNA here is from genome assembly GCF_056398325.1 of Paenibacillus sp. 01T443. Lineage (NCBI taxonomy): Bacteria > Bacillati > Bacillota > Bacilli > Caryophanales > Paenibacillaceae > Paenibacillus > Paenibacillus sp. 01T443. Next base: position 105,230 of record NZ_JBFTPE010000014.1, read on the forward strand.
GGCTGATTTCGTTTGGTAAAATACAGGAATTTTTTTATCTTTCTTGCAGCTCGCGATAAACTGTTCAATGAGTAATTTCACAGAGCTAGGCTTACCGAGCGGGTCTCCAAGCACAATTCTACGGTTTCCGATAGAACGATAAACAAGCAGAGATTCATATTTGGAATCCCAGAACCATTCCTTATCGTTCAGGTAATATAAATGAGAGTGCGAATGATGACCGCAGCTTTTTAGCAGGCTTTTAAGGCGTTTTTCTGAAAGGTTATCGATCATTTAAAAAATCCTCCAAATAGGCAACGACTAAGCAGGTGGCTGTGTCGAAAAATGTCGTACATTATATACATCGGCGTTTGTTTTATTAGTTTAAAGCGAAAATGCAATATCCGCAAAAGAATAGTTTTGGAAAGGGTATTTTTCTTTATCGCGTAGTCCGATTTTAAGATATAATAAGCTCAATCGTTCAAGTATGAAGTTCCTATTCCTTTAGTTAAAGGGGATCATGACATGAGAATTGCAAGACCTCCCTGTTAATCCTTAAGGTCATATCGTCCGCGACCGCCTCCGTAATTTGATTGCGCAATTGCAATCAGAAATGAGAGGGGCCATTATTCATGGGCTATATGCCGAACATTTGGAAGCTATTCGTTATTCGATTTTTTTATAATTTAATTCCTGCCTATGTTATTGAGAGGTTATTTTGGGAAGATCGAGGCATGACCATTCAGATGGTCGTGTATACCGAAATTATTTTTGCGTTTACGATCGTTTTATTTGAGGTCCCCTCCGGTATTATGGCGGATAAGTGGGGAAGGAAGCATATGCTCGTTTTGTCCGCTCTGCTGGGGTGCTGCGAGTTTCTTATCCTGGTTTTTGCTACGGAGTTTTGGCATTTTGCGCTGGTCGTTTTTTTGGCGGCGATCGGCCATTCCGCAAGCAGCGGAGCAGAGGATGCTTTGCTGTACGATTCCTTATTGGCGGAAGGGAAAGAGAAGCATTTTGAGAAGATAATAGGCCGTTTGAACGCGCTGGATACGATTTCTATTATCATCGCTGCCTTGTGCGGGAGCTTCCTGGCCAGTCATTTTGGCTACGAGCTTAATTATTGGATATCATTAGGGGCGATGGTTGTTTCCCTCGGCGCAACTTTTCTTTTGGCTGAGCCAGTCAGGAACAGTATCGAAGATGATGAAGAGTCACTGCCATTCAAATCGTATATTACATCCTCTGTGCGGTTTTTCAAAAGCAATCCGGGACTATGTTTGGTGCTTTTATCGGGAATGGTAACGGGAGCAGCCATTAACTTTATCGATGAGTTCTGGCAAATCTACTTGGAGAGATTAAATATCCCGGTCATCTATTTTGGACTCTTTTCGGCTGCAGTCTTCTTACTCAGGCTGCCAGGCAATGTTCTAGCCTACAAGCTGAAAAACGTGTTCAGCTATAGAGCGCTGCTTCTGGGCATTACGGCAGCTTTGACGGCGGGCTTTATTTATATGTCGGTCATCAAAGATTTCAGCGGACTGGCAGCCTTAATCGTAATCTGCTTGGCTGCAGGCATTATAGAGCCGCTTGCCGCAGGATATTTGCATCATCAAATCGATTCGTCAATGAGAGCGACCATGGGATCATTCCAATCGTTAGGCGAAAATTTCCTGCTTACCTTTACAGGCTTGGGTTTTGGTTATTATTCGTCCCAATTGGATATTTTCGGCGGCTTCGGTTTCATCGCTGTCCTATGCGGCATGTTCTTTGTTTATTTTTTGTTCGCATCCAAGAAGCTCGTAGAATAAATGAAAAACGGAGTGGGACTCTTCTAGATGCTGATGCGCTAGGAGGGTCCCTATTTTATAATATAAGAAAGTATAAAATTCAACCTTATACGATGCTTATATTTCACCGCGAAACTAGTTTTTGCCGCCAAGGACGGCGTCAGCCGTTTACGCTTGTAACCAATGCTAAATAAATGGCGGTACTCCCCTCTTGTTTTAATGGGCCAATTTTGGGACAATAATAAGCAGATTATAAGTTTCGGCTGTATAGGCAGAATAGGACTGGATTTTGCAGTTTTGAAAAGAGGATAACATATGAATAAACCATCTATATATGGATTAACGTTTGAGCAGCTGACGGAGTGGCTGAAGGAGCGCGGCTTTACTAAGTTCCGGGCATCACAGGTGTGGGAATGGCTGTACCGGAAGCGGGTAACGTCATTCACGGATATGGTTGATGTGAAGGCGGAATGCGTTCAGCTGCTGTCTGAGCATTTTGTTCTCCAGACGCTTACCGAGCATACGAGGCAGGAATCGGCGGACGGAACGAACAAGTTTTTGTTCAAGCTGAAGGACGGTAACTTGATCGAGACCGTATTAATGCGGCATAAATTCGGTTTATCCGTTTGTGTCACGACTCAGGTAGGCTGCAACATTGGCTGCAGCTTCTGCGCGAGCGGACTGCTTGCCAAGAGCCGCGATCTATCCAGCGCAGAAATTGTCGAGCAGATTATGCAGGCTCAGCTTCACCTTGATCGGATGCAGCAGGGTGAGCAGGTAAGCCATGTGGTCGTCATGGGTATTGGCGAGCCGTTCGATAATTTCAAAAACATGACCGATTTTATCGGCGTTATCAAAAGCCAAAAAGGGCTTGCGATCGCCGCAAGACATATTACGGTTTCTACAAGCGGATTAGCCGACAAAATCAGAGAGTTCGCCGACTCGGACTTGCAGGTTAATCTTGCCGTATCCCTTCATGCGCCGAACAATGAGCTGCGGACACGCATTATGAAGATTAACCGGGCGATTCCGATCGAGAAATTAATGGAATCCATCGATTATTATTTGGAGAAGACGAATCGCAGAATTACGCTTGAGTATATTTTGCTCAAGGACGTGAACGACCAGAAGGAGCATGCGCTGGAGCTTGCCGAGCTGATTGGGAATCGCCGCAGTCTGGCCAACGTAAATCTCATTCCGTACAATCCGGTGGACGAGCATAGTCAATATCAAAGGACGGACCGGGAAACCATTCGCGCCTTCTACGATACCCTGAAGAAGCAAGGCGTCAGCGTCAGCGTTCGCCTGGAGCACGGCACAGATATCGATGCGGCCTGCGGACAACTCAGAAGCAAGCAAATCAAAATATCCCAAGAGCTCCAGCTTGGCTAGAAAATGACGGCTTATAAAGAACATTCCCAATTCCGGGAATGTTCTTTTTTGCGTTAACGTGACAGCCTTCTGCTTCCATATATTTTCTGTTAAGATGAATTTGCTGCACGGGGTTATTTTGAGCTAAGAAGGGTGTATGGGCATGAAGAAAAAGGCAATGGATCTACTCATCATTATGGCTGGAGCACTTATTTTTGCACTCGCAATCAACCTATTCGTTATTCCGAATGAGCTTGGCGAAGGCGGAGTTACCGGCATTACGATTATTTTATATTATTTATTCGGCTGGTCGCCGGGTCTGGTTAGTTTAATTTTCAATTCCTTTCTCCTGCTTATCGGCTATCGCTTTCTGGATCGAAGAACGGTGTTTTATACAATTGCAGCGGTATTGTTCCATTCCCTTTTCCTGCATTTGACCGAGGATTGGCGCATTGTATCGGATGAAATAACGGTTAATGCCGTGTTTGGCGGATTGTTCGGAGGGATTGGGATCGGACTTATTATTAGGGTCGGAGGGACAACCGCCGGCACGACGATTCTTGCGCGTATCGCAAATAAGTATTTGGACTGGAATATCAGCTACGCGCTGCTTTTTTTCGACTTAATTGTCGCCTTCTCATCTTATTTCATTATTGGGGCACAGGCGCTTATGCTGACGATTGTCATGCTGTATATTGGAACGAAGGTCATGGACTTCATTATTGAGGGCGTGAATCCGAAGAAAGCCGTGACGATTATTTCCAAGGAGCAGGACAAGATTGCCGAGCAGGTCAACGTGCTGATGGATAGGGGCGTTACGGTCATCTATGGGCGCGGGTATTATACGAAAACGCCCCAGGAAATCCTTTATATCGTGATTAGCAAGCAGGAGCTGAGCACGCTGAAAAAAATCGTGAAGGCTGCCGATAAGAATGCCTTTATTACCATTCATGATGTGCGTGATGTGTTCGGCGAGGGTTTTATTGATATTTCGAAATAAAAAAATGAAGATAATATAAAAAAAAGAGCGGTAGTCTAGGACTTGAAAGCAAAGTCTTGGACTGTCGCTCTTTTTTTGGCGATTTTGTCTATTGCTTTGGAGAAATCATACGTTACTTCACATGAATTCATCATGCAATCTCGCTTTTTGCACATATCGGAACTGCGCCCATATCGTTAATCTGTGGAAGAGATGCATCTCACCACAATATTAACGGAGGTTACGAAATGAAGAGACTGTTAACTTCTACTTTAATCCTTACTTTGCTAGGCACCTCGTTGATTGCTTGTTCATCACAAGGGGATAAGTCAGGCAATAACGCGAATGCAGGTACATCCTCTAATACAGAAGCAAGCACGGAAGCGACAACGTATCCGATTAAAACCGATAAGAAGCTTACTTATTGGGGAGAAATTAACGGGAACTTGATCGGAGTCAAAGCGACGCATGATGAAATTCCTTTCTTCCAGGATTGGCAAAAGCAAACCGGCGTTCCGCTCGAATTTACGGCGCCGCCGACAGGTCAAACGAAAGAAGCGCTTAACGTAATGTTAGCATCGGGCGATTTGCCGGATATGATCGAGTACAACTATTTGGGCGACTTTCCAGGGGGGCCTGAGAAAGCCATTAATGACGGCTATATTTTGAAACTGAATGATCTGATTGATAAGCATGCGCCGAACTTGAAAAAGTTTTTGCAGGAAAACCCGGACATCGACAAAATGGTCAAGACCGACAGCGGCAGCTATTACGCGTTTCCATTCATTAGAGGCGACGAGTACTTGCGAGTGTTCCAAGGGCCGATTATCCGCAAGGATTGGCTGGATGAACTAGGCCTGCCAGTACCGGAAACGATTGATGATTGGACCAAAACGCTGACGGCGTTTAAGGAGAAGAAGGGAGCGGCCGCACCTTTCGCAGTCGTGAGCAAGCCGCGTTTCTTTAATGAATCGGGAAATGGTGCCTTCATCGGCGCGTTCGGCGTTACCCGCGGCTTTTATTTGGAGGACGGAACGGTCAAATTCGGACCAGCCGAAGCCGGCTTTAAGGAGTATTTGAGCTTGTTCAGCCAGTGGTACGGAGATGGCTTGCTGGACAAAAACATCGCTACCGCAGATTCCAAGTCGCTTGACGGCAACATGGCCGGCTATGTGGCTGAGGTCGATGATATGATGGTTTGTCTGGTCAACTTCGGCGAGAAGGAAGCCGCTAATTTGAAGGAAGAGCTACACGCGATAGCTGCGGAGGCGCAGCGTTTTCTACTCCGCTATCAAATGGATTTGACTGTATCCATTGGTGGCATTCATGCTTCGCTGCCCGGGATTGCAGAGGCATACCGCGAGGCCGTAGATGCGATGGCTTACAAGATGGTACTCGGCAAGCAGGAGATTATCACGTACGACGAGATTCGGCGCAATCCGGAGGATAATCTGCAATTCGGCTATTATTATCCCCTGCAGGTAGAGCAGCAATTGATTAATTTAATTAAAGTCGGCGACTTCGAACAGGCCTCCAAATTCATGGAGGATGTTATGGACCGTAACTTCAACAAGCCGATTATGTCGCTCACATTAGCGAGATGCCTCATTTTTAATCTGGTTGGCACGATGGTCAAGGCGATCAATGAGCTGGGAGACGGCGATAGCAGCATTTTGGGTGATAACCCTTTGTGGATGGATAAAATTATTGCATGCGACACCATACTGGAAATGAAACAGGAGCTGCTATTGCTGCTGAAGGAGGTTTGTGCCTTCGCCGCTGCCAAGCTGGATAACAACGTATCGCAAGAGCGCGCGGAGTCGCTGCGTGATTTGGTGATGAAGGTATCGGATTATATCCGGGAGAAGTACAGGGATTCGAATCTGAACGTTAATACGATAGGGGAATATTTTGACCTGAAGGGCAGTTATTTGTCGAAGCTGTTTAAGAACCAGACGGGTGAAGGACTGCTGGACTACATCAATAAGCACCGCATTGAGCAGGCGAAGCGAATGATGAAACTTAAGCAGGACTCAATCTCCGAAATAGCTAAGCAGGTAGGCTACAATGAGGTTGCTACCTTCATACGTGTGTTTAAGAAATACGAGGGAATTACGCCCGGAAAGTTTAAAGAAATGAATTAATCGCTCAATGATTAAGGGGTGCTTTAGGAAATGAGAATACAGGGGAAGCTCGTATACGTTCTTTGGTTGCTGCTCATTCTAACGATTTTGTGCACTTCCTGTACGAATTCCAATGCGAATGGATCGGAAGAGGGGGAGGCTCCTCCACCGAAGAAGCCGCAAACGGGTGAAACGGCAGATGCCGGGAATGAAGGCGAAGGCGTTTATCCGATTGAAACCACCAAGATGCTGACCTATTGGGCGGAGCTAAATGGCAACGCAGGCAGCATAAAGCCAAGCTTTCAGGATGTTCCTTTCTTTCAAGAGTGGCAGCGCCGCACCGGTGTGATGCTGGATTTCATTCAGCCGCCGGCGAATCAGGCGAAGGAAGCCATTAATGTTCTGCTGGCGTCCGGCGAGCTGCCGGATATGCTGGAATATGACTGGGCCAGCTTTCCCGGCGGACCGGAGAAAGCAATTAGTGACGGTTATATCCTGCGTTTAAATGATGCGATTGATAAATATGCGCCAAATTTAAAAAAATATTTAAGCGAGCATCCTGAAATCGATAAACAAATCAAAACGGATAACGGCAGCTATTATGTATTTCCGTTCATTCAAGGGGATGACGAGCTCCGTACCTATCAGGGGCCAATCGTACGCAAGGACTGGTTGGATGAGCTGGGTCTTCAAGTTCCGGTTACGATTGAGGATTGGCATACGGTATTAAAAGCCTTTAAGGAGAAGATGGGCATTGAAGCGCCTCTAACCTTCTTAGGCGTGCCGAACCCGCTGTTCGGAATTGAAAGCGGCGCTTTTGTCGGTGCCTACGGCATAAAGAAAGGCTTTTATTTGGATCAGGGCCATGTGAAATATGGACCTTTGGAAGCGGGGTACAAAACGTTTTTGGCATTATTCCGTGATTGGTACGCGGAAGGCTTAATCGATAAGAATATGGCTACCGTTGACACCAAAACGCTTGATTCCAACATGATTTCCGGCAGAAGCGGGGCGAGCATATGGAATGCCGGCGCGGGCATCGGTACCTGGCAGCCCAGTGTGAAAGAGACGGTGCCACAGGCACAGTTTGTTCCGGCTCCTTATCCTGTGCTGCATAAGGGCGAAAAGCCGAAATTCGGACAAAGAAGCCATGCTTATATGGGAAGCGGCGGCGTGGCCATATCTAGCAAGAGCGAAAACGTGGAGATAGCGACGCGGATGCTGGATTTTGGTTACAGCCCAGAGGGACATTTGCTCTTTAACTTCGGCATTGAGGGTGTTAGCTATGAGTTGAAGGACGGATACCCCCAATATACAGATATCATTTTGCGGAATCCCGATAAGCTTGCTCCCTCGCAGGCGCTTGCCATGTACAACCGTGCCAGCTATTTTGGCCCTTTTATTCAAGATAGGCGGTATCTCGAGCAGTACTATTTGCTGAAGGAGCAGAAAGACGCGGTTAAAATCTGGTCTAATACGGATGCGGATCGCAACATGCTGCCGCAAATTCCGAAGACGGAACAGGAAAGCACGGAACTGTCAGCCATCATGCTCGATGTAACGACGCTTGTCGACGAAATGTCTTTAAAAATTATTCTAGGCATTGAACCAGTGGACAGCTTTGACGATTATGCGGCTCAAATCAAGTTGTTAAAAATAGAGCGAGCCATTGAAATTCAACAAACGGCACTCGATAGATACAACAAGCGATGACAGCTGGAAGTCATCGCTTTTCGCTTATTTTTGAAATATAGGGTAAGATTAGAGGAAGAAAGCAAATGGGAGCTGTTTAAATGTCGAACGACGAAGTGATTTTAACCAAAGAGGGCTTAGAGCAATTGCAAGCCGAGCTGGACGATTTGAAATACGTAAAGCGCAAGGAATTGGCCGCTCGGATTAAATTAGCGATTAGCTACGGCGACTTAAAGGAAAACAGTGAATACCATTCGGCCAAAAACGATCAGTCATTTATGGAAACTAGAATTATTATACTAACTAAAATGCTGAAAAAAGCCCGTGTCATCGAAGCGGATAGCCTTGATCTCTCTAAGGTCAATATCGGCTTGACCGTTATCTTAAATGACATTGAGTTTTCAGAGAAAATTACGTACAAAATTGTTGGCACGGAAGAAGCGGACGTCGCTGAAAATAAAATTTCCTATGAAAGCCCGCTAGGCAAAGAGCTTCTTGGAAAAAGCGTAGGAAGCATCATCAGCGTCAACGCGCCTATGGGCGTTATTAAATATGAGCTTCTGGAAATCAGAGCAAATTAAAGCAACGTAATCATTCATTCCTCTTGAAAAGGGTGAGGGCAAAATGGGAAAGCAATTTGAAGCCATGTTACCTCAGCATGAGGCGTTTATTCGCCAGCAGCATATTTTCTTCGTTGGTTCGGCTCCGCTATCGGCAGAAGGGCATATCAATCTTTCGCCCAAAGGACATGATTCGCTTCGAATTTTGTCCGCTAATCGCGTTACTTATCTGGATTTGACAGGCAGCGGCAATGAAACAAGCGCGCATCTTGAAGAAAACGGAAGAGTGACGGTCATGTTTTGCGCATTCGACGGAGCGCCAAACATTATGAGACTATACGGCACCGGCACTGTCGTGCTGCCGGACTCACCGGAGTGGGCGGAGTTATATCCGCTCTTTACGCCGATTCCGGGGGCGAGGCAGATCATTGACATCGATGTGCATAAGGTGCAGACCTCTTGCGGCTACTCCATCCCATTTATGTCGTATACCGGCGAGCGGGACACCCTGCAACGCTGGGCGGTACAGCAGGGAGAAGAAGGCCTCAAGTCATACAGGAAAGAAAAGAATCAAAAGAGCATTGACGGCATGCCAACGAGTTTAAGTACCCTTTACGAATGATTTGCGAGGAATAGCTAACAATATAACAGGCTATTCCATTCGAATCATTAAGGAGAAGGTACCAATGAAGAGCAAATTTCTCATCGCCGCTATTTTATGTGCGACAGTCGCGGCCAGTTCCGCCCCGATAAGGGTTCAAGCCATCGAGATGGATCATCGGCACGGTCATGAGGGCTATGCAAGCCCAGCAGCCGTAAAGCTGAAAGAAGATTCAAGAAAACTGTGGATGGAACATGCACTATGGACGAGAAATTACATAGTGAGTGCATTGTCAGGGCTCGAGGATAAGGATGCCACGCTGAAGCGGCTGCTTAAAAACCAGCAGGATATTGGGAATAGCTTCAAACCGTTTTATGGCGAGGCGACAGGCAATGAGCTTACTGTGCTTCTGCAGGAGCATATCGCTATCGCAGGCCAATTAGTAGGTGCCTTAGCAAGCGGGAATCAAGCGGATGCAGCAAAATACAACAAAGAGTGGCATAGAAACGCGGATGATATTGCGGCATTTCTGAGCAAAAAGAACCCGAATTGGTCCGAGAAAGTGCTCAAAGACCTTCTTTACGTTCATTTGCAGCTGCTCAGCGAGGATGTTGCGGCTAGGCTTCAAAAGAATTGGGATGCGGATGTAGCGGCCTACGATAAAGGCGAAGATCATATCCTTATGCTTTCGGATGCCCTCACGGAAGGCATCATTAAGCAATTTCCGCAAACATTCAACTAGCGGTATTTAGTAAAAAAAGGCTAATTCGTCAATGACGGATTAGCTTTTTTTTATGGCGAAAATAGGCGAAAACGACAGCATTGCTGGATATACGAGTCTGATAAGCAGGTTCCGACAAAAACAGATGAGAAAAGATTAATGAGCTATGGGACTCTAGATTGATGTAAACTAACACTAAGTATGGCAAAGTATTACTTAGGAATGCATTGTGCTGAATAACAATCATTGGAAGCTAGATTTGTTTCCCAAAACTTTTTCTAGGAGGAAAGCGATTATGAATTTTCATTTCTTTGTAGGCAACGATAACGGAAACAGTGAGCATGATCTTATTATTGACGGTAAACTGGTCCAGCAGCCAAATGTGAATTGCACGGTGGACGAGCTCCCTTGGAGCGAGGAGCAAACACCGGAAAGCTTTATCAAAAACTTACAAGACCAGTTGGTCGTAACGATTGATTCGCCTGCGGCAAGACCGGCGATGTATTATGTCGGGAAATTTGCCCTGGAGAGCGGAGAAATTTTGGACAACCTTCAAATCGGTATAGATCTAAAAAGCGATATGGATCTCCCAGTTATCAATACACTGGCTCAAATTGCGGCCATGGCCGTACAGAAAGCTTATGAGGAAGAGAAAAAAATACCTGAACAAATCGATGTGGAAGTCGATATGGCAACAGCTTTGCCAGTTACCCAACATACAGATGAGACCTCTACGAAGTTCGAGAAGCGCTTCACTACGGGGACGCATCATGTAACGGTGCACTTAGGCATTCAGCGCGTAGCCGTGAAAATCGTATTCCCGTTTGCTAAGGTCGTTCCTGAAGCTACGCCGGTTATTTTCACCCTGCAGAAGGATGCGGCGGGTAGCTGGAGAGAAGGGGATATCTTTGATGATTTCCTTCAATCCTACGGCATCGAGAAGAAATTTACCGGCAGTTATTTTAAGGATAAGCGTATTCTTCACGTAGATATCGGCGATGGTTCTACGGAATATCCGATCACGGAAGGCAATAAGTTTTTGCGTCAATTCGTTCACGGCAGCCACCACGGCGCAGGCTATGCCATTGAAGAAGCGCTGCAAGAGTTTAATCGACTCATTCATTTGCCGGACAGCCCGCGTCAATTTTTCAGCGACGTGATCAAAAACCCGGCGCACAAGTATCATGCACGGGCGCTCAAGACTCTTAAGAGACCGCTGGAGAGCCAGGTTAGGCAGATTGTACAGCATGTCAAAAAACAGCTGACCAAAGCGCGTAACGAAATTGATTTGATCTGCGTATACGGGGGCGGAAGTATTCTTATGCGCTCTGTCTTATATGCACAGCTTAAAGAGCTTTGCGCAGAGCGGGAAATGCAGCTGCTGTATATTCCGGCTGAGTATGCCGTACAGCTTAATGCGATGGGGCTTGATGCTTTTGTGCGGGGTAAAATTTATGAGGCGCTCAAAAACAAGGCGGTTCAACCCGTATAAGCCTCCTCAAGCTAATTTGGGGCATATTCTAACGGATTCTGGTAGGTGATTGAAATGAAAAAGACTAAGCTGCCCGGTGAAAATATAAGCTTGAAAACTAAAAAGACAGAGGATCCTCTGGTCATGCAGTGGTTGAATACGCAGTCGAATCTAATGGATTCTCTTCGTTATTTGGTAGAGAATGAAATCGCGTTAAACGGTGTCCGGAATTTGCAGGCATTCGTACCCATGGAGAGAAGCAGACTGCAGAGCTCCATGGTCATACCGCAAGAAAATGAGGCACGTCCTCAAGTGACTGCTGGCATTGAGCAAATGGCAGCCGCGGCAGAAGAGGCAACTGAAGCTCCTGCGGCTCCTCCAGTGGAACCGGTTGTTGAAGAAGAAATCGATGATGATGACATTGAAGCATGGAGCTAAACGGAGTTAGGGACTTATAAAATCCACGCTTCAGCCTGATAAAACGGTCTAAGTGATATCAAGTATTACCTTGTAACCCGAAGCACTACTGAGTATAACTAAGATAATACTTGGCAGTGCTTCGGAATACTTTTCTTCTCATACTCAGATTATTCTGGGTATTTTTTATGCTGTATAAATGCAGTGACAAGACGTCCATTTCCATATACGATATAGGAATAGATGGATGTTTATGGAGAGGAGAACCGAAGATAAACGAGCAAAAACCATTTTTTTATGAAAGCGCTGTAAATTTTATTGTTATTATTATTTGTTGGGTCATGATTTTTATTTTATCAGCGGGATTCATGATTGAATATTTTAAAGGGACTCGCCCGCTTTCTTTCGTAATTCCGATCATTTCCATTGGTAATATCTCAGTTATTGTCGGCACATTTTTTTATAGGAATAACCCACTCACAAGGTATGTAAGAATCTCCACCTTTAGCGGTTTTTTCACCATGTATGTATTTACTTTAATGACGGCTACAACACCCATTACTTTTACTTTTGTATTTCCCTTAGCGACGTTATTTTGCATGTATGTCGATCGTTGGTTTATGTTCATCGTTTGCTCTTTTATTTTGCTGTTGAACGGTGTGTATATCGGAAACAAACTCTACAGCGTGAGCAAACAGGAAATCGGTGAGGCCGCATATAACCAGTTTACGACGTCTATGCTTATCCATAGCTTTGTTTTGCTGCTGTTTATGTCCAGTTTAATCGCAATCGTCTACGTCTTCCATCGGCTTAGAAGAGCAATGGAATATAAGGTACAGGAAGCGCATCATGCCAGAGAAACGGGACAGAAATTGTATGCGCAAGCGACAATCGACGGTTTAACGGGCGTATTCAATCGCAGGCATTTTGTCGAGAAGGCAAGAGAGCAGCTCGGTGAGACAGGCAGTTCGTTCTCTTTGCTGCTTTTGGATATCGATGATTTTAAAAAGGTGAACGATGTACTCGGGCATTTGGCCGGTGACCAGGTACTCATTACGATTTCCAATTTACTGATCCAGGTTTATGCGGACATTGGGATGGTTGGCCGGGTAGGCGGCGAGGAATTTGCGGTTTTCCTAAAGGGGAGAAGTGAAGACGATAGCCTAGAATTAGCGGAACGCTTGCGTAAAATGCTGGAACAAACCGAGATCTCGCTAAACGAGGGAAAACAGATTTCAGTGACGACCAGCGGCGGTATCGCGTATGCGGACAGGAACGGCTTGACCTTTGAAGAGCTGTTCCAGCTGGCCGATAAGGCGCTCTATACCTCTAAGGATTCGGGAAAAAACCAGATTACCAAGGCACAAGTGGGCTAATCTTATGAATGGCTGTTTGCAAAAAATGGACAAAAAAAGAAGGAGGGCATCAAGCCCTCCTTCTTTTTGTTGTGTTTATTAGTGCACGAGAGAAAATAGACCATGGATATGCGACAGGTAGCGAATGTTACTTGCTTCCTTCATCAGGGATGCAGGCAAGCCTTTCAGCTGCGTTGCGTTTCCGCCGATTGTTCCTACGCCGTCTTTGCGGCCAAGGCTTCCAAGCGTTCCGGAGAATACAGGAACGAATTTATCCATTACGCCGCCTTTGATTTGAACCGCTAGGTTGTAGCCTACCGTTTCGCCCATTTGCCAAGCAAGCTGAGCTGTTGGAGGATAAGGGCGATCGCCACCCTCTGGGAATACGACTGCACAGTCGCCGGCAAGGAATACATCGGCATGCGAAGTCGATTGTAGAGTAGGCGTAACCGTTGAACGGCCGCGGTCCTCTGCAAGGCCGCTGCTGCCGACAACCGGATTGCCTTTTACGCCACCAGTCCAAATGATTGTGCTGGATTCGATAGTGCGTCCGTCTTTAAGCGATACGGAACTTTTTGCTGCTTCAGTGATTGCTACGCTCGTAATGAAGTTTACGCCGCGTTTCTCAAGGCTTGTAACCGCACGGTCGATCAATACTTTCGGGAGCATTGGCAGAACGGCAGGGCCTGCTTCTACGCAATACAACGAAATATCATTGAAGTCGATGCCTTTGCTGCGGCAAACCTCTGGAAGTCTGTCAGCGAATTCGCCGACAAGCTCAACGCCAGTCAAGCCGCCGCCGCCAACAACGATCGTTGCGTCTGCTTTGTTACCTGATTTTTTGTAAGCGTCAAGACGGTCTTCAACATGCTTGCGAATGCGGTTAGCATCGGCAACGGATTTAAGAACAAGGCTGTTCTCTTCCAGACCAGGGATACCGAAGTAGTTCGTTTCGCTGCCCAGGGCAACAACAAGCGTATCGTACTTCTGTACTTGGCCGCTCGCAAGAACAACTTGTTTTTCGTTTGGTTTAATTTCTTTCACCGAATCAACGATGATATTCACTTGCTTGTCGCCAAGAAGCTTGCTCAGCGGCAGCGCAACGGCTTGCTCAGCGATTGAGTCTCCGGCAAGTCTGTGCAGCTCAGTGATGATTTGGTGAGTAGGGAAACGGTTAACGATTGTGATGCTGGCTTCTGCTGCAGTCAGGTGCTTGCGGGCCGTTAGAGCAGTAAGAAGACCGCCGTAACCTCCACCAAGAATTAAAATTTGCTTCGACATGTTCATCCTCCGTTCGTTCTATGCGTAATCAGTGTATTATGCTTTTTCGTTTTTACGTTCAGACAGTACGCTAAGGAAAGCTTGTGCAAAGCGCAGCGTTTTTTGAACTTCCGGATCCTTCAACATTTTCAACATAGCGAACAAGCCAACAGAAGTGTTAGCCGTTTCTTGTGAGCGCTCGCCAGCCTCAATTGCTGCAGCTGCGATACCTTTTGCTTTCTCTTGAACCGGTTTGACGAATTCACCGATACCTTGAGCGAAATCGTTGATCAATACTTTGTCTGTAGCAATGTTTTGTGCGAAATCATAAGCTTTGGTCATTAGTGTTACCATTTCAGCCAATTTCGGAAGGTTGTCCACGAGCACAGTCAGCGACTGTTGAACCTCCGGCCTCATTAATTGATCAAGTACATCTAACGTTTGCTTTTCTTCAGCGAGGCTAGCTGCGACCTCTTGTCCAGCAGATGGTTGTGACATTATAGAATGTCCTCCTTTACGCTAATTTGAAAGTAAGTTATGGTCTCAATTGTGTCATTCGCTAGAAGTGAGTGAACATCCATAAAGTTTGTTACACTTTTCACATAGTTCTTCAAAAAGACGACTGTGCGTTAGTAACAGCCTTACCCATGTTTCTTGGAGAAGGATGAGTTAGCGAGTATGACGAAATCGGATTGAACCCTTTGTTTCTATTCTACATCGTTTTCACAAAAAGTTAAAAAGAAATTTATTACTTTTGGCAAAAAAATATTGCAATTTGTCATCGGGAACAGAGGAATGCAAACATTTTGTCTATTTTCACACTAATTTTTGGCTATTTGGGTGATGCCTGATCAATTGACCAGCTTTCATCCAATTCCTGATCAGCGCTCAAGCCCCTTCAATAAGGTATGATGGAAGGAGCCAATCGAACCCTCATGAATATGTGGAAATGATGAACATAAGGAGAGTGAGAGCCATGCAGCCGTTTACGCAGAGAGTCGTCGCCATCATACAAGCCATTCCGGAAGGAAAGGTTATGACATACGGTCAAATCGCGGAGCATGCCGGGAGCCGCAGGGGCGCAAGGCAGGTGGTCCGAATTCTTCATTCGCTAAGCAGTATTCATAATCTTCCCTGGCACAGAGTAGTTAATGCAAAGGGCGAAATAGCAATCATGGATGAAGAAGCCCGCTATATGCAGATTCTTTACTTAAACGCAGAAGGTGTTAAAACGAGCGAGGATGGCCGGGTCGAATTAGACAAATACCGTTATCATCCTGTCATTGAATTCGAAGGCAAAGACGGATACGATTAACATTTTCTAATAAAGCCTAAATTGAAACCCCGTATCCGAACCTTTATTATGGTATATACCAATCGGAAGGGAGAGAAAGACCATGACCACTGACATTGCACCTGGTAACGTACGAAACTTCACTGTTTCTACCGAAATTTTTTATAATCCGAGCTTGGATATCTATTCGCAAATGATTTATATCGTACTTAGCTCGAGCACCGCCGATTCCGCTTCGCTCACCATAGATGAGGTTGCTAAGAAGGGCCGTATGACGACAAAGCATGCGATAAAGGCCATGCAGGCATTAGTAAACGAGCAGTTAATTCCACATAAAGTATTCCGCAAAATGATCGGGGAATTCCAGGATGACCGTTTATCCTGGGCAGCCAAAGGCTTGCTAACCTATTGCAAGGAACATAAGGATATTACGCTGGCTGGGCTGCTGGCGCTCTCGGACCAATCGGGGGAAGACGAGCAAAGCATTCGCAAAGCATTGATGGAGCTGGAGCGAAACGGTTATTTGGAGGAGTTTCCGGATCTGAGCAAGCTGACCTATTTATAAAAATAGCAGGACGTATGCGGCATGGGGGCCGGATACGTCCTGCTATTTTTTTGAAAATATTAAGGCCGGTTACTTTAATCTTTGCTTAATCGTTCAAGGAGCRCGTCGCCGTTTGTGCCAACCTTTACATACGCAAAATGAGCATTTCGTTCGGTCTCGACGCCAGTGCCTTCGGGGACAAAATATGTTTCAATTCCGTAGTAGATGTTATCCCAGCCGTTCGAGGTGCCATTCATAACGATCTCCTTGCCAGTTAACGATTCTCCGGCTTTGTATAAACGTTCAAGTTCGTATACGCCATTATCACCTTGCAGAAGCACAACCTTGATTCGCCTTGCGCTTCCTTGCGCCTCCAACTCCTCAGTGATGCTTGCTGGCGGCGTAGAAATGCTGTAGTTGAGCCGTACATAATCACCTTGAAGCAGTGATCTCGGGTCCAGCGGCTTAATGGCCAGCTTAACAGAAGTGCCGCTGGAGAGTAACGCTTCGCTCGTTGCCGCATGGTATCCAACGTATCCAAGCTGCAGAGCAACAACAATGGCGATTAAAATCGGGCTTCTGCGCAGCAGATGCCTGTACGCGTCGGCATCCTCGGGCACACTCGCGCGTGTCCGGTAAGCGAAGAAATACGTAACCGCAATGGCAAGTAAGCCTAACAAGGCAAGGGTAACCGACTTGTGAAACAGCGTCCAGAACAAATCGTAATATTTGTACGCCAGGTACAGAAACCAAAACACTAAGCTGACTGACGCTTCGAGTGCTTGGCCGCGGCGGACAAACAGAAAGGCTAGAACGGTCACGACGATGAAATTTATTAGATTAAACAGCTCATACGAATAAGGGAATAAATCCTCCATGAATGTAAGCCAAAAGAGCAGCAGCAGCATGAACAACAATCCACATTCACGGAGATGCCGTCTATGAGCAGCCCCCTCAGAGAGCAAATGGTGGCTTGCGTAGATGACGGCATTTAGTGCTGTCAAGATAAGCACGATAAAAGAATAGGCGTGCTGGAGGTATTCGAACAGCTGGAAGAGCAGAATTGCCATATTCACATTGATTAAAGAATAGATGAAGAAATGCTGTGCCCGTCCATGAAGCCTGAACCAACCGGCCACCGTTACGGCTAAGAAAAGCAAGGTTAAACCTGCCAAGTCGATCCATGCGATCGCAATTATCCCTGCGGCATATCCGATCGTAAGCACCGTGTAACGGATAACGGTGTTTAGGCGGGGCAGCAGAAGCATGGGAAGCACAAACAGCAAAGAAATAACAAATAGCACATGCTGCGGCTCTACCCCATCAGAAGCGAGAAAAACTAAGCCAACTAAAGAAATGCTGCCAATTAATACGCCGATAACGGTAACGGTAGCAGAGACGATTTTACCGACAAGGGTGCCATGATGGGCTTCGGCCTGCGGAATTTCTTCCTGCTTAACCGTGCTTGCTTCATGCGGATCCAGCTTATTCAGGAAACGGAAGAAAAAGAAGTTTCCGGTCAGCAGCACAGCTACAAAGAGAAGTCCGAGAACAAAAAAGGTAGTTGAAGCATGCTCCGACAGCAGCTCCAGAAATTTAAATACTGCAAAAGCCGATGCGGCAAGCGCATTAAGCGTAAGCATGACCTTATCCAAACGAACCTTGATGAAGTAATAGAAACCAATTGCGATTGCAGCCACGCTCACGATATTCATCCAAGGACCAAACAGCTCGAATTGCGTGGAGTTCGTTAAATAGAGCAGTGAAATATGGAAGACAATGAAGCTTACGAATTTCAGAGGTGCGGAAGAAAATCGTTTGGCTTCTATTATTGCGAACAAGATGAGATTGATGAGGGCAAACATACAGCCGATCAGCCCAATCTCGTTGTCACTGCGGACGATATAAAGGGAGCTCGGAAAAAAGTACTGCCACAGCGTCAAATGGACCAGCGTATAAGCCAATACGTAGAATGGATTAAAGCGTGTAATAAAAGCCAGCAGCAGAGCCGGAATCGACCAGACGAGAAAGAGCTCGTAGTTGTCGGCATGAGAATTATAGATTTGGTTAAGCAGGGCAACGGCAACGCCAAACGAGATACAGCCGCCGACTAGAAAAATAGCGGACAAAAAAGAGTGATGTCCGAGCATGATTTTCATTTTGGAAAAAATGAAGGATGCGCCATAGAACAGGACCATGATTCCTGCGGAGGCGAGAATCTTATCGGCACGGGCGAGACCGCCCCAATTGGCAGCGAAAAAGTAGATGATGGAAGCAAGGAGCAGAGACACGCCCATGAGGAAGCCGACACGTGTAACGTTTAATCGTAGCATTGGACTCACATGCCTTTCTGGTTGGTATGTCTTGTATTATAATGACCCAATCAAAAGCGAACTAGTACTCACTTTTTGTAGTACTGCTCTTGGAAGCAGCGATCTGCCGCGCCATAAAATACCCCAATAAAGACGTTTACCTGCCAATAAATATTTAAATCGACAATTTTCAACAACGATTTTATAATAATAGTACGAATAGACTACTAAACGGTTTATTCAAATAGGTAAGATTACATATCGGGGTGGGCGGCTATCATGATCAACATCATTAAGGACCTTCGCAGCGCTGTTAAAGAGAAGGACGAGCAATTATCCGAGCGGGACCGCGACATGGTTAGGCGAAATTTTGTCGTACTGCTTGCACTATCTTTTACCCTGGTTATCACGTTGTTAAGCATCCTGGCCTTTATCGGCCAAGGGAAGGTTGATTATGGCACCATTACGATCATTGGCCTGCAGCTCGCGACAACAGCCGTCTATGCGTATTTCTATTTTTCCCGCAAGCTCATTCCTTATATTTCATATGTGGCCATTATCGGTTCGGCTATCAATTCCTTCTCCTCCATTCTTCAGTCACCTAATATTTCGAATACGTTTTCAATTTTTTATTTGCTGATTGTTTGCGTTACTTTCATGAGGCTGTGGCCGTTTATTCTAGGGCTTGTAATAGGCTTTACTGAGCTTTTATACATATTGATCGGACAGGGAGAGCAGCTCCAGCTTGATGAAGCTTCCATCCCTACTTACATTATTCTTTATATATTAATTGCAGGGCTTCTCTTTGGTCTCATTAGCGTAACGATGCGGATGATGAAAAGTATGGAGGCAGCACGCGAGCAAGCGGAGCGGCTGTCTCAGCTGCAGGAGAACCAGAAGCAAAGCGTCTTGGACCATGTAAATGCGGTATCCGCGCATCTGCAGAGCGTTTCGGAGGCTGGCGAGGACAATAATTACTCCTTCGTGGAGATGAATATTGCTTTTCAGGAAATATCCCGCGGCGCGACAGATCAAGTGGATTCTACATTAGCGATCAGCGACTCGATCCAAGATATGAATGTGCTGGTTAACCAAATGTCCGATTCCATTGACGATTTGCTAAGCAAAACAAGCGATGCTGCCGAGCAGGCAGAACAAGGCAAGAGCCGCATGTCGAAGCTGTCGGATACAAACACTGCTTTTACGCGCGATATTGAGTCAGTGAACGAGGAAACGTCTTTGCTCATTGACCGCTTAGCGGAAACGAGCCAATTCAGCGCAACGATACGGGATATAGCCAATCAAACCAACCTTTTATCCCTCAATGCAAGCATTGAGGCCGCGCGGGCCGGCGAGCACGGCAAAGGCTTCGCCGTTGTTGCTGCGGAAATCCGCAAGCTTGCGGATTTGACTGCCCAGGCTGCCATCTCCATAAGCGATCAGCTTACCCAGTTTGCCAGCCAGTCAGAAGCAACGCGCAGCAAGCTGAGCCAAGCTGCAAGCAGAGTGCATGAGAGCCATGAGATAACAGAGAACACAAGGCAGTCCTTTGAATCTATAGCAAGTGCCGTTGCGGAGCTTAATGCGCTGACAACCGGTTATGGAAGTTTGATGCATAGAATTAGCTCATCTTCCGGAATTATTGCGGATTCTACCACTAACCTAGCCTCCATTAGCCAGGAGGCCTCTGCTACGCTTGAACAGCTCTCCGCGACGCTCGAGACCTTATTGCTGAGTAACAAAAGCAGTATGGAGCGGGTGAAGGAAGCCGAATTGAATTTGCGCAATGCAGCGGAATAAGGAAGAACGATTTGCTCCTGACAGTTGATGTCAGGAGCTTTTGTCTCTTATTTGATTTAAAGCGCAGGCGCCTCAGGGTTGTTGTTTTGTAAAGTTTTTGACGTTGCTCCGACTGTATAAGAAGCGTGTTTGAACATACTAGATCAATAAAGGGATCCAAAGGGTAGTTATTGTGCTATCCTTAAGAGTGCGAATGAAATAACTAATAAAATGTAGAAGAGGTATATAGATGAGTGAAATAAACTTTACGGATTATTCCCTGAGTGATGAAATTGTTCGAGCACTTACGAGCCTGGGTTACGAAACGCCCACAGAGGTGCAGCGTGAAGTCATACCGGTAGCGCTGGAGAAGCAGGATTTGGTCGTTAAGTCCCAAACGGGCAGCGGCAAGACAGCAGCCTACGGCATTCCGTTATGCGAGCTGGTCGACTGGAATGAGAACAAGCCTCAGGTGCTTGTGCTTACGCCGACAAGGGAGCTTGCCCTTCAGGTAAATGAAGATATTACGAATATCGGGCGCTTCAAACGGATTAAATCGATGGCTGTTTACGGAAAAGCCCCTTTTCATGTTCAGAAAGCGGAGCTCAAGCAAAGAACGCATATGGTCGTAGGAACGCCCGGCCGCGTCCATGATCATATCGAACGGGGCACGCTTCCTATTGAGCGCATTAAGTACCTGGTCATTGATGAGGCGGATGAAATGCTGAATATGGGCTTTATCGAGCAGGTACAGTCCATTATCGAGCTGCTGCCGACAGACCGGGTGACGATGTTGTTCTCGGCTACGTTTCCGGATGACATTGCGAAGCTGTCGCAAAAATATATGAACGACCCAGAGCGAGTGGAGATAAAAGCGGAGGGGCTAACGACAGCAACGATCGAGCATTCCGTTATCGAAGTGAAGGAAACGGATAAATTTTCCCTGCTGCAAGATGTGATGATTGTTGAAAACCCGGATAGCTGCATTATTTTTTGCCGCACCCAGGAAAACGTGGATCAGGTATTCCGCCAAATGGCAGAGCTGGACTATCCTTGCGACCGCATTCACGGCGGAATGGAGCAGGATGAGCGCTTTGAAGTAATGAACGCATTCCGGAGAGGGCAATTCCGTTATCTTATTGCAACGGACGTGGCTGCGAGAGGCATCGATATTACGAATATTACGCATGTCATTAACTTTGATATCCCGCTGGAGAAGGAGAGCTATGTCCATCGTACGGGAAGAACCGGACGAGCAGGCAAGACCGGCAAAGCGATCACCTTCGCAGCTTCAAAGGATGCAAGACGCTTAGCCGAAATAGAGAGCTACATTGGATTCAGCATTAATAAAGCAAAGGCGCCTTCCGAAGAGGCTGTTGATCTTCGTCGTGAGGATTTTGAGCAGAAGCTTAATATCGGACCGGTTCTCAAAAAGGACAAGCGCGAACAGTTAAATAAGCAGATTATGAAGCTGAATTTTAACGGAGGCAAGAAGAAGAAGCTTAGAGCCGTTGATTTCGTCGGAACGATTGCCAAAATTGAAGGCGTATCCGCCGATGATATCGGGATTATTACGATTTTGGATAACGTGACGGATGTTGAGATTTTGAACGGCAAGGGGTCGCTGGTGCTTGAGGTTATGCGAAATACGACGGTTAAGGGCAAGCAGCTTAAGGTTCGCAGAGGCAATAAGTCTTAAAGCTAGAGGATGCTGCGCAGCTCCGGGGGCGAAGGAAGATTATCAGGCAGCTGCAGGCATCCTGAATACAGGTCGGGAGATTATTATGGAAAGCTTCGTCTATCAGGCTGTAATGCTTGTGGCGGCAGCAGTGATGCTGGCTGCCATGCTATCCATCGTTTATGTAAGCTGGCGAAACGGGATTTCTCCCATGCCTGCATCGGCGCCTGTGCGGCGGGAGATCGCCCAGTTGATGAAACGGCTGCCGGGCCGTGGAATCATGGTGGAGGCGGGATCAGGCTGGGGGACGCTTGCGCTGCAGATCGGAAGAAGCTGCAAGGGCTGGCGGATCATCGGCATAGAAAATTCAGTTATCCCCATGTGGATATCTTTTTTGGCCGCCAAACTCGAAAATCGGACTGCTGTATCGTTTATTAGGGGTGATTTATACACATATTCGTACCGGGATGTGGATAGGGTTGTGTGTTACCTTTATCCGGGGGCGATGCGGCGGTTAAGTACGGTATTTCGGGAGCAGTTAAAGCCTGGCGCATATGTGATCAGCGTTTGCTTCGCGCTTCCGGATTGGGAGCCAGAGCAGGTGATTATATGCCGCGACATCTATCGCACCAAGATATACCTCTACGAGGTTTATTAATGAATAGGAAAGCGGGTCGATCTTATGTTAACGGACCTGAAGGAGCTTTTTGGCGAGATTGATATTTATTTGTTCGATCAGCTGATGAAAGGGCGAATAACGAAGGAGATGCGAATTCTCGATGCAGGCTGCGGCTCCGGACGAAACCTCGTCTATTTGCTTCGCAGCGGCTATGAGGTTTACGCGATCGACCGCTCGGAGGCGGCTATTTTAGAGGTTCAGAGGTTGGGAGCAACCTATGCGACTGATTGGACGTCGGAGCAGGCACGGGTTGAGCCTGTCGAGCAGATGAGCTTTGCGGATGCAAGCTTCGACTTTGTCATCAGCAGCGCAGTTCTGCATTTCGCGGACAATGAAGCTCATTTTGAGCAAATGGTGAATGAGCTTTGGCGCGTGCTGGCACCTGGCGGCAAGCTTTTCGCACGATTGGCGTCTTCTATCGGCATGGAGTCCAGTATGCAGCCAATCGGCGATGGGCGCTATCTGCTTCCTGACGGAAGCAGACGTTTTCTTGTGAACGAGGAACGGATACTAGGATTGACCGAGCAGCTGAACGGGCAATGGTATGAACCGCTCAAAACGGTCATCGTAGCGGGCAAACGGTGCATGACGACCTGGTGCATTCAAAAGCCCGGCTGACGATTAACAGCCTACAGCTGGAGCCACCAGATCCCTGCGCATTCCGGCAGATGAACGAGCTTCTGCGCAGCTACCCGGTCAGCCAGCTCGTCGCTGAAGAAGAAGCGAGTCAGCTGCTCCGCTTGCTCCGTGCTGTCAAACGTATAGTCGGTTCGTATCCAGCGGTGCGAGAATCCATAGTCCTTCTCCAGGGCAGTGTAGTAGGGAATTAAGAAACTAGGGGGATTTGGCGTTTCGAAGCCCGTCCCCATCGTTTCAAAAAGAATAACGGTTCCGCCCGGACGGAGCACGCGCTTGATTTCGCTCATAACCTGCCGAATGTTAAGTTCCCAATCCGGCTGCTCATTGCTTCCTAAATAACAAATGCTCCATCCCGATACAATTAAATCCGCGCTTTGATTCTCCAAAGGCAAGCTTCGATGATCCGCGACTCTCGTGCTCCAATTCGTATGTCCCTCGTGCTTCAGACGCTCTGCAGTAATTCGCAGCATAGCTGCCTGCGCATCGAGTGCGATAACCGATCCAGCCTCTTCAGCCAGCACAGTTGTCAGCCTGCCAGATCCGGCTCCTAGGTCAACGACTTCCAATCCTTTAATCGGTATGATGGCTTCAATAATCGGTTTCAAATTCGGCTGCTTCGCGATTAATTCATGATAGCGCTCTGCTTCATTCATATAAATGGCGTTATGATCCGGCATTTGATAAGCCCTCCTTTAATTGGTTTGGGAATAATACCTCTTAATACCTCCCCAGCATAAAGGTGTACGTAACGTTAAAGTCAATAGCTGGAGCATAATGAGCCATACTATTGGTTCATTCGATGTGCAGATTTCCGATGACATTGGAATCAATAGGAATATTCAAGTTTTTCAAGGCTAATAAGACAGAGCCGATCACGGGCGAGAGCTGTGGCTTCATCACGCTGAATTGCTTGCGGTTTCCGCGTGAAAGCTGCTGGTCCAGCTTCTCTAAGAAATAAGGGCTGTTCGCCACGCTGCCAATGAAAGTGACACGTACCTCGCTGCTTGCGAAGGATGCGGCAATCAGCTCGATGCCGACCTTCATTTGGTCAATGGCGCGATTGCATACTCGGATGGCAACGGTGCTTCCCTGCTCTGCGGCTGCGGTGATGGCCGGGGCAAATTCACCGAACTGTTTATCGCGCTCACGGCGATCCTCGGCAAACCCTTTTTTGGCTGCGGCAGCCAGTTCGTCAATCGATGAAACTTTCCAATGCGCGAGCATCGCGTGCACAAGCTCCTGATCGGCATCATCCGTATTGCCGGCTAATATTTCATAAACGGCATCATAGGCGATAAACCGGGCAGCGCTTGCGGCATAATGGTGAAAATCATAATTGCGTATGAATTGGCCGTCCTCCGTTATCCCTACAATAATGGAACCTGTGCCAGCGATAACAACAATGCCAGGCTCGCCCATCAGGGCGCCGGAATGGGCGGACACCGCATCGTTGACATGCCATTTCGGGCAGGTCAATCCGGGCAAGTCCGTTAAAGGCGTAATCCATTCCAGATCATTCGGCGCATCAAAACCGGCTATGCCAGCGACTAGCGCTTGCACCTGATCATTGGTTCGATTCGCTTGGCGCAGCGCCTCTGATATGGCTCCTTGTACATTTTGAACAGCGTTCTCATCCTTGTAGAAGGAAGCGGAGCCTCGCTCTATATAAGAGAGCACATGGCCCCTAAGATTACAAACCATGACACGGGTAACCGTCCCGCCCCCGTCGATTCCTATAACAACCTGCTCTTCGTTCATAAGAAGCCCCCTAAAATGGCATGTAAACGGATATTTATTGATTTATACATTACCTCAATTTACCATATAAAGAAGCCGTCCGTGAAGTAGGGTATGGATGCTGATAAATGTAAAGCCGTCGTTTAAATTGCGTTTAAATAAGAAAGGTAAACTAAGAATCGTGGTGGAGAGAATAGAGAAACAGGAGTGATACCGATGAACGATAAAAAAAGCAATGTTAAGCGATTCATAGGACTCATTATGGAGACGAACCCTCCAAAATTAATGCTGTCCGTGGCGGTTATACTTAGCGTAATTACGACGCTTGTAAGTTTGACGATTCCCTTATTTACGAAAAACATGGTCAACGGCTTCTCGCTTGGCTCATTGAGCACGATGCAAATCGTCGGCATGGCTGCCGCTTTTATCGCACAGGTCGTGTCTGGCGGCGTTTCGGTTTATTTGCTGCATTACAGCGGCAACAAAATCGTTTCTTCGATTCGCGAGCGCCTATGGAGCAAGCTTCTGCGCTTGCCGGTTCCGTACTATGATAATAAATCTTCCGGCGATACGATTAGCCGTTTAACGAACGATACGGCGCTGCTGAAGGGCCTTATTACGGAGCATGTTACCGGCTTTTTCACCGGTATTTTGTCCATTATCGGCGCGTTGTCGATCCTGTTCTATATGAACTGGCAAATGACGCTGATTATGCTTACCGTTTTTCCTGTAGCTGCTTTAATTATGGTGCCAATCGGCCGCAAAATGTACAGTATATCCAAGTCGACGCAAGCAGAAAACGCCAGGTTTACCTCGGTCGTGAACCGGGTCGTCTCGGAAATTCGTTTGGTGAAGGCATCTGGCTCCGAGCCCGCCGAATACGAGCAAGGTCGCATCGGCATTCAAAATTTATTCGGCTTCGGCTTGAAAGAAGCCCGCATGCAGGCGCTTATTTCGCCGATCGTCTCGTTTATTATATTATTGCTGCTCGTTTGCCTGATCGGGTTTGGCGGAGTACAGGTTTCATCCGGCGCTATGACTGCGGGCGAATTAGTCGCGTTCATCATGTATCTGTTCCAAATTGTGCTGCCGATTACGCAAATTTCGCAGTTCTTTACGCAATTTCAGAAGGCGATGGGTGCGACGGAGAGCATTATTGGCATTATAGAATCGGAAGAGGAAGATCAGGACAGCGGCAAGGCCGTTACGGAAATGAACCAAACGCTACAGGTAGAGAATGTTTCCTTTGCGTATAAGCCGGAGGAGCCGATCCTTCGGGATGTAAGCTTAACGATTGAAGCGGGCAAGGTGACGGCACTTGTCGGGCCAAGCGGCAGCGGCAAGACGACGCTGTTCTCCCTGCTGGAGCGTTTCTACGATCCAAGCTCGGGCGCTATCCGCCTTGGCGGTACGGACATCCGGGATGCATCGCTGCGCTCGTGGCGAAGCCAGATCGGCTATGTTTCGCAGGAAAGTCCAATTATTGCGGGAACGATAAGAGATAATTTATGTTACGGCTTGACCCGCGACGTGACCCAAGAGGAGATTGAGCAGGCTGCTCGAATGGCGTATGCGGATGGATTTATCGAAGCATTGCCAAGTGGCTATGCAACGGAGGTTGGGGAGCGCGGTATCAAGCTCTCCGGCGGACAAAGGCAGCGGATTGCGATTGCCAGAGCGCTGCTGCGGGACCCGCATATTCTGATGCTCGATGAAGCGACGTCGAATTTAGACAGCAAATCGGAAGAGGTTGTGCAGGACGCGCTCAAAAATCTGATGATCGGGCGGACAACGGTTGTCATTGCCCATCGGTTGTCGACGGTTGTGGATGCGGATTCGATCGTATTTTTAGAAAAGGGAGTCATTACAGGCGTCGGAACGCATGATCAGCTGTATGCGAGCCATACGATGTATCGCGAGTTTGCCAATGGACAGCTTCGCATGAACAAAACAGCATCATAAGCGAGAGATGGGGGTGATGAGATGGGCTACTTGCTCGTTGTAGACGACGATCCGCATATACGGGAGCTTGTCCGCGTTATTTTGCAGAAGGAGGGCCTGCTCGTACAAGAAGCGCCAGACGGGCAAGCAGCGCTTTCCCAGATGGAGAATTTGCCTGCTGATATGGTTATTTTGGATATCATGATGCCGAACATGGACGGCTGGGAGTTGTGCAAGGAGCTGCGCAAGCAATACGATATCCCTCTGCTGATGCTGACAGCCAAAGGCGAAATGGGGGATAAGCTAAAGGGCTTCAATCTGGGCACGGACGATTATTTAGTGAAGCCGTTTGACCCTGCAGAGCTGACCGTCCGGGTTAAGGCGCTGCTCAAGCGCTACCGGATTGCGGTATCGCAGCAGGTGTCCGTTGCAGAGCTGACGCTGGATCGCCAGACGTATGAGGTGAGAGTGAATGCCGAATATATGACCCTTCCCCCGAAGGAGTTTGAGCTGCTGTTCATGCTAATTAGCCGCCTTGGACGTACATTGACACGGAACCAGCTCATCGAAGCCATCTGGGGTTATGATTTTGACGGCAACGAACGAACGCTCGACGTTCATATTAACCGGCTGCGCGAGCGGTTTGTTGTATGGGATGTTTCGATCAAAATCAGTACGATTCGCGGCTTAGGCTATCGGCTGGAGGCATTAAAATGAAGCGTCGATTATCCAAAATCCAGATTGCGCTGCGCGTCGCAGGTTCCACGGCCATGGTATTCCTATTCAGCGGCGCCGCTTTCTCGCTTGCTTATTGGCTAACGGATTGGTTCTATTCCAGCCATGTGGTGGATTTGCCTGAATATGTTTTACAGCTCGTAAATTGGGGACTGGGCGTACTCATCTTAATTTTGCTGGTCGTGATCATCAACTTGTTTACCCATTCGAAGCAAAGGCTCGTTTGGGTCGAAATGATGGATGCGTTAAAGCGGATGGCTAAGGGTGATTTCAATGTCATGCTCGACCGAGACAAGAAATATCACGGTCAAATTGGCGCTTTCATCGAGTCCATTAATGATATGGCTCATGAGCTCAAGCAGGTTGAGCTGCTGCGCCAGGAGTTCATCTCGAATGTCTCGCATGAAATTCAATCTCCTCTAACCTCCATTCGAGGGTTTGCGAGCACGCTGCAGCGCGAGGACCTTAGCCCGGAGGAACAGCGGCATTATTTATCCATCATTGAAATGGAAACGACGCGTCTGTCCAAAATCAGCGATAATCTGCTCAAGCTGACCACGCTTGAAGCCGAGCAGCAGCAGCTTGATACGAAGCGCTACCGCCTCGATACGCAGCTTGAGAACATTGTGCTGGCATGCGAGCCGCAGTGGCTGGAGAAGGAGCTGGAGCTCGAACTCGAGCTGGAGGAAACCGACATTGTGGCCAATGAAGAGATGCTCAGCCAGGTGTGGGTGAACCTCATCCACAACGCAATCAAGTTCACCCCCGCGCAAGGGAGCATAAAAATCGTTCTGCATCGGATAGCCAATGAAATCAAAGTGAGTATTTCCGATAGCGGTATCGGGATATCTAAGGAAGATCAGCTGCGTATTTTCGAACGCTTCTATAAAGGTGATAAACAGCGTACGAGGACAGCCGACGGGAGCGGGCTCGGTTTGTCGATCGTGAAAAAAATCGTTGAGCTGCACAGCGGCGGTGTCACGGTAGCAAGCCGGCTGCATGAAGGCTCTTTGTTTGAGGTATCGCTCCCGGCGGATTAGACGACCCTTTGTGTTCTCGCGATGATTGGGACGAAATTGCCCCTCCCCCTTTACACAGCTTCGAATATTTTATACCTCTTTGTTTTGTTTCAAAGGGTGCTGTTGAGGTTACTCTTAGATATATCGCAAGACAGAGAGGGGAAGATGAATATGGGTCTTTTATGGACGATAATCGTTGGTGGGGTCATCGGTTGGTTAGGCGGCTTATTGGTAGGGCGTGACGTTCCGGGAGGAATTATCGGTAACATCATAGCCGGCTTTATCGGGGCTTGGTTAGGTACGCTTCTTCTTGGTGCATGGGGTCCATCGGTTGGCGGGTTCGCTCTCATCCCAGCCATTATCGGGGCCATTGTGGTCGTACTGATCTTAAGCGCCATTTTGCGAGGAACAAGAAGAGCCTAGGCTGACTTTAACGTAAACTTGATAAAACCGTTGTTGAAGTAGTAACGTATACTTCAATAGCGGTTTTTTCTGTGATTATAAAGCGAAGACGGAAGAGGTTAGATAAAATGTTCATAACGATTGGTATTCTTGCTGTTTGTGTACTCGCTGTCTATTTGCTGCTGCAATATTACCCTGCGTTCGGGGCCAGACCATCTAAGGAAAGGCGGCAGCAGCTGAGCGGTTCGAAGCAGTACGCAAGAAAGAAGTTCAGAAATGCAATTCCTACCGTGATGGACACCACGACAAGCGAGAAGCTTAAGCTGCTTATCGCGTTCATTAGAGGCAATCCCCATGCAAAGCCGGGTAAGCCGATTGTCATCGAGAGTATGAGCGATGCCTATTCAAAGCGGGGCGGCCGGCAGCCTAAGCTTACCTGGTTCGGCCATTCCGCAGCAATGCTGCAGTTGGACGGAAAAAACCTGCTGCTTGATCCGATGTTCGGCAATGCGCCGTCCCCGTTTCCGTTCATTGGCGGAAAAAGATTCAACAGCAAGCTGCCGTTTGAAATCGAGAAACTGCCGGTGATCGATGCGGTACTGATTTCTCATGATCATTATGACCATTTGGATTATGGTTCGATAGTTAAGCTGAAAGATAAGGTAAAGCGGTTTATCGTTCCGCTTGGGGTGGCGCCTCATTTGGTAATGTGGGGAGTCAATCCGGCTAACATAGAGGAGCATGACTGGTGGGATGAGTTTGATTATGAAGGACTCAGGCTAGCTTGTACGCCGGCACGGCATTTTTCCGGCAGGAGCCTGACGGATCGTGACGCTACGCTGTGGTGTTCCTGGGTCATACATGGACGTGAGGCAAAGGTCTTTTTTAGCGGGGACAGCGGTTACGGCCCCCATTTCAAAGAAATTGGCGATAAATACGGGCCGTTTGACCTTACTTTAATGGAATGCGGACAGTATGACGAGCGCTGGGCTGCCATTCATATGATGCCCGAAGAAACCGTACAGGCTCATTTGGACGTGCGTGGGGCAGTAATGATTCCGATACACTGGGGAGCTTTCACGCTGGCGCTGCATAGCTGGACAGATCCAGTGGAACGTGCCGTGAAGGCTGCCAAGGAACGTAACGCGAGAATTTCGACACCCAAAATTGGCGAGACCGTGCTGATCCAAGCGGCGTCCTATCCTTCTTCTGTTTGGTGGAGGTAAACAGCAACAGCCTGCCGGGGTTCCTCGGCAGGCTGTTTGAGTTAGGAGTGAACGATTGCGGAATGCTTGTTTTCCCATCGCCATGGAGGATTAAGACCGTAAAGCAAGACGCCGCCGAGCCATTTATGGATACCGTGTATGCTCGCCCAATCCTTGCCGTTGCTAACAATCTCGGCACCCAGCTTAGTTAAGCTTACTTTTGAATGCAGGAAGCTTTGGGACGAATCGTACAAGCCTGGGATGCTGACGTTGCTTTCGAGGGCAATGAGCGGATGAGCTCCTTGAGAAAGCTGCCGCAGACAAAACCAATATTGGATATCGCCCATGCCAAGCACGTGATGCTTGTCGCCTGTTTGTTGAAAGAGCCGCATAGGCGTATCGGTTCCTGTCGCAAGCAGCTCGAGCGTCGTTTGTTCGATAACGCCAAGGCCGTTTTGCACAGAAGGGTAACGGGATAGATGCAGCTTGAACGCATCCTCCAGGAAAGGAAGGGCAGAGGTATCCTCGCGAAGCAGCGTGGAGATCGCCTCTGGTGTCTTTGCCGTGTAAGCCTCCCATGCTTTTTTGCCTAACGTTAGCTGCTCGCCGCTAATTTCTTCCCAGGTATTCATGAGGCTGGACAGCTCGGCAGCGGAGAGCTGCCCTAAGCCATGAAATAACGGAATGCCGGGGAACTGATTGATGCTTAACAAATGAAGTCTCGTTTTGCCTAAGCTTCGCTGCGAAAACCAATGCAGCAAATAGCTCAGCATGGTTTGGTCAAAGAGGTCATGCTCGAACCAAAGAACGATATCCTCATAAAGATGATAGCCCGCGAGCTGTTTTTCCTGCGCTTCCGCGGATTTCTGCCATTCTTCCAAAGGTATGCCGATTGCTTGCTCCATGTATTCGCCTCGAGCTATTCTATTCGCAGGCAGCTCCGGCTGGAGAAATACGGGACCCTCCGTATACATTTCCCTCCATACGAGTACATCGCCTTGAGCGCCGGCCTCCTTCAGCTTATTTCCGACAGAATCCCCATTTACAA
This sequence comes from Paenibacillus sp. 01T443, assembly GCF_056398325.1. Taxonomy (NCBI): domain Bacteria; kingdom Bacillati; phylum Bacillota; class Bacilli; order Caryophanales; family Paenibacillaceae; genus Paenibacillus; species Paenibacillus sp. 01T443. The sequence continues at coordinate 136,561 of NZ_JBFTPE010000014.1, forward strand.
TATGCAGCATCGATTTTGCCTCCCTTATAAGTTGATATTGGATGAAAGGAAACGCATTTGCAACCAGTTATGCGGTGGATGGCTGATGAACCTGATGGTCGTCGGATGGAGATTGCATTATAGTGATATAATATAATACCTGTTGTTGTGTGTAAGGCTGTGACTGCGGCACGGAATCAAATGAATACAATCATTTTTAGAAAAGGTGTTGACAGTTGGTTCAAAATATATTATCTTTAATTCAAGATAATTAAATTAAAGATAAATGCAGCGCAGAAGGGAGTGATAATCATGGCAAAAGAAAATCAAAAACCAAATGATTCATTAGATCTTTTCATCGCGCTGTCTAGAGCGACCCAGTGGGTAAACGCACATGCGGATCGCGATATTCGAAAGAACGGCTTGAACCGCACGGAGTTCGGCGTGCTGGAGCTTTTATATCACAAAGGACCGCAGCCCTTGCAGCAAATCGGCGAGAAGGTACTGATGAGCAGCGGCAACATTACGTATGTAGTGGATAAGCTGGAGAAGAAACAGGCGGTACGCCGCAGAGCATCAACGGAAGACAGACGACTCATTTATGCGGAGTTGACTGATCAAGGTAAGCAATTCGTGGAGGATGTGTTTCCAGCACATCAAGAAACGATCGAGCATGCGGTAGGCGGACTATCACCGGAAGAGAAACAGCTCGCGAGCAAGCTGCTCAAGAAGCTGGGGAGATTTGCACAGGAGCATTACAAGTAGCGGGGCTTTATTTATATATAAGAATTTATAAGTTTTCACTTATAAATGTGCTTATATATCTCCGCGAAACGATAGCTTTTGCCACTGAGGACGGCGACAGCCGTTTACGCTTGTAAGATACAAGAAAGTAACGATAAGAAAACAGCCCCTTATTTACATCAAGTAAATGGTATCCAGCAGTCTAAGGAAGCTGGCAGCCGGTAACGCTTGTCAAATATCTTAAATTAGAGATTCTTTAATTAGTAACAAAAAATAATAAAACAAAAATGGAGGAATTTAAAATGAGTATTGCATTGGGATTGTTGATCGTTCGTCTGGTTGTCGGATTGTTGTTCGTAGGGCATGGCGCGCAGAAGCTGTTTGGTTGGTTCGGAGGTTATGGTCCAAAAGGAACGGGCGGTTGGTTAGAGTCCATTGGCGTTAAGCCAGGCGTGGCAATGGCCGTTGTTGCCGGTTTGATGGAGCTGGTCGGCGGGATCTTATTTGCAGCAGGTTTACTCACTCCGCTTGCCGCAGCGCTGATCGTGCTCACCATGTTGGTCGCTATCGTAAAGGTGCATGGACAGAACGGGATTTGGGCTGCTGCAAATGGATATGAATATAATCTCGTGCTCTTAGCCATTGCTATAGGTATTGCATTAACGGGAGCGGGCGAGTATTCACTTGACGCAATCATTCGTTAATCGGTAATATCGTTAGTTACAATACTTTCGATATTCATATAAAATAAGGAGTGAATTTGATATGACAACCCAAACAACTGGTATCCACCATATTACTGCTTTTGTAAGAAACGCACAGGTTACTGCAGATTTTTACGCAGGAGTGCTTGGACTTCGGTTAATTAAAAAAACGATCAACTTTGATGCCCCTGAAGTATATCATCTGTACTTTGGCGATGAAATCGGCAGCCCAGGTACCATCATTACATTTTTCCCTTGGGAAAACTCACGCAAAGGCAAAATTGGCGGCGGCCAAGTCGGTTACACAACTTATGTAGTGCCGGCAGACGCCTTTGATTTTTGGAAAGAGCGGTTGGCTAAACTGCATGTTGAATATACGCAAACAACCAGATTCGGCGAAAATTACTTGCAATTCGAAGATCCGGACGGATTGAAACTTGAGATTGTAGCCCGTGAACAAGGGGCAAACAGCAAATGGGCATTTGGCGGCGTCTCGGCGGATAAAGCGATTAAAGGCTTCGGCGGAGCTATACTGTACAGCACGGCTCCTGCCCAAACCGCAGAGCTGCTCGTCAAAGTGATGGGGCTGGAGAAAGTAGGCGAAGAAGGCGGCTACGCCCGTTTTCAATCGACAGGGGATCTAGGTAACCTTATCGATGTCAATATCGATAGCATGGAGCCTGGCCACGGCGGCGCAGGTACGGTCCATCACATCGCTTGGCGGGCAAAAGATGACGCAGAGCATGCGCTGTGGAGAAGCCACGTGGAAAGCAATGGCTTCCAGCCTACGCCAATTGTAGACCGTCAATATTTTAACGCCATCTATTTCCGGGAAACGGGCGGCATTTTATTCGAGATCGCAACGGATCCTCCGGGCTTCTCCCGTGATGAAGAGACGGCGCACTTGGGCGAGAAACTCATGCTTCCTGAATGGTTTGAAGGGCATCGTACACAAATCGAGCAATTATTATCGCCATTTGAAGTAAGGGTACTGGAGGGGGACAAATGATGAAACATATTTTTAAACAAGGATCGGATCAAACTGCGCCAGTACTGCTGCTCTTGCATGGCACGGGAGGCACCGAGCGGGATTTACTCCCGCTCGCCGAACGGATATCGCCTGCGTCGTCTGTACTCAGTGTACGGGGCAACGTACTCGAGAATGGGATGCCTCGTTATTTCCGCAGGCTTGCTGAAGGCGTATTCGATTTAGAGGATCTGCGTTTCCGCACGAAGGAGCTGAATGACTTTCTGGATAGCGCCGCTGTAGAGTATGGCTTTGATCGGAGCAATCTTGTAGCGGTTGGTTATTCCAACGGCGCGAATATCGCGGCAAGTCTCATGTTCCACTATAAAGGCACGCTGAGCGGGGCAATATTGCATCATCCCATGGTACCGATCCGCGGCTTAGAGCTGCCTGATCTGACTGGCGTTCCTTGCTTTATCGGCGCAGGGTCAAATGATCCGCTGTGCACGCCGCAGGAAACCGAAGAGCTTAACCGTTTGCTGCAAGGAGCGGGCGCAGCCGTCAATCTCCACTGGGAGCAGTTCGGTCATCAGCTGACGAGCTCCGAAGTAGCTGCCGCAGCTGCTTGGTATAAAGAAGCTTTCAAGAACTAATTAATTGTAACTTATTGCCGTAAAAGGGGGGCTGTTCGTGAAATCCATTGATCCAGCGAGCCAGAGCGTGAAGGACAATTATAAACTGCTCATCGGCAGCATTGTGCCAAGACCTATCGCCTTTGTTACGACACGATCTAGTGAAGGGGTGCTGAATGCAGCACCTTTCAGCTTCTTCAATATCGTGACGGCAAATCCGCCGATGGTGGCTGTATCCGTACAGCGCAAACCGGGCGGTGTCCAAAAGGACACCGCCCGAAATGCCGTCAGCGCAGGGGAGTTCGTTGTCCATATATCGGATGAGAGCTACGTCGAAGCGATCAATGTAACGGCGGCGAATTTGCCGGCGGAGGAGAGTGAGGTTGCGCTCGCGGGATTAACGCCCGTGGCAAGCCAAGTGATAAGCGTGCCTGGTGTGGCCGAGGCGAGAATCCGCATGGAATGTGTGCTGGAGCAAGCGCTCCCGCTTGGCGGCAGTGCAGAATCGCCGGGATGCGACCTTCTAATTGGCCGAGTCGTTCGTTTTCATATTGATGAAGCCTTGTATGAGAACGGACGCATCGATGCCAAGGCTTTGAAGCCTGTCAGCCGCTTGGCGGGAAGCGATTATGCGAAGCTTGGCGAGCAGTTCTCAATCGAAAGGCCGATTTAAGGAAGGTGTGGGTGAGGGATGGTTATACTAAGCTTCATATTTGTAGCGCTTGTAGCAATAGAGCATATTTATATCCTTGTGCTAGAGATGTTTTTATGGAATACACCGCGGGCACGCAAAGCATTCGGGACGACCAAGGACTTTGCGGCTAGTACGAAATCGCTGGCTGCTAACCAAGGGTTGTATAACGGTTTTTTGGCGGCGGGTCTAATATGGGGGCTTTTCCATCCGAATGCCGGCTTCGGCCATCAAATCCAGCTTTTTTTCTTAATCTGTGTTCTTGTCGCCGCTGTTTACGGCGGATTAACAGCGAAGAAGTCGATTCTCGTCGTACAAGGCCTGCCCGCACTGCTTGCGCTGCTATTACTGCTGCTAGTGTTATAATCTCCCCGCATACGAAACTGTTCGTTGCGCCTAATCAAAAAAGCCCGTACTTGGCGATCATTCGCCGGTAGGGGCTTTTTGTAATAAAAGCATTTATAAGTTATTCGGGCTTGATGCGGCTGCGCTTGGAAATCATGCGTTTCATTGCGGCGAGAACTGCTCGATAAGGCTGTCGCAGAATCCAGCTTTCCTTGGCTTTCTGCCGGAATCGTTACTGTCGAAACGAATGAGTCGGCGTCCTGAAAGCCCAATATCGTCAAGGTATTTAGATAGAATTCCGAATTTGTAATACTGAGTATCACTTAGTGTTGCAATCCGAACAGGGAGGAAGTATCCGAAGCATATTAAAGAATTCGTTTTTCAAAACATGCTGGAAATGGCTAAATAAATCAAACACTTGGTCGCACATATCCGGAATTAATTTGAGTCGAATCTTGCAGCTAGCAAAAAAAGCAGCACCAAAGTCATGGACTTTGGTGCTGCCTCTTGTCATTTAAGTTATTAACCTTTCACCGCTCCGGCGACAACGCCTTTAACGATGTATTTCTGCAAGAAGATGAAAACGATGATGGATGGCAGCACGGCCATAACCATAGCAGTCATTGCATACTGCCAGTCGGAAGTGTATTGACCGACGAAGGTATAAGCTGCGAGCGTCAATGTTTTGGTATCAGGCGAGCCGTTAACCATAAGAAGCGGAAGCAAGAAGTCATTCCAAATCCACATGACATCGATAATGATGATTGTCGTTGTAACCGACTTCAGCAGCGGGAAGATCACGAGAAAGAACAGTTTGAAGCCGGATGCGCCGTCAATTGTCGCGCTCTCGTCAATTTCCTTCGGGATCCCCTTCACAAAGCCGTGGTAGATGAAGACGGCGAGCGGTGCGCCAAAGCCCCAGTAAAGAATGCCGAGTCCCCAAGTGCTCTCTGATAGGTTTAAGTCCTTAGCTAACTGCAAAACCGTAAGCATGATGGATTGAAACGGGATGAGCATCGGCATGATGCACACGAGATAAAGCAGTGCGCTCCAGCGCGTTTTCGTTCTAGCCAGCTTGTATGCGGCAATCGAGGAGACGAGAATAATCCCCGCAAGCCCTACGGTTGTAATAATGAAGTTGTTAAGAAACAGCTTTGGATAGTTGATGAACGACCATACATAGGTATAGTTTTCGAATACGAGCTGCTTCGGCAGGGCAACGACGTCGGTCATGACCTCGCCAAAGCTCTTGAACGAGTTGTTGATGGCCAAGAACAACGGGTATAGAAACACGAGCGAGAGGAGCACCATGACGATTTCCAGTACAATGCGACCTGCTCTTGCTTTGCTTTGCGTTTTCATCAGGCTTCAACCTCCCTGCGTTTGAAGAGCGTCAATTGAATGATTGTTACGAACAATACAGCAACGAACAAAATAAGCGCTTTTGCCGTTCCGTAGCCGTAAAGATTGTTTTGGAACGTATCTCTATAAATGTCATACGCGATGCTGTATGTCGTACCGCCAGGTCCGCCGCCAGTCAGCGACAGAATGACATCGAATACTTTGATTGAGTTTGTTAAAGCCATAAATACCGAAATCGTAATCGATGGCGCAAGCAGCGGCAGCGTGATGCTGAAGAAGCGTCTTACCGGGCCTGCTCCGTCTACCGTCGCGGCTTCCTTCAAATCGTCAGGCACGGACTGTAAGCCGGCAATGTAAATTACTAAATAAAAGCCGATCGATTGCCAGATGGATACGAGCAAGATCGAGACGAAGGCGAGCCCCGGTTCGCCGAGCCAGCTAAGATCGAATATGCCCCAGCCTGTGCTCTGCGCAAGGGATTCAAAGCCTTGCATGAAAATGAATTTCCAGATAAAGCCGACAATAACCAAGCTGAGAATATACGGAATAAAGAATGCTGCACGCAGCCAAGAGGAGCTTTTCAGCTTCATGTCGAGTACGACAGCAAGCAATATGGCAAGAACATTGACAATGACGATATAAAGGACCGCATATTTGATCGTAAACCATGCGGAGTTCGCAAAGTTCGTGTCGCCCATGAAAATTTGCTTGAAGTTATCAAGGCCAACAAACTTCGGATGCTTGGAAATCCCGTTCCATTTGGTCATGGAATATCGAATGGTCATCGCGAATGGAATGTAAAACGCGACGGCGATACAAATTAATACAGGCAAGGTGAAGATGCCGAATTCAAGCTTTTCGCTCCATTTTCTACCTAATGCTTTAAACATCGTCGCACCTCTTTTCTACGGAGTTCATCTAAATTTATATTTCAAAAAAGCGGGATTAGCTATATTGTGTATTATAAAACAGCCATCCGCCCGGCAAAAATGGATTTAAGAAATCAGTTAGGGGTAAAAAGGTGAACGGAATGATGCGATGAAAGGATGAGAAGACCATTATAACTAAAACGTTTAAAGCAGCATTGGCAATGGTCGAGCGCGTAAATAGACGACTGGTGAACAAGCTTATTTTGCTTTTCACGACCATTATTATACTCGTTGTCGCGTCGTTGACTTTTATTTCATATCAAATGTTTCAGAAGGAGTCCGTGACGAACAGCATCGCCAGCACATCCAATAACCTGCTGCTCGTCAATCAGAATATGGAGGATTATTTGAAGGGTATGGAGCAGCTCTCGCTCCCGCAAATCCGGTTCGATGAGATTACGTATGCTATCATGCACGAATCGGAGGACTATGCCTCTAAGATGTATTTAGAAAATTATTTGCGCCAGCTTTATTATTCACGAAATGACCTTCAAGCGATTTATCTTTACGTCGTGAAGGAGAAAAAATATTATTCTATTTCCCAGGAAAACTATAATATCTCGGTGCGAACGGGCACGGAGCCGGGGATTTCTGAATTGTCATGGTATTCGAAGGCAATGGAAAGCCCCTTCAACCGCTCCTATCAGTCCTTCGTAGAGCCTGAATCCGAGGTAGGTTATCCCATTCAGACAGAAGACACCTTTATGGCTTATCACAGGGTACTGCGCTCCATCGTATCCAGGCAGCCGCAAGCGGTCCTGTCTTTTTATTTCGATTCCTCGGTAAGCGATGAGATCCTAAAGGATATTCCTTTTGACGAGGGCCAGCATTTATTGTTTTTAAGCCCGGACAACGAACCGTTTTATACGGATGACAAAAGCTTTTATAAAAGGGCGGAATCGACGGGTTTAGCGGATAAGCTGACGGATAAGCCAAACGGCCAGTTAACGTGGTCGGAGGCGGGTCAGAAGTATCTTGTCGTCTACGACATCGGAGAACAGGAGGGCTGGAAGCTTGTTAAGCCGATTCCATACTCGCAAATTTATGAGGCGGCAAGGACGACACGGAATCTAAGCTTTATTATCGGTTTTTTATTCCTGCTGCTGTCCACGATCGTCGTGACTTATTTCTCCAATGCTATTACGAAGCCGCTGCAGAAGCTGTCCTATCACATGAACCGTTTTAGTACAGGTGACTTTGATGCAGAAGCCGAGGTGAAGGGCAGAGACGAAATTGCTTATTTATCACGTCATTTCAATCTAATGGTGAGACGTACGAATGATTTGATTAATGAACGCTACAAAATGAAGCTGGTCGAGAAAAACGCGATATTAAAAGCGCTGGAGGCCGAAATTAATCCCCATTTCTTATATAATGCGCTGCAAGCCATCTCGACAAAAGCCTTGAAAAACGAACGTTATGACATTGCCGATATGATCGATGCTTTGGCGCTTACGCTGCGTTACTGCATTAGCGGGAAGGATATCGTGCGGGCAAGAGAGGAACTGAAGCATATTGAGAACTACCTGTCTCTCCAGAAGGCGCGCTTCGGCAGTCGTTTGCAGGTGACCTATGATTGGCAGGATTCGATGCTGGATTTGGAAATTCCGAAGCTGTCTATTCAGACGCTTGTAGAAAATTCGATCAAGCATGCGCTGGAAAAGGTATCGAGCACCATTACGATTGATATTCGTGCCGTGATAACCGATTCACATGCTGTTATTTCGGTAAGGGATAATGGGCCGGGCTTCACGCCCGAGCGGCTGGAGCAGGTGCGGAAATCCTTTTTAAATGACTGGAAGGACCGTGAGGATGAGAACGAGAGCATCGGTCTCGTTAACTTGAATACGCGGCTGAAGCTTCTTTACGGGGATGAAGCGGAGCTGGTTATCCATACGGATAAGACAGGCACGGAGATGGAAATGTTATTACCGCTGGGGGGCGTGAGCCATGTATAGGGTACTCATAATTGATGATGAAGAGCCGCTTCGCGAGGCGATTCGTATTTTAGGTGATTGGAAGGGTTTAGGGGTTTCAGAGGTGCTTGAGGCGACGGACGGGAAGGTCGGTCTTGCGATGCTGGCTGAGCATAAAATCGATCTGGCCATGGTGGATATGAAGATGCCGGAGCTGAACGGAATGGAGCTGCTGCAAATCATTGAGCGCGATTATCCCGATTTGCTGACGATTGTCATAAGCGGCTACAACGACTTTGAGTATACACGTCAGGCGATTCGCTCCAAGGTTGTCGATTATTTGCTAAAGCCTGTAAATCGTCAGGATTTGAATCAATCGCTGCGCAAGGCGATCGATGTGCTGGATGCGAAGCGAAAGAAAGAGAGCGAGTTTATTAATCGCAACATCACGCTAAATATGTCGCTGCCGCGCTTGAAGGAGAGGGTGTATCAATCCATTATTGAGCGGAGCTTCAAGAGCCAGTCGAATGAAGCTTTTCTGCCGTTGATCGGCGCGGACGACCCAAGCAATCGTTTTACGGCCGTCGTGCTGCGGGTGCTCAACTTGGAGCAGATTAGAAAGAGCCGATTCCATGAGGACACGGACTTGCTGCATTTTGCGGTGGCCAATGTGATGAATGAAATTGCGGGTGATCATTTCGGGGCATTCAGCTTCGCCAGCCCGAAGCAGGAGCGCGAGCTGATTGCGATTCTAACGATGAAGGGCGGGTACCTTGAGGATATCGCTTATCGCTCCATTCATCAGTTAAATAAAGTAGTTTCCACCTTAAAGGAGCTGTTTGGCGTGATCGTAGCTGTCGGTATCGGACATTCTACGACAGAAGCGCTGGAGCTCGCTTCCTCTTATGAAGCGGCTAAAGCAGCCATTAGCGGAATTGATCTGCTTAAGCTGAAGGGTGCAATTGTTGCGAGTGCTTCCGATAAAGCAGCGCTCCCTAAGGACAGTCAGTCCTTAACCAGTCGGATTCTCGTCATCCGCAGCGCGCTGGAAAGCGGCAATGTACATAATGCCAAAACGATTTTGAGCGATTACGTGAAAAAATGGCGCTCCTCGGATCGGTTTAATATCGGCGAAGCGGACCGCGCACTGCATGAATTCGTCATTTTGCTAAACGATATGGCGATTGAGCTGGGTGTTAACCAGGAGGAACTGCCGCTGAGAGGCGATCATGCACTGCGGGATATCGGCATTTCTACCGATTTTGCAAATATTGAGCAATTCGAGCAGCTTTTAAGTGGAATTTTGGATTATTTCAGCGGTGAAATTAGGAAATCCCAGATGACGAATCAGCCCTTTGAAGTAGGGGATATT
>NZ_JBFTPE010000015.1:0-145098 GCF_056398325.1 Paenibacillus sp. 01T443
GGTTATGGTTATTGCAACATTCGGAACAAATATCGGATCATCCTTAATCTTTCCGTATTTTAGTATGGTTCGATTTATTAATTATCTAGATTTTATTCAAAATATGGATGTCTGGATCGTGTTCATCTGGATTTTCAGCGTATTCGTAAAGTTGTMCATTTACTTGTTCATCAACAGCTATGGAACCGCACAATTGTTAGGCATCAAGAACTGGCGGGTAATGATCGGATTTGCTGCATCCGTCATTTTTGCTACTTCCTTAATACCTCCAAACATCGTTGGGATGTTGGATTACGCGAATTTTGTTTGGATTAAATTCATATTTCCGATTTTCATAGTAGGTTTTCCGATTATTTTTCTACTCGTTAGCTTTATTAGAGGCCGGAAATTGGCTACATAATAGTACAAGAGGTCTAATTGCGGAATAGATTACCGAGATAGAGCCCGATTACGATATCATATCCGAGTCCCCAATAGACGCAATGTTACTTTATCACAGTTTTTGTTTCAGCTTTTATGCTATTATTTTTATGAAAAAACAGAATTTCTCAAGGATCTGGACCGGTTGAATTCAAATCTGTTTGAACATTTATCGCGAAAATACACAAAGTACAGTTTGACCACAAAATTTACATCAGTATATAAAGACAAAGCCACTCCCGACAATGGAGTGGTTTCTTTTGTTAGAACTTCTAGAATTAATGCTCAATGAAATTCATGTTTCATTTTAATTCTTTTATATTTTCAACAAACACTAATTCGCCCTCAACTTGATGACTTACTTGTTTCCCAATCACCATATAATTCTTACCTTATGTAGGTAACCTTTTACTAACTTCTACTATTTGAAACCTTATATTTTGGGTAGATATTAAAACTGCTTTGTATAGGTAGCCTTTTTTTTCTCCTCCATGATTGTTACTTCCTCTATAACACCTATAATCTTCAGTTGTTCAGTATTAGGATTTTTTATTAGTTTAGAATTGACCCAAAGTTCTTTTATTTCTTTAATAGTCATCTCCACATTATCCTTCATAAACTTCCAATCATCAGAAAAGGGGAAATGTTCTTTTGTATTCTCTATATAATTATTGTACTCTGAATCGAGCATATCAATATAGTTGTTCTTCATGTTCAGAAATAACTCTTAAATGCTCATGTCCACATTTATCAGTATGATAAGTTAGGAACTTGAACGACTCTAAAATATCAAAGTTTTCCCATCCCCATGCCTGCCTAGAAAAAAAACCTCCTTTGACTTCACATTTCAAACAATGAAAATAATAATAGGTTGACATTGTATTCCCCCATTAAAAATGTTCCATTTTCTTTTTCAACGCCAACGAAATCCTTTATATAAAATCATTCTTTCATCATCGTAATTACCGTAACTAAATTATACCATATATTGGTATTTCATTGTGATCGTATCGTTTCAAAATTAAATCATAGTCGGTAAGTTATCAAGTGATATATTTCTAGTCAAGAAAGCTCAAAAAGGGATGGGGGGTTGGATGATGGATGCAGGGTTTCTCCTAAGATGGGAGCAAGAGCATAATGCCGTGAAACGAACAGTCGAAGGTTTTTGGGACGGTTTTCGCAGCTGGAAAAAAGAAAAAAAAGATGAGTATCATGAGTTGTTTTTAGGAAAGTTGGATGAGGACTTTATTATTATTGATGTGGTATCGATTAGCTTAAAACAATATTATGACCGTGAAGGGGCCGCCATCTTTTGCTCACTCCGAATGCATTATCTCCAAACATTCATAGGGACCTACGATATGGAATTCCTGTTAGATGGAACAATAGCAGATGATTACTTGTCTTTTGAAAATAGGGCAACCTTTAATCTTATGTTGGCAAAATACAAATACCGCTTACGATTTGCACGAAAAGCACTAGCAGAAGGTATAGAAGAAGAAGTAATCAAAAATATTACTGGATTAGAAATGGACTACATCACCATTTTGAAAAGAAAATCATTGAACTAACGAGAAACGATAGTTCAACAATTAGGGAGCAGTTTGTTGCGGCAACAGCTCCTTTCTTCGTTAAACTCACATTACGATAAGAATTCACTGCATCAATGTAAAGCAGCTTCAAACTTGGCCGAACTCCTTCGGGCAGAGTTCTTTTCATTAGATTATTAATCGCGAGAAGTGGCTTTGTACTTATTTCCTTTGCTGTCGTAAGTGATCCATTCACCAACGGGCTCACCTTGGTCGAAATAACCCGAACGCTTAATCGTTCCATCATGTCGATACCATTCCCAGTAGCCATCCGGTTGATTGTCAATCATTTTCCCTTTAGACCACATCGTTTTTCCATTAGCGTGGTACTTGATCGTGTAGCCATCGATCACATCAAAGTTCTTTTCTTTAACACCGCTTTGGGGTATCAAGTCACATTTTTCGTTTTCCAAGACACGCCTCCGATAATCAGTTTTTTTCATATTATCACATCCCACTGGCAAAAAAGAAGCCTTCTCTAATTCTATCGAATTCAATTAACCGTTTCATCAACACTAGGGCAATATTCTAATAAAACGTGAGCATTTAAGAGCAAAGTGATTCTCCATAGAGGGAGGATTGCTCTATAAATAAATTCTGTAATGATCTATAAAAAAATTGATGTATCGATGTTTTTTCAGATGTGTTATGTTTCAATAAAAACTGTGTTGGAATTAAAAAGGTTACTTAAGGGTCCCGGACACCTACCTAGCTCGTATAGCCTTTCCGTGCCTCGATTCAGAACCCACAATGCTGAAAGGAGAAGGGATATGATCACTGGTTACTGGAACCAATCTGTGGTGTCTTTGGAGTACATTTATGGGTATATATTAAAAACAAAAATAAGGAGATTGATTATTTATGATTATCATAAAAAGAACCACTACAGATAATCCTGATTTTTCAAGTCTAATAGAATTACTGGATAAAGATTTATGGAATAGATACCCTGAAACACAACAAAATTTTGTTGCATTTAACGTAGTTAAATTAAATGCAATGGCAATTGTTGCTTATGATGGGGACTGTGCTGTTGGTTGTGGATGTTATAGATTCACTGAAAATGAAAGTATAGTCGAAATTAAAAGAATGTATGTAAAAGAAGAAGTAAGGGGAACGGGTATTGCCAAATCAATAGTATCAGAACTAGAAGTATGGGCATTAGAAGAAGGGAAGATAAGTGCGGTATTGGAAACTGGGATAAATCAACCTGAAGCAATAGCATTATACAAGAAATTAGGATATGAACAAATAGCAAATTATGAACCCTATGTAAATAATAAAGAAAGTATTTGTATGGGAAAAGATTTATCAAAGAAATATTTATGAATCGTTAAGCTATTCTAGCTAATAGCATGTCAATATTTAAAACTTAATGGATAAAGCCCATGATGTTATCCTGTAAAAAGAGCATGTCAAATAACCAACCATAGGTGGATGGGGGAGGTTTCCTAAGGAGGATAGTGTCTCCTGCTTAGGTCAATCGAAATGCATATTTATTGGTAAGCATCGCAAAAATCCAGTGAATTAGCTTATTTACGCAGGCAATAACAACCACATTAAACGGCTTGCCCTTGGCACGCTTTTTATCGTAAAAAGTTCGGAGTTTTTGGTTGCGTCAGCTGCGCAGAGCGCTGCCGGACCCCGAGCTGCGGCGGCTGTTATCGGAGCCTGATTCGTCGAAAATTACGAGCCTGCTCAAGCTGAACGTCATTTCGGAGGAAAAGCTGAAGGATACCTACATCACGAAGACGGTTAAGCTGCTTCAGGTGGACAAAAAGTAAGCTATCTGTGAATATGGCGACGCGAATTAATATGTTTTTGAGATTTTGAAGAAGGCCAACCAGCCCCCGCTGGTTGGCCTTTTTTTGTCCCCGCAGTAAAAAACGACAACAGAGCCAAAGTTTTTCCATACCGCAGTCTATATTTGAATCCTATACTGAGGTGGAATCGTTAGCAGAAGGAGGAGCATCATGCAATATGCAAACGGCAAGGTGAGTGAGATCCAAATCGCGTATATCGGCGGAGGGTCGATGTATTGGGCGAAAAACCTAATAGCGGACCTGGCGCTGGAGGAGCAGTTGTCGGGGACGATCCGATTATATGATTTGGATTATAGCAAAGCGAAAAATAATGAAAAGCTGGGAAACTCGGTGTCCGCTTATGCGGAAGCCAAATCTCATTGGAAGTATAAAGCATACGAGACGCTGCAGGAAGCATTGACGGGAGCGGATTTTGTCTTCATTTCGATTCTTCCCGGAACCTTCGCGGAGATGGCAATTGACGTGCATGAGCCGGAGACGGTTGGCATCTATCAGCCCGTAGGCGATACGACCGGGCCGGGAGGACTGATTCGGGCGCTCAGAACGATACCCATGTACGTGGAGTTCGCCGAAGCGATTGAACGCCACGCACCGGATGCTTGGGTTTTCAATTATACCAATCCCATGACGCTGTGTACGCGGACGCTTTATGAGGTGTTCCCTAAAATTAAAGCGTTCGGCTGCTGTCATGAAATATTTGGGACGCAAGGTCTGCTGATCCGGATGCTGAAAGATTTAAAAGGCATCGAGAATGTTGGGCGGGACGATATCCAAGTCAATGTGCTGGGCATCAATCACTTTACATGGATTGATCAAGCGACTTACCGGAACATCGACCTTTTTCCGCTTTACAGAAAGTTTGTTGATAAATATTACGAAGCGGGCTTCGTAACGAGCAAAAATGGCTGGCGAACGAATATGTATACGGCGGCCAACCGGGTGAAGTTCGATTTGTTCCGAAGATATGGACTTATCGCAGCTGCCGGTGACCGTCATCTCGTTGAGTTTATGCCGCCATGGTACGTGAAGGACATAAAGACCATTGACTCGTGGATGTTCGGTCTAACAACTGTGCCTAGTCGTGTGGAGAAAAACGAAGCGGCTGCTGCCTATTACGCAAGGCTGATCAGCGGCGAGGAGAAGCTGCCCCTTAAGGCATCCGGCGAGGAAGAGGTTCGCCAGCTGAAGGGGCTGCTCGGCCTGCAGCCGTTCGTCACCAATGTTAATTTGCCAAATGTCGGACAAATGAAAGGCATCCCGCTCGGGGCAGTCGTGGAGACGAATGCTGCTTTCTCCGGAAACAGGCTGAGTCCTGTCCATGCCGGAGAGCTGCCTGTGGATGTGAACGCGCTTGTGCTGCGGCATGTGATGAACCAGGAGACCATTTTGCAAGCAGCGCTTAAACGGGACAAGAGCCTCGCATTCCATGCCTTTGTGAGCGATCCGCTCGTGATAATCGGCGTGAACGAAGCGGAGGAACTGTTCGAGAAGATGATGAAACAAACCAAATCTTATTTGCCGGGGTGGAATCTATGACAACCTATTATGCCTCCGATAACCGCTACGAGATGATGAAATACAACCGCTGCGGCAATAGCGGTCTTAAGCTGCCGGCTATATCGCTTGGCTTATGGCATAATTTTGGAGGGATCGATTCGCTGGAGAACGGCAGACGGATTTTGCACCGGGCTTTCGATCTCGGCATCACACACTTCGATCTTGCCAACAATTACGGCCCTCCTCCAGGCTCGGCGGAGGAATCGTTCGGCCAAATTTGGAAGCGTGACTTTTCCGGACACCGCGACGAGATAATCGTTGCGACTAAGGCCGGCTATACAATGTGGCCTGGACCATATGGCGAGCGAGGCTCGAGAAAAAGCATGCTTGCGAGTCTGGATCAGAGCTTGAAGCGAATGAATATGGAATACGTCGATATTTACTACTCGCACCGGTTTGATGCGGATACTCCTCTCGAAGAGACGATGTCTGCTCTTGATCAGGCGGTGTGCCAAGGCAAAGCTCTTTATGTAGGGATATCTAATTATGGGCCGGAGCAGACCAAGCAGGCAGCGGATATTCTTCGAAGACTGGGCACCCCTTGTCTCATCCATCAATCGCACTATTCGATGTACGAGAGAAGATTGGAGCAGGGCCTGCAAGAAACGCTGAAGCAAGAGGGCATTGGAACGATAGCCTATAGCCCGCTTGCGAGAGGACTGCTGACCGACCGATATTTAAAGGAGATACCTGCCGATTCACGAGCAGCGGGAGCGAGCACCTTCTTGAATCGCGAGGACATAACGGAGGAAAAGCTGGCGAAGTCGAGCGAGCTAAATCGGTTGGCCGAAGAGCGGGGGCAATCGCTCGCGCAGATGGCTATTGCTTGGGTGCTCCGTCAGGGACGGGTCGCATCAGCATTGATAGGAGTAAGCAAGGCAGAGCAAATCGACGATATTGTCGGCTCGCTTAGCAAGCCTGACTTCAGCGACGAAGAGATGGATCAAATCGAGAGAATCCTTGGAGGTCATGCGTTATGATTCGCACTACTTTAAGCGAGCTGGCAAAGAGCCCGAAGTCCGGCGAACACTTTCTTGGCGACCTTCTGCCGGGTGCCTATCTCACATCAGGCGGTCTCTCGTTCGCGAGGCGCGGTGATCGCAGCCATACAAATGACGGTCCCGACGGCAGAGATTATCACGTTCATCGTGACCGGGAGGCATTTATTATTTTGCAAGGGAGCGGGACGATGGAGATTGATGGCGTGCATCATCCTGTTGGAGCAGGCGATATCGTAATCGCTGAGCCAGGAGAGGATCATCATCTTTGCTCCAGCGAGGATGACCCGATCGTAACCGTCTGGTGCCACGCCGGAGAGAAGCGCCATCACAATCAAGGCTAGGGGGAATGCAGTTTGATGACCGTGTCGACGAAGAAACATCAATTTCTACTGGCGATTGAAGGAGAGGAAGAGACAGATTCCGGGTTCCAAATCTCCTTAACTGCTGAAAATAAAGGTGTCGGCATCGACATGATCTGGCTAAGCCTGAAAGCGGAGCAAAAGCTTAACCCGCCAGTCCTGACGCTGCGCTGGGGGCATCCTGCCGATGATATTCAGGCGAGCTGGCATCCGGCTCAAGACCGGAATAAGAGCTTCAAAGCGGATTGGATGCGCAATCTGCGCGCCAATGCCGCGACGTCTGCGCCTGTTTATTCACTCTTTAATATGAACGGAAAAAACAGGCTGACTTTTGCCTTCTCGGATGCGCTGCATACGAGCCATTATGCGGGTGGCATCCGTGAGGAATCCGCGGTATTTGAATGCAGCGTGCAGCTTTTCAAGGAGCCTGCTGCGCCGCTTGAGTTCTACGAAGCAGCTCTGCTTGTAGACACTAGGGATCTTCCTTACTACGATTGTTTGCAGGATGTGCAGCGATGGTGGAGCGAGATGCCGGCGTTTACGCCGGCTGTCGTACCGGAAGCGGCGAAGCGTCCGATGTATTCGACATGGTACAGCATGCATCAGAACGTAACGGCGGAGAGCGTTGAAGCGGAATGTAAAATCGCGCGCACGCTCGGAATGGATGCCGTAATCGTCGACGATGGCTGGCAGACAGCGGACAATCGCCGAGGATATGCGTACACGGGCGATTGGGAGCCCTGCGAGAGCAAGTTTCCGGATATGGCAGGCCATGTGCGCGCGGTTCATGAACTCGGCATGAAATTTGTGCTTTGGTACGCCGTTCCTTACGTCGGCAAACACAGTAAGGCATGGCACCGCTTTAAGGATAAGCTTGTTCGCTATAACGAGAACAGCAGCGCTGGAGTGCTCGATCCGAGGTATCCCGAGGTACGGGAGTATATGATTAACACCTATGAGAATGCTGTGAAGGACTGGGGACTGGACGGCTTCAAGCTCGACTTCATTGATGCTTTCTATTCACCCGAACTGCAGCAGCCATCGACAGCTGCGGGCCGCGATTATGAGTCGATTCCAGCAGCTGTGGATCGTTTGCTGACCGACTCCTTAAGTCGCCTAAGAGCGATAAATCCGGACATCATGGTTGAGTTCCGCCAGCCTTATGTTGGTCCAGCCATGCGCAAATACGGCAATATGTTCCGGGCCTCCGATTGTCCGTACGACGGCATTCAGAACAGAGTCCGCACGATTGACATTAGGCTGCTTTGCGGCGATACGGCAGCTCATGCGGATATGATCATGTGGCATCCCGAGGAGCCTGTAGAGAGCGCGGCGCTGCAGCTAGTCAACCTGTTATTTTCTGTGCCTCAAATTTCAATGTCGTTGCAAGCGCTTCCAGAAGAACATCGTAAAATGCTACGTTACTGGCTCGAATTTTGCTCGGAGCATCAAGACGTTCTGCAAGGTGGGAAGCTGGTGCCGGTAAGTCCAGAGCTTCTGTATCCGGTCGTACAAGCGACAAGCGGAGTTAAAACGATAATCGCGACCTATCATGATGCGATTGTTCCGCTTGCTCCGCCTCAGGAAAGTGAGGCAGCTCAGGAATGGATTATCGTGAACGGCAGGCTGAAGGAAGGCGTCTATGCGGAGACGACGGCCTCGCTTAGCTCAGCGAATGTTCTCATTAAAAATTGCTGCGGCAGCGTCGTTAGCGAGTATGTGCTTCAACTCGGCGCAGGACTGCATCAGCTGGCAATCCCGCCGTCCGGCACTGCGTCGATTCGAATCGACCAGTCGTAAAAAAACACAGCCTGCCTCTAAATTACGCCATGGCTGCCTGCATAGTTCCCGGCTATGATGGTAGGGACAAAACAATAATCGAACGAGGAAGGGGAGGAAAGCATGGCGAGCAAGCTCGAGAGTTCCAACAGCGTCACATATCAATTCGCGACGTCTGATCAGAAGTTGAAGTTCATGCGCAAGCATTGGCCGCTGTACGTGCTGTCGATACCTGGCATCATTTTTTTTCTAATCTTTCGGTATATTCCAATGTTTGGATCTATCATTGCATTCCAGGATTACAATATTTTCAAAGGCATACAAGAAAGTCCTTGGGTAGGTCTCGCCCATTTCAAACGAATGTTCGAATATGCGGAATTCCTTCCGATATTAAAAAATACGATACTTATCGGTGTCTATGATCTCTGTTTCGCATTTCCGGTGCCAATCATTCTGGCACTGCTGCTGAACGAGCTGCGTATCATGGCCTACAAGCGGATTGTCCAGACGGCGGTCTATATGCCGCACTTCCTGTCATGGGTCATCGTCGGAGGAATTGTGGTCGGCGTGCTGTCTCCGTCAACCGGAATCGTAAACCATTTGCTGTCGTTGTTTGGCATCGAACCGATTTATTTCCTCGGAGAGAACACCTTTATCCGATCGATATTAATTGGATCAGGAATTTGGAAAGACAGCGGCTGGGGAACGATCATTTATCTCGCTGCGATCGCGGGTATCAATCCTGACTTGTACGAGGCTTCACAAATGGATGGTGCGAGCCGCCTGCGGCAGGTAACTTCGATTACGATTCCATGCATTCTGCCAACCATCGTTATTTTGTTTCTGCTGCAAATCGGCAACTTCCTTGATTTTGGCTTTGAGCGCGTATTCGTATTTTTGAATCCGCTGAACAGCGAGAACGGGGAGATCATCGATACGTATGTGTATCGGGCAGGCCTCGTGGACCGTCAATACAGCTATACGACAGCGATTGGCTTGTTCAAGTCTGTAGTTGGCCTTGCGCTTATTATGGTCGGTAATAAATTTAGCAAGAAGGTAACTGGAGACGGGTTGTACTAACGCTATTGGAGAAATGGGGTGGAAATCATTATGATTAAGACAAGAGGCCAAAAAATATTCAACGTATTCAATATCCTCTTTCTCGGCGTCATCGGGCTGAGCATGGTGCTGCCGCTGATTCATATCGTGGCTCAATCGCTTAGCGACGCTGTCGCCATCAATGCAGGGAAGGTCAGCTTCTGGCCGGTTGGCTTTACGCTCGGTAGCTATAAGCTTATTCTTGGAGATCCGTCCATTTGGGCTGGATTCCGCAACAGCGTACTCATTACCGTGTTCGGCACGCTTATTAATCTGCTTATGACGGCGATGCTTGCCTATCCGCTGTCTCGCCCGGAATATTTGTACCGTAAAGTTGTACTTATTCTCGTATTATTTACTCTTGTATTTAGCGCACCGCTTATTCCGAACTATCTATTGGTGAAGCAGCTGGGAATGCTTGATACGCTGTGGGCGTTAATGCTTCCTATGGCGATCAGCGCATTTAACCTGTTCATCATGCGTTCGTTCTTCATGAATTTACCAAATGAGCTAATTGATTCGGCGAAGATCGACGGCTGTGGGGAGTTTCGGACTTTTTGGAAAATCGTGCTGCCTCTCTCGAAGCCCGCAATGGCGACGATGGGGATCATCTATGCGGTCGCACATTGGAACCGATATGCAGAGGCGGTATTTTACATCAGCGACCGGCGCTGGATTCCGCTGCAGGTTCGGCTGCGGGAAATCGTCTTCACGGATCAATACGGTCAGTCGGATGTTACCTCCGAGCTGCTGCTCCTGCTTTCGCCTGAGGGGATTAAGATGGCCGTTATTGTTGTCGCGACGGTGCCCATTATGATGGTTTATCCGTTCTTGCAGAAGCATTTTATCCAAGGTATGCTAGTTGGCTCCATTAAATCGTAACGGCTCACGTTCATCCTTCGGTGAGAAGAAGGTACCATTGAAAAATACAAGCGGGCTTAAATTATGACATACAAGATAATGTAAAAAGTTCCTATAATAGCCTCATACAGCACGAAAACGCTTACAAATTATTATCATGTGAAAGAGGGGTTATCGTATGAAAAAATGGATTACCACGGGATTAACATTGGTCCTGGCAACAAGCCTTATAGCAGGCTGTTCAAGCAAAAAGCCTACAGAAGAGAAGCCAGCTAACGAAAAGCCTGCTAACGAGCAAACGAATAACGGGGAGAAGCCGCAGACGGACGATAGTAAAAAAGAGCCGACAAAATTCTCGTTCCTCCTGCCGACGACGGTTAGCTCAGGTTATCACACTCGCGTGCCGGATCTGAACAAGGACAAATGGGTAACAAAGCTGGAAGAACTGACGAACACCGATCTGGACGTTAAAGTAATGGAGGATGCGAAGTACGGCGTAATGTTTGCAAGCAATGACATTCCGGACGTCATTGGCAGCATCGGCGGTCCGGGCAGCAAGTCGATGTCGGGCTCCGTTGAGAGCGGAATCTTTATGCCTCTGGACGATCTGCTCAAAGAGCATGCTCCGGATCTGATGAAACTTATTCCGAAAGCAGCTTGGGAAACCGTATCCTACGATGGCAAAATTTACGGTATTCCAGAGTTTTTGAAAAGCCCATCGCGCAGAGCAACCTACATCCGTACAGATCTGCTTGAGAAGACCGGCCTTAAGGCGCCGACGACGGTTGAGGAGTTTCTGGACGTGCTGCGCGCCTTCAAGAAGATCGGGGTAGAGACGCCATATCAAATGCGCGAAAACTTCAAATACGCGGACATCATGTTAGGCGCGTATGACGTTCTTCCTTACAAGGATCAGTTCGAGCTTGTCGATGGTCAGGTTGTACCGAAATTTTTTGACTCTGAGAATATGCAGAAGGCGCTCCAAGCATACAAAACGATGTATGAGGAAGGCCTTATTCCGAAGGAATTCGCGACGATCTCTTCGACGGACTTCACGAAGAGCCTTGATGCCGGAAAACCGGGTATGTGGTCGCAGAACGCATCCGGTATGCCGGGCTACCGTACTAACGTAGGTCGCGCTGTGCCAGGATCGAAAATCGATATTATCCCATCGCCGAAGGGACCAGAAGGCAAAGGCGGCTACTTCCTTTATTCGCCGGTCGTTCGTACGTTCTACATTAATAAAAATGTCGATGAAGCGAGAGCTGTTGAAATCGTGAAGTTCTTCAACTGGATGGTTTCGCCGCAAGCGGAGGAGTTCTTCACATTCGGTATCGAAGGAGACACTTACACAAAGGATGCGGCTGGTCTTATCACTTATAAGTTCCCGGACACGAAAGAACTACAGGAGGAAGAGAGTTTTAGAAGCGGAACGATGTGGGCTGTGCATGATGCCACTTACAACAAGCTGAGACTGGAGCTCAATGAAGACGGCAAAGCGACGCTCGCTGCATTTGACAACGTATTGTCCCAGGAAGGTCTTTCCGGCATCGGCTTCTATCCGGAGCTGACCACTTTCACTAAGTATCCAGATCTTGCTGCTCCGCAGCCAGACGTTGGCCCGAAACTGATCATCGACCATATGGTCAAAATGATTTATGGCAAGGAACCCATCTCGGACTGGCCGAAAGTTATCGAGGAATATAAAGCGAAGGGCGGAGACGAAATTATTAAGGAAGCAACAGAGCGCTGGAACAACAAACAAGGCGCCGTGTTGATTGAAAGAGAATAATTAAGTTATCGGCTTCAAGAGGAAGCCCCTAGTAGAATAGGGGGCTTTCTTTGCGTTCTCTGCAAAAAAAAACGTAAAAAAACACAACTTACCAAAAAAATACCCTATCGCTGGAAACGATTATGCGTCATGATAATGATAGCGCTATCAAATCTTATGCCATTTCATGAAGCAAAGGTCAAGTCCGATATTGATATTGGAAGAAACCATATGAATAACAGTCGAGCAAGGAGGAACGATTTATGCATGTGCTTATCGTGGACGACGAGCCTGTTATCCGAAGAGGAATCTCAAAGATGACGGAGCAATATGTTCCGGCATTCACTAAAGTATCAACCGCGGAGAACGGACAAACCGCACTTGAGCTGATTCGGGCCTTGGAGCCAGATATTGTGTTAACCGATATTCGAATGCCTAAAATGGACGGACTTGAGTTATGCCGCATTCTTCATGAGCAATATCCGCACATCAAGACGGTTGTTATCTCAGGTTACAACGACTTTACCTACGCGCAGAAGTGCGTGGATTACGGCGTAAAACATTATTTGTTGAAACCGATTACAAAGCCAGACGTGCATGAAGTGCTTGCACGGTTGCTCAAGAAGCAGAGTGCCGGTTACATCGCGCCATCGCGATATATGGAATGGATTGATCTTATGGAGCAGCATATTTGGTCACTCCAGACGGATGAGCTGGACGGGCTCAGCGAACGCTGGCGAGAGTACTGTCTGTCAGCAAATTTATCGCTTGCAAGATTGAAGGAGCTGCTGAGCGATTGCAACGAGATGCTTCTGAAACGGTTCCAAGCCCGCAATTTTGCCCCTAAAACGAACTTATCCTTCCAGCAAGCAAGCACGGTGAAGGATGCGCTTGATGCTTTCGAAGCGGGGCTGCGAGGAATTCGGGACGGATTGATGTCGGTGAGAAGCGGCAACTTTCGAGATCCGATGGAAGAAGCTAAGTCTTATATCGATAACAAGCTTTCACAGGAGATCACGCTTGATCAGGTAGCGGCATTGGTCGGGCTTACACCGACGTATTTTAGCTCCCTATTCAAAAAAATGACTAACGAGACGTTCGTGAAATATCGGATTAATAAAAGAATCGACCGCTCTAAGGAGCTGTTGGCTGTGCCGCATTTACGTATTGTCGACATCGCGTCTGAGGTCGGATACGACGACTATCCGCATTTTACGAAGACGTTTAAGAAGCTCGTCGGCATCACGCCTTCCGAATACCGGACTGCGTTGGGGATTAAATGAGATGAGATTCCGCAGCCTGTACGCGAAGCTGTTTTTCTATTTTCTTGTCGTCATCGGACTGACCTTAAGCGGCGTTGGCATTTCTTATACAACCTCTTCCCGCGAGCTTGACGAAATGCTCGAGAAGCAGATGGAGCAAATCGCTAGCAATGCTGTCCACCATACCGATTTGTATTTAAAGGATTACGAGCGCTCCATGGTCTCCGTGCTCACTTTCCGCTACGTCATGGAGTTTATGGATTTGCCAGCCGATCGCGAAGAGTACGATTACTATTATTATCGCAAGACGATTCGCGAGGTGGCAGCGGACCCGTTGTTCATCCGTAATCCGAAAATCGCTTCTATTTATTTGATCAGCGATAAAGGAAATGCCGTTTACTACTTCAATGAGGCGAACGAGCAGTCGTTCACCCCAAAGGAGATTCGTAAGCAACGGGAATATTTCATGGACAATACGAGCCCGCAGGGCCAATTAAGCATTTTAAAGAGCAGTATTTTGACCGGTCAGGAAAATCAGATGGTTACGCTCGTTCGCCGCATTCGCGGGTACAGCTCACCAGAACTGAAAGGGCTGCTTGCGATTGAAATCCGCTCAGCCGATCTTTCTGCTCTCTGGAAAGGTGTTGATCTGGGTAAATATGGTTATTTGTTCATTGCGGACGCAAATGGGAATGTCATCTACCATCCAGAGAAGCTTAAAGAAGGAACGGTACTGCCGGAAGTCGTGCGCAATAAGCTTGAGAAGGCTGGCGATAATTCTTTCTCTGATGGATCCGAAGGCAAGGAACGAATGTACATGGCAAGAACGTCGGACTACTCGCGCTGGAAGCTGATCGTTTCCATGCCGGTGGATGAGGTGAGGAAGCCGGTTACCAATATTCGCAATTCGACGCTTACCGTAGGATTGCTCACGCTGCTGCTGGCTATTTATCTTGCATACCGCTTCGGAAAATCGATTACTAAGCCGATTCAAACGTTAAAGTCTGGGATGAGGGAGACGGAAAAAGGGAATTGGGTGCCCATTCCGCTGCCTAAGCATCGCGATGAGATCGCAGAGCTGATGCTTCGCTATAACCACATGGTTAAGCGATTGTCTGATGCTGTGGATAAGGTTGTCCAGGTTGAACTGAGCAATCAAGAAATCCAAATGGAACGCCAACGGGCCGAGTTCCAGTCGCTGCAGCTGCAGATCAATCCGCATTTTATGTACAACACGCTCGAGACGATCATCTGTTATGCAGCCGTGCAGGATTCCGATGATATTGCCGAAATTGTACAAGCGCTCGCCTATATGCTTCGTTACTCGGTGCAAACGAATCTCGAAGAGATTACGGTGGCGAACGAGCTGAAGCATGTCATGTATTATATGAAGGTTATGCAGCACCGGATCGGCAGAGAGTTCGAGATCGATGTAGCATTGAAGCCGGAGTATTTACTGCAAGCGATGGTGCGGCTGACGCTACAGCCGCTTGTGGAAAATGTATTTCAGCATGCCTTCCCTGATGGTGTGGAGGAATACCACTTCATTCGCATCGATTGCGGCGAGGTTAACGACGTCTTCTGGGTTAGCGTTGAGGATAACGGCTGCGGCATGAAGAGCGACCGAATTGTTGAGCTGCGCCTTAAGTTGGGCGCGAACAGGCTCGCGGACGGCGAGGAGCAGGATGATGCCGGCCATAAGAGCGGTATTGGTGTGTTGAATGTGCATCGGCGCATCCAGATGGTTTTTGGCGACCGGTTTGGTCTGCGCATTGAAAGCGAGGAACAGCTGGGGACGAAGATTACGATGCTCATGCCAAAAGGACGACAAATTAAAAAGAAATAAGAAGCTTTTTTATAAAAACGACTCTATCATGCTTAATCGTCAATGTTGACGGATATGAGACAGAGGCGTTTTTTATTTTTGCTACCAAAGGAACGAAAACTATGAGATGGAATGAATGCTTCGAATCGGAATGATAGGTTTCGGACGTAAGCTATGTTTTTAAGCAAAATAAACGAGCGCAGCGTAGGAAAACACATTTCGATGTGAAGAAATGACATGTCAATGTGAAGGCAGCAGGGGTATTATGAAGGCGTTTCAATAAACTGCGGAGAGGCGGGAGATGAGGCATGGATAGAGAAAATTCAGATTGAATCTGGCGGTGCTGTTGTTGTTAGCGGATTTATTGCCGCTCGGAAATAAATCCTCGACGGATACAGCGGCGAAGGACGGCGTCACGGACCCCATCGCAACGCCGGATTTGAAACGAATCTATTTTGTGGATGGCGAGGGTAAGGAGTTTGGGGTGAATGCCGAAATTAGGCTGAACAAGGGCGATTTCATGAGCTTATCGCTCAAGGGCCGATTAGAGTCTGACGAGGAAGTAGATCTGAGAAGCGTCGCTAAAACGTTCCTTACTTCAACTGATGGGGTGTCGATCGATTCAGAGGGTTATTTATCGGCGAAGCAAGCAGGAGCCTCTCTGATCTATGCGGAAGTGAAGGCAGGTAGTGCGTCGTTGAGGACGAATGACCTTTGGGCAGTTGTTAAAGATCCAAATGAAATATTTAAGGAGAAATATGTATTTTATCATGTGTCGGTTACGCATGCCAGGATGGTCGCAAAAATTGGCCAGTCCGCAATGATTGAGCCGGGAGATTATTATCCCAATCTATCTTTGCATTCGAATATAAATGGACTTGTGACAGGCGTGTTGATTTTGGACGGTTCGATTGTTGTGTGCCAAATACCAGCGTCTTCTCTAAAAAAGGGTGATACGACTAAGCTGTCGCTGCCAGGCAAGGCGAGCGAACAGGGCAGATACGAGCTTCGCTTAACGATCGAGCGCGAAGATGCCGAGCCGGTGTATGACTCTTACTATTTCACAGTATGGAATGAGAAGGACATTCCTATAGGGCATAGCCGAGCCGCTTTTCTTAGCAAAAACAACAAAATGATTTATGTCAGTGACTATAAAGGCAATAAAATTATCGATTTCTCGAGCGCCGGCTACATGGGCGGCGGAGTGAAACTTCCTGATATTCCAGCGAAGGCGATTGTCGAGCCCGGTGAGGGTGATGATACGTCACGCATTCAAGTGGCGATCGACCGAATCGCGCAGATGCCAATGGATCAAAATGGATTCCGCGGAGCGTTACTGCTGAAGCGTGGAAAGTTCCATATAGGCGGTACGCTTTATATCCGGGCAAGCGGAATCGTTCTTCGCGGAGAAGGCGACGAGGAGGGAGGGACGCTCATTCACGGAACCGGAACGATCAAGCGTAACCTGGTCGAGATCGGCAATACGTCCGGTCCCAAAATCGACACAGCGTCAAAGGTGGATATCGCGGATCTGTATGTACCGTCAAGCGGAATTAGCTTTCGGGTAACGGATGCTTCCTCCTACAAGGTCGGAGATCAAATCATCGTCCGCCGTGCCAAAAATGCTCGCTGGATTCATGAGATAGGAATGGATTATATCTATAACCGTCCAGGCGGCGGTGCGACCCAGTGGTCTCCTTTCAACCTAGACTTCGATCGGGTCATTACCGCAATCGACGGAAATGTAATAACGATCGACGCGCCGATCTCAAGCGCTATCGAACGCAGGTGGGGCGGAGGCGAGGTATATAAATATGCCGATGATGAGCGCATTAAGCAGGTAGGCGTCGAGCATATCCGCGTGGACAGCGATTTTGACCTGAGCGTTATAGATACGGTTATGGATAATGATACGACTGATCCATATTGTGCTGACGAGAACCATGCTGAACGTTTTGTCGTGTTTGACGGTGTTAAGAACGGTTGGGTGCGGAACGTGACGGGCTGCCATTTGTCCTATTCATTAGTCCAAGTGGGGCGCTATGCGAAATGGATTACAGTACAGGATTGCAGCATGTACGATATGGTCGGTATCGTGACGGGTGGCAGACGATACGTGATTCATTTCATGGGGCAGCTGAATTTAGCTCAGCGCATCTACACCGAAACGGCGCGGCACGCCTTCGTCGTAGACAGCCACGTCATGGGACCAAACGTCTTCTTGGACAGCGAGTCCACGAAGGATTACAACACGAGTGAGCCGCATCACCGCTGGTCGGTCGGCGGACTTTTTGACAGGGTGAAAGGTCCGATCTCGATTCGGGACCGGGCATGGCTCGGCAGCGGGCATGGCTGGTCTGGCGCAAATTATGTTACATGGAATACGGAAGGCGATCTGACGAGCCAGCAGCCGCCAACGGCGCAAAACTATGCGATCGGCCATATTGGCCCAAAGGTTTATGGTCTTGTGCCATCTGCGTATGATCCCCGCCCTAGAGACGACGCCTATTGGGATCACGAGGGAACACATGTTAAGATCGACAGCCTGTATAAACAACAGCTGATGGAGCGTCTTGGCAATCAAGCGGTAAAAAACATTCGGGAGAGGTGAGCAGGATGAGGCGAAGCTTAAAATGGACAATGATTAGCGCGTTAATCGCTTTGGCTTCAACTGGATGCGCGGACGCAAAAATAACGAACAGCAAGTCTAACGAGAGTAACAGCGCTCAGGCGGACAGCAAAACGTCCTTCTCCTTATCGATGGCAACCAGCGGCAATAAGCATGCGGAACGTTCGGTTGATGTAAACGGTGAGAAGTGGGTGCTCAAGCTGGAGGAGCTGACGAAAACGGATCTGGATATTAGGATGCTCCCGTTGAAGGACTTTGCCAGCAAAATGTCACTGTTATTTGCTTCAAACGACATTCCCGATGTCGTTCAAAACGTGGGAGGGGCTACATCCAAAGGCATGTCCGGCTCCGTAGAGTCTGGCATCTTCATGCCGCTGGACGACTTGCTGAAGGAGCATGCCCCGAATTTAATGAAGTCGGTGCCGAAGGAAGCTTGGCAGGAAACGAGCTATGGCGGCAAAATCTACGGCATACCCGCTTGGCTGTCCAATCCGTCCCGCCGTGCGCTGTTTATTCGATCCGACCTGCTTGAGAAAACGGGCTTGCCAGCTCCCAAGACGGTCGAGGAATTCATGAATGTCATGCGGGCGATGAAAAAAGTAGGAGTTGAGTTTCCTTATCAAATGCGGGAGAACTTCAAATACGCCGACACAGTGCTTGGGGCTTACGACGTGCTTCCTTCGCAATTTGAACTGCAAAATGGGGAGGTCGTTCCGAAGTTCTTTGACGTGG
This sequence comes from Paenibacillus sp. 01T443, assembly GCF_056398325.1. NCBI lineage: Bacteria > Bacillati > Bacillota > Bacilli > Caryophanales > Paenibacillaceae > Paenibacillus > Paenibacillus sp. 01T443. Next base: position 18,707 of record NZ_JBFTPE010000015.1, read on the forward strand.
AGAACATGACGAGAGCGCTGGAGACTTACAAGACGATGTATGACGAAGGCTTGATTCCAAAAGACTTCGCTTCACTGACAGCGTCCGATTACAACAAAAACAATGAGAGCGGCAGGTCCGGCATGTGGTCGGCCAATGCCCAGCTTCTGCCCGAGCTGCGCGGCAAGCTGTATGATGCAGTGCCTGGAACGAAGCTGGACATCATCCCTTCACCGCGCGGACCGGAGAACGTCGGCGGCCACCTGCTCTACTCAAGCATTAACACTTCGTATTATATCAACAGCAAAGTGCCGCGGGAAAAGGCGATCAGCATTATCAAGTTTTTCGAATGGATGCTGACGCCGGAGGCGGAGACTTATTTTTCATTTGGCATAGAGGGCGATACCTATACGAGGGAGGGGGATGGCTCAATTGTGTTTACGCCGCCATCCGCCCCTGAAGCGATGGACGAGGATCGGTTCCGGAGCATGTTCTGGTTCGTGCATGACATGGTCTACAACAAGGCAAGGGAGGAACAGACGGTGGACGGACGAGACATGATCGACTATTTGGATACAGTCTTGTCGAAGGAAGGGCTTGGAACGGTTCGATTCTCTCCCGCATTGGAGACTTTTTCGAAATACCCGGACGCATCCCCGCTCGGAGATGACGTCGGTCCGAAGCTGATCATCGAGCACATGGTGAAAATGATCTACGGCAAGGAACCTATCTCCGACTGGCCTAAAGTCATCGATGAATACAAAAAGAAAGGCGGTCTCGACATTATCAAGGAGGCAACAGAACGCTACAACAGCGGAGAAGGCGTAATTGTCACGAATAATCGGAAATAAAGGACATAAGCTTGTCCACATCGGAGGAGAACTATGACCATCGTCTATGATGAGGCATCGCAGACCTTCCATCTGCAGAGCCGCACAACCAGTTATATTATGCAGCTAATAAAATCCAAATATCTTGCGCATGTACACTGGGGAGGCAAAGTCCGTGGCATGAACCTCGGGCAGCTTCTTGCCACTCGGCGAAGATGCTCTTTCTCCCCGTCGACGGATTCAAGTGATCTAACTCTTTCGCTCGATACGCTCCCTCAGGAGCTGCCAGGCTTTGGCGGCAGTGATTTCCGTGTTCCCGCGTATCAAGTACAACTCGAGAACGGCACGACAGTCAGCGAGCTCGTCTACGATCACATCGAATTTATGCCGGTAAGCCCGCTCTGGAAGGTCTGCCTTCTACTTATGCAATGGAGACGAGCGAGGCTGAAAGTCTTGATATCATCCTAAGCGACAATCAGATCGGTCTGAAAGCGATTCTGACCTACACGACATTCCCTGATCTGGATGTCATTGCCCGTTCGGTTCGTTATGTAAACGAGAGCGGCCGCAAGGTGAAGCTGCTCCGTGCTCTTAGTATGGGAATCGACCTCCCTCATGACGACTTCGATATGCTTCAGCTGTCCGGAACCTGGGCGAGAGAGCGTCATGTTGAACGCCGTCCGCTCGCTTCAGGCGGGTCAGTTATCGAGAGTAGGAGGGGAGCGAGCAGCCATTCCCTGAACCCCTTCCTTGCGCTTCTTTCGAAGGACGCAACCGAGGAGCAGGGCGAGGCTTATGGCTTCAGCCTCGTATATAGCGGCAGCTTCATGGCGCAGGCTGAGGTTGACCCCTATCATACGACTCGGATCGTGATGGGCATTAATCCGTTTGACTTCTGCTGGCTGCTTGAGCCAGGGGAATCGTTCCAGACTCCGGAAACGGTGCTTGTTTACTCGTCGAAGGGGTTGGGGGGCATGTCGCGGACTTATCATAAGTTGTACCGCACACGCTTATGCCGCGGAGCATACCGCGACAGGTCGCGTCCCGTCCTTCTGAACAACTGGGAGGCTACGTATTTCGATTTCGACGCGGATAAGATCGAGGAGATCGCGCAGGAAGGGAAAGAGCTTGGAGTGGAACTGTTCGTGCTTGACGATGGCTGGTTCGGCAAGCGGGATAACGATAAGAGCTCGCTTGGCGACTGGTTCGTCGATCAACGCAAGCTGCCGGAAGGTCTTCCTCATTTAGTCGAGCGGGTTCGCAAGCTCGGCATGCAGTTCGGTATTTGGTTCGAACCGGAAATGGTATCGCCGGACAGCGAGCTGTATCGCATCCACTCTGACTGGTGCTTGCACGTGCCTGACCGCCGTAGAACGGAGGCGAGACAACAGCTGGTGCTCGACTATTCCCGTCAGGATGTTCGGGATTATATGGTTCACACGATATCGGAAGTTCTGCATAGCTGCCCGATTACTTATGTGAAATGGGATATGAATCGCAATATGACGGAAGTCGGTTCTGCGCTGCTGCCTCCTGAGAGGCAGTGCGAGACGGCGCATCGCTGCATCCTTGGCTTATATGAGGTACTGGAGCGTCTCACCTCAGCTTTTCCCTATATTTTGTTTGAGAGCTGCTCTGGCGGGGGAGGCCGCTTTGACCCTGGCATGCTCTACTATATGCCGCAAACATGGACGAGCGACAACACCGACGCTGCCGAGCGGCTCAAGATTCAATATGGCACGAGCATCGTCTATCCAATAAGCGCAATGGGCGCCCATGTATCGGCCGTTCCTAACCATCAGGTGCACCGGACGACGCCTCTCGAGATGCGCGGCCATGCAGCCATGTCCGGCAATTTCGGTTATGAGCTGAATCCCGCATTGCTGACTGACGAGGAGAAGTTGGCGGTGAAGCAGCAGATCAGCTTGTACAAGGATATGCGCTTTCTTATTCAGAGCGGCGAATTTTACCGCCTGCGCAGCCCTTTCCAAGGAAACGATACGGCATGGATGTTCGTGCTGGAGGATGGCTCCGAAGCGCTGGTCGCTTATTTCCAAGTGTTATCCGAGCCAAACGCTCCGCTGAAGAAACTAAGATTGAACGGGCTTAACAGCAATCACGACTACCTTGTATACGATGCCGATCGGCCGGAGGACGGCGAGGAGCTGTTCGGCGGCGATGAGCTGATGAGAGTCGGCTTAAAGCTTCCGATATGGAAGGGTGATTTCCGGAGCAGGCTTTACCGATTAAGGAGAGTCAACTTGAAAACCAAATAAAAGGAGATGTTCGGATGAGCTCGATCGAAAACGGAAATAAAGCACTATTTATGAACCGCGTGATGGCGCTGCCGGTATTTGATACGCATACCCATTTGGTAGGCGACCGTCTAGGCGCGCGTGATTTCTGGGAGATCGCGCATTACTTCTGGTTGTTTAGGGAGCTGCAGGCGGGCGGTTATCCCGCACATGCAGAAACACTTTCGGAAGAAGAGCGTATCCTTGCATTTCTAGACGCATATAAGGCAACGAGAAGCACGCTGATGAATTGGACTTTTACTTCGATTATGCGGGAGCTGTACGATATTGAAATAAAGGATGCCGATTCTATTAAGGAAGCGATTGCCGCAGTTAAACGGTCCAGCGCAAATAAAGACTGGGCACAGCAGACAGCCGAACGTCTGAATATCCTCAGGTTCGTCGTGAATCATCCGGAGCATGCCGCTTTCGAGGGCATGCGCGAGCATGCTGTACTTATTCCGCGAATAGACGGGGCAATTGGTCAATGGGTTGATCGCATCGTCCGCTCGGCTGATCCAGCGAGTGAATTTCTGGCCGCGCGGACTGAGATCGCTCAGCAGCTGGACGGTTATAGAGAGGCTGGCTTACCCGGCGTTATGACGACGCTGCCAGCGTACGAGGCCAGCGCTCATATCCGCCGAACAATTAGCCATAACAGCAGCCGCGATGAAATTTTGATGGAGCTCATGCATGCCGTATGCGCCGATGCAGAGCAAAACGGCTTACTCGTTCAGTTATTCCTTGGCGTAGAACGCTCGTGGTGTGGAACGGCTGTTCCTGTAAACGATACGCAGCGGATTTTGAAATTATCGGCTTTATTTGAGGAATACAGCTGTCAATTCGAGCTTGTGCTCGCGTCGGAGCTTAATAACCTCGATGCGGTACAGGCAGCTTGGAACTTCCCAAATGTGCATATTGGAGGAATGTGGTGGTTCAACTTCCGCAGAAGCACTTACCGAGACAGCATGCAGTACCGACTTGAGGCGCTGCCAGCGTGCAAGAGCTCAGTCATCGTATCCGATGCGCGCTGCATGGAATGGAGCTTTGGAAAAATATTGCTTGTAAAGAAGCTGGCCGCAGAGTTTTTGTGGGAGCAAGTGGAATCGGGATGGATCGATCACGATACCGCGCTGCATACTGCAGAGCAATGGCTGTACGGCAGTGCGGCTAAGCGTTACGCCTTCAAGGAAAAACATCAGACGATGAAAGGATGAAGCGCCATGTCAAATAGTGGATTAGCCGGAAGAATGCTGCCCGCGCCAAGGAATGGCGGTTTCAAAATGGAAGGCTACTGGATCTGGTGCGGCTCCGTCGTCCAAGGCGAGGATGGCCGCTACCATATGTTTGCCTCCAGATGGCTGAAAAGCCTGCCCATGCATCCGGGCTGGCTGGTGGCATCGGAGATTGTAAGGGCGGTAGCAGATACGCCAGAAGGTCCCTATGCCTTCCAAGAAGTTGTGCTTCCGGCACGAGGAGCGGAATATTGGGATGGGCGCAGCACGCATAATCCGCATATCGTCAAGCATAACGGCGTCTATCTTCTCTATTATATGGGCACGACGCATCCGCTTTCGGAGCCGGCTGCCGGTGATGGATACGGACTGGATGATCCGCGCTGCATCGTTGCCCGCTCGAATAAGAGGGTCGGTCTTGCTGTCGCGGACAGCGTCTTTGGTCCTTGGAGAAGGAGCGACGCTCCACTTCTGCCGACACGTCCAGGCCGCTTCGACAGCTACTTGACGTCTAATCCGGCTCCTTGCGTGCGGGAGGACGGCTCAGTCCTGCTCATCTACAAGGCGCGGCGTTATGAAGGAAATGAATTCGGCCAAATGACAATTGGAGCCGCCAAGGCGGAGCATTGGAGCGGGCCTTACAAGGTGATGTCGGAGAATCCGGTATTTCCGCCGGAGCAATTCCATATCGAGGATCCGTTCATCTGGCGAACGGAGAGCGGGTTTTCGCTAATTGCCAAGGATATGGACGGCACGTTGGGGGGAGAAAAACACGGCGGCATTCAAGCCTTCTCCAAGGAAGGCATTCATTGGGAGCTGTGCGAGCGGCCAAAAGCTTATTCGCGCACCGTCCGCTGGGATGACGGAACGGTTCAGACGATGGGAAGCCAGGAGCGTCCGTTCTTGTTGTTTCAGAACGGGAGACCGACGCATTTGTTTACAGCAACTGCGGATGGGCCGGGCGGCTTCCGTGAGGCATCAAATACATGGAATATGGTCATTCCGCTAGCGGAATCGGAAGGAGAATGAGCGATGAAGGCACTATTAGTTGGTCTCGGCAGCGCAGGCTTCAGCTGGTACAAAAGATTGAGAGACAGAGGGCTGCTTGCAGCTGTCGTTGAAACGGACCCGGCCATGAAAGCTAAGCTGGAAGGTGCGTCATACCCTTTCTATACGTCTCTTGAGGAGGCACTCGCTCTTGAGAAGGTCGATTTCCTCGTCAATGTGACTTCACCTGCCGCACATACGCGGGTGAACTATGCTGCATTCGACAAGGGGCTGCCCGTCCTATGCGAGAAGCCAATCGCATTCGATTACTCCGAATCGGTAGAAATCGTAGCCAGAGCAGAGAAGGAAAATATTCCGTTCATGATTGCCGAAAACTACCGCCGATTTCCTTATGTGCGCAAAATGAAGAAGCTGCTGGATGAAGGGGTCATCGGCGCCATCTCGACGATCGACATTCAATTTCGCCGTTATCATCAGGTGAGCCGCAAGTATGCGGTCCGTATTCTGGACGATATCGGCGTACATCACTTCGATATGCTGCGTTATTTGACCGGCCTAGAGGGAAAAGCCATTCAGTCGAAAATATATAATCCGATTGGCTGCTGGCAAGAGGAAGGAGCGCTTATTAATGCAAATGCGATCATTGAGATGGAAGGCGGCATAATCGCAAGTTATGCAGCAACGATTGCATCGAGAGGCCAGGAGACGTTTTGGGGCGGCGATTGGCAAATCGAAGGGACAACTGGCGCGCTGGAGTTGACCGGCAAGGAAATTCGGATTTATAAGGGGGAAGGAGTAACCGTTATTTCGGACTTCTCGGATGTGGGCGAGACGGATATTTTAACTGAATTTTTAACTTCGCTTGAAACAGGATGCGAAGCGGAATCTAGCGGCAAGGATTATTTATTGACACAAGCGTTTGTTCACTATGCAAACCTAGCTGGTGAATCGGGCAACAGGATGCAAATTGATTTGCCGGACCTTAGGAGGATCACACGATGACGTTGCTGACATGGACGGAAGCTGCACCGGGAGTTTGGCGCACTAGAGTAGGAAATCCGCAGGCCCTTACTCCTTTATCCTTGATCGGCGCCGATCCGAAGGTCATAGCGCTTGGGCAAATGGAACACGCTAATTCGCCTTTCGAATGGAAGCATGTTCGAGTGGAGGAGTCCGTAAGCGGACAACGGATGCTCACGCTTCCGCTTGCTGACCACGAAAAGTTGTATGGAACAGGCTTGCAGTTTATGCGAATGAATCAGCGAGGACGGACCCGCTATCTTCGCGTGAACAGCGATCCGAAGCAGGATACGGGTGAAACTCACGCGCCGGTTCCATTTTATGTAAGCGACCGCGGCTATGGCGTTCTGATCGATACAGCACGGGCGGTTACGATGTTTCTCGGTTCGGCTGTTCGTCTTGATGAGACGAGTGAGGAGGACGTGAAGGACCGCAATCGCGATAAAAGCTGGCGGGCAACGCTGCCTTCGGCGCGGACGGAGATCCGGCTGCCGGAGGAAGGAGCAGACGTATACGTTTTTGGCGGACCAACCCTTAGCGATGCTGTAAGCCGCTATAACCTGTTTTGTGGCGGCGGCGCTCTGCCGCCGAAGTGGGGACTGGGCTTCTGGCATCGCGTGCCAACGTTATTCAGCGGGGAAGAGGCGCTTGCGGAAGCGATGGAACTCCGGCGCCGGGATTATCCTTGCGACGTCATTGGGCTGGAGCCTGGCTGGCACAGCCGCAGCTATCCGGTAACGTATGAATGGGATGAGGAGCGCTTCCCGGCTCCAGAACGTTTTGTGCGCGAGCTCGCAGATCATGGCTTCCGCGTCAACTTGTGGGAGCATCCGTATGTGTCGCCAGAGAGCGAGCTTTACCCTGTCCTTAAGCCGCTTTCCGGCGATTATTCGGTGTGGGGAGGACTTGCCCCTGATTACGCGCTGCCGCAAGCACGCGAATTGTATGCACAGCAGCATAAGGAAAAGCATGTCGCGATCGGCATATCGGGCTACAAGCTGGATGAATGCGATGGCAGCGAGCTGACGAACAATTCGTGGATGTTTCCAGAGCATGCAAGCTTCCCATCCGGGCTTGACGGCGAGCAGATGAGACAGATGTACGGCTTGATGTTTCAGAAAATGACAAATGACCTGTACCGCGCGGACAACCAGAGAACTTATGGTCTAGTCCGCGCATCCAACGCGGCAGCATCATCGCTTCCCTATGTGCTTTATTCGGATTTATATGACCACAAGCAGTTCATTAGAGCGCTTTGCAACTCCTCCTTCAGCGGTCTGCTGTGGTCGCCAGAGGTACGCCGCGCACGCAGCGCCGAGGACTGGGTCAGAAGAATGCAGACCGTCTGCTTCTCTCCGCTTGCTATGCTGAACGCTTGGGGCGACGGGACAAAGCCTTGGTCTTATCCTGAAGTTGAACCGATCATTCGCCGCTACATCAAGCTGCGGATGCGTTTGCAGCCTTATCTATATACGGCATTCGCTAGCTACCGTGAAAAAGGTACTCCGCCTTTTCGAGCGATGCCTTTTGTCGTTACGCCTGAGGAGATTGCCCGCGCCGAGCAGCAAAGGGTAGAGGCGGAGAAGCTGAATACGACCGATGGAGCGTACGGAAAGCACATGATACTGCAATGGGACGATCAATATATGATCGGGGATTCGCTGCTCGTCGCTCCTCTCGTTGAAGGTGAGCTCGAACGCGAGGTGCTCCTGCCATCCGGCTCATGGATCGGATTGGAGACGGGAGAGCGGTATGAAGGGGGCGGCGTCATTCAAGTTCGCCCTGGGCTGGAGACGATACCGGTATTCGTGCGCAACGGCGCGGTCATTCCGATGATGCCAGCGCAGCCGCATGCGCTGCGTCCCGGAGAGCAGGTTCCGCTTGAGCTGGTGCACTTCGGTTCTGAAGCAGGGGCGTGCATGTTTTATGATGACGATGGGTTAACCTTGGAGCATGAAAGGGGAGCATGCGGATGGTATAAGGCGGATGTGACGAAGACGGATAATGGTGGCTTTCAAGGCAAGCTATCAGGCGAAGAAGATCTTCCGGCTTCTTATTCTAGTGTGAAATGGCATTTTGCGACAATGGGACTGGGACTTCATGATGAGCAGACAGAGGTCTGATGGAAGGAGATAGAGAAGATGAAGAAGCGACTGTGGTACGAAGCGCCCGCAAGCAGATGGGAAGAGGCGCTGCCTATCGGCAACGGCCGAGTTGGCGGCATGGTTTTTGGCGGCATCGGCAAGGAGACCGTGCAGCTTAACGAGGATTCACTTTGGTACGGCGGTTCGATTCGTGGAAATAATACGGAAGCGCGTGCAAAGCTTCCGGAAATCCGGGAAATGCTTCAGCAAGGCAAGCAAAGCGAAGCCGAGCATTTGGCGCGAATGGCACTGATGTCGAATCCGAAATATCTTCATCCTTATCAGCCTCTCGGCGAAATGCTGCTTTGGATGCAAGGTCATGAAGGCGCCGTAGACGGGTACGAGCGGGAGCTTGATCTGGAAGAGGCGATAACCCGCGTCCGATATGAACGAGAACAGACCTTGTACGAGAGAGAGTACTTTAGCAGCGCGGCTGATCAAGTATTGGTGATTAGATTAAAAGCTAATGTGCCCGGCGCGTTAACGGTTGGGGTCAATCTCATGCGCCGTCCGTTTGATGAAGGCACGAAGGCGGCAGACGAGAAGACGATTCTGATGGGTGGGCAATGCGGACCAGGCGGCGTCCATTATGCCGCGGCAGTACACGCGTCAGCAGAGGGTGGAATTGTACACATTATCGGAGATTTCCTCTCGATTGAAGGAGCAGATGCGGTCACGCTGCTGCTTGCGGCTAATACCTCATTCCGGCATGACGATCCGCGGCAGGTTTGCCTTGATCAGCTGCATGCCGCGAGTCTTATGTCTTATGAGGAGCTGCGCGAACGACATGTGGGCGATTACTCGTCGTATTACCGAAGGGTAGAGCTGGAGCTGCGCGGTTCAGGGAATGACGCGATGGCAGAAGCGGAGCAAGCTGAAAAGCTGGCTACCGATGTTCGCTTGCGGAGACTTGCAGAGGGTGCGCATGACGCGGGGCTGTTCGCTTTGTATTATCAATTTGGCCGCTATCTCCTTCTATCCTGTTCGCGGCCGGGTACGCTTGCGGCCAATCTGCAAGGAATTTGGAACGCAAGCTTCACGCCGCCGTGGGAGTCAAAATATACGATTAATATTAATACGCAAATGAACTATTGGCCGGCGGAGGCTGGAGGCCTTCCGGAGTGCCATGCACCGTTGTTCGACCTCGCGGATAGCATGCTCACTGCAGGCAGAATTACCGCTCAAGAAACGTATGGCTGCCCAGGATTTGTCGCTCATCACAACACGAATTTGTGGGGCGATACCCATGTCGAAGGCATACTTGTCTCGTCCTCTATCTGGCCGATGGGAGCAGCGTGGTTATCTCTCCATTTATGGGAGCATTACAGGTATGGCCTCGATGAGGAGTTTCTGAAGCAGCGCGCCTACCCCTTAATGAAGGAAGCGTCTCTATTTTTTCTCAGTTACATGACAGAGGATGATTCTGGGCGGCTGGTCACAGGGCCGTCGCTCTCGCCGGAAAACCGTTTTCGGAGACCAAATGGCGAAACAGGCACACTTTGTATGGGGCCATCGATGGACAGCCAAATTGTTCATGCGCTGTGGAGCTCCTTTATAGAGGCGCTGCGAATATTAGACGTGGAGGATGAGCTTCGCCAAGAGCTGGAGGAGGCGCTTGCCAAGCTGCCTCAGCCGGAGATCGGCAAGCATGGACAAATTATGGAATGGCTGGAGGACTGGGACGAAGTAGATATCGGGCATCGGCATATTTCGCAGCTGTTCGCGCTGCATCCCGGCGAACAGATTCATGTACGACAGACGCCGATGCTTGCAGAGGCAGCTAGACGGACGATCGAGCGCCGATTGGCGCATGGGGGAGGCCACACCGGATGGAGCCGGGCTTGGATCGTCAATTTTTGGGCGCGGCTTGAGGACGGCGACGAAGCCTATTCTCATCTTCGGCAGCTATTGACGAGCTCGACCTATCCCAATCTATTCGACGCGCATCCGCCGTTTCAAATCGACGGCAATTTCGGCGGCGCTGCCGGCATCGCCGAGCTGCTGCTGCAGTCACATGCAGGAGAGCTGTCATTGCTGCCGGCTCTGCCGACTCCTTGGAGCAGCGGGAAGGTGAAAGGGCTGCGCGCAAGGGGGGCGCTGACCGTCGATCTCGAATGGGAGGACGGATTGCTGAAAGAAGCACATATTACGGCAATGAAGAACGGCGACTGCTGCCTGAGGTACGGCGCTGCTACTATCGTTATTTTTGACGGTGATAGACGTTTAATAGAGAGTGCTAACGACGATATCGCAAGCTTCAGACTGGAACAAGGCAAGACATACCGAGTAATTAGATTAGTCGAATAGATCAATAAAGGAGGATAATGATATGACCGATCTTCTTATTTTAGAAGAAGCGCAGTTGATTTCGTGGTGGGAAAAAATTCAGAGAAAGACAGAGCGGATGATGAGTGAAATTGGTGATCAATCTCCTCATGTCGCGGCTGCGAATGAGTACGACGATATGCGAATTGACTGGTGGACTTCCGGCTTCTGGCCGGGAATGCTGTGGATTTTGCACAATATGACCGGCAAAGACGGATACCGTCATGCGGCGTGGACATGGGACGCTCGTATGGAGCAATGTTTTGTAACGGAAAGCAATCTTCATCATGATGTCGGTTTTCAATTTCTGCCGACCTCGGTAACCAAGTTTAATCTGACGGGAGATACGGATGCGCGCCGAAGAGCGCTCGCCGCGGCGAATTTCCTCACTGGCCGGTTTAATTTGAACGGACGTTTCCTCCGCGCTTGGAATCAGGATAAGACGGGCTGGGCGATTATCGATTCTATGATGAATCTTTCCTTGCTCTTCTGGGCATCCGAGGAAAGCAAAGACCCGCGGTTCCGACAGATCGCCTGTGCGCATGCAGACACCGTAATAAAGCATTTTATCCGAGAGGACGGCTCCGTCCATCATATCGTCGCTTTTGATCCAGAGTCTGGAGAAGTGAACGAATATTTGGGCGGACAAGGCTACGCTCCTTTCTCATCTTGGAGTAGAGGCCAGGCGTGGGCGCTGTATGGCATGGCCAATACGTATAGATATACGGGCGACATTCGTTACCTCCGCGCTGCTCAGCGGGTGGCGCATTATTTTTTAAGCTGCCTGCCTGAGGATCATGTCCCGCATTGGGATTTTCGGACACCGAATTCGCAAAACGAGCCAAGAGACACCTCTGCTGCAAGCTGTGCGGCTTCTGGCCTGATCGAGATTGCTGCGCTTCTGCAAAAGGAGGAAGGAAGGATCTATCGCCAAGCGGCTGAGCGTATCTTAAAGTCGTTGACGGAAAATTATGCGACACTGGATGAGCCGGGCTGCCAAGGCTTGCTGCGGGAAGGAACGGGCAACAAGCCTGCTGGTCAAAATATCAATGTATCCCTCATCTATGGGGACTATTACTACGTTGAGGCGATCGCCAAGCTAAAGGGCTGGTCGAACCGGGTATTTTGAGCGGCAGTAGCTGAGTTTTATAAGGCGAAGAGATAATTACATTTATAAAAAATACGATTAGGTATTCAAAGAAAGCGAAAGCCACGTCGTAGAACGTGGCTTTTTATGTATAAGAATGACTTGTTCTTCTCCATTTTACGAAGGAGGATTCCAATGTTTAACGTGTTGATCGTGGACGACGAAAAATTTGAACGTGACGGGATCAAATATTTGCTCTCCAACTACAACTTTAATGTAAGCGTTGCCGAGGCGCAAAATAGCAAAGAGGCGCTTGATTATCTTCTTCATCATGAAGTAGATGTTCTGATAACAGATATTAGAATGCCGATCATGGATGGAATCGATTTGGTGAAATCGCTTAGAAAGCATAACGAATCGTTGAAAATCGTCATTTCCAGCGCATATGGCGAATTCGAATATGCGAAGAAAGCCATTGAGCTTGGCGTAGAGCATTATATATTAAAACCTGTCGACATCGAAGAATTTATCGACGTCATTCGAAAAGTGTTCAGCTCGTGCGAAGCAGGAAGAATGGAGAACGAAAAAAGAGAGAAACTGTTGGCGGGTTATAATCGAAGCATCAAATACGAGAAGGAAAAAATAATGCTGGACCTCATCCAGGGGGCAAGCGCCGACGTGGCGATGATGACAAGGATGCAGCAATCCGATTTCGATTACCAATATAACTGTTTCCAATTGATATTGATCCAAATGAACTTCAAAATATTTGATTCAATGGCATATCGGTTGGAGAATGATTTACGCATCATGATTCAAACTCCGTATGACTTTGTCAATCTGAACGAATATCAAAGTGTGATCTTGTTAAAATCAAACCATATGCTCACATATTCCGAATTGCTGGAGATTGGTAACCGAATGCAGCAGTTTTTTACTAGTAAAGACCTGACTGCCGCGTGGATCGTATTCGGCAGATCGGTGAACAAAATCGAGGATCTTCATGATATATATGCGGATATGGAAACGATGCTTGATTACCACCTCTTCGGTCATGAAGAAGGGAGTTTATTATTTGTGGATCAGTTCTATGATAAGGAAGAGCATTCTTCCTCCATCTTGAACCGGGATCTGGAAGATATAAAGGGCTTGATCCGATTTCAGAATCTCAAAGAAGGGAAGCGGCGAATCTCCTTGTTCTTTGACGAACTTCAGGAAAGCAATCATTTCTCYAGCATTTACGTCAAGCATCTGTGCGTGGAGATTATAAAAGAAATTTGCTTAATCTACCCCATACACGCTCATAAATTTCAAAGTGTCATTCGAGACGTGTATTTAATTCGGACGCCCGCCGATATMAAGAAGATTCTTTACGCTTTGCTAGATAATGAAGATACCAATACGACTAGCGACAATATCGACCAGAATCGTAAAGTGATTAAGGAAGTCGTAGACCTTATCGCCAAACAGTACAATCAGGATATTAGCTTGGATACGATCGCTTCCGGTGTTCATTTATCCCCAAGTTATTTAAGTCATCTGTTTAAGAAAGAAACAGGTGAAAATATGGTCAAATATATTACAAGCATAAGGCTTAAGAAAGCAAGCGATTACTTGAGGAATACGAATATGAAGATCGTCGACATCAGCAAGGAAGTGGGGTTCTCCAATTTGCCTTACTTCTACACCCTATTCAAGAACTATTACGGTCTTACCCCAGCAAAGTATAGGGAGAGAGTTGAATGAAGCGGGCCCACCGGATTCATGCCTTTCAATTCACTTCTATTAGGCAAAAGCTATTATTATCTTATATATTACTAATCGTGATCCCAATTGTAATATTGGGCTGGTATTCTTATTATCAGTCCAAGTTATTGCTCCAGGAGCAGGTCTTACAGGGAATACGAGAGACGATTCAAACGATTTCTGACAATATGGACTATAAGGCGGATCAATATAACCGGATTATGGATTCCATTGTGTACAATACTGGCATCCTCAAAATATTTAATAACGATTATACGGACGTATCCAATTTATCTAATGATTTAAGAAGCTACCTGGATCCTACGTTCAGTACGATTAAGGGATTGAACAAGGAAATTATACAGCTTACCGTCTACACGCAAAATAAACTGCCGGAATACGGCGACTTCATTCAAAACAGCAGCCGTGTCGCGGAAACGAGTTGGTACCAGAGTGCTTCGACCAACGTCAATACGGAATGGTATTGGGAAGATGGAAACTTGATTGTAGCCAGGAAAATACCGGATATTTTCCAACTCCGGGATTCGAGCACCGTCTCTATGAATCTTACTTATAGCAAAATGTTCAAAGGTTTGCAGGGCGAAGAAATGAACAATTTCGGCATCGTCGTAACAGATAAGAATTCCAAAGTCGTTTACAGCAATTCTGCCTACCTAAAACTACGCCCACATCTGGGTGCTTTGGGCAATTCCGCTAAGATCGGAAAACATTACTTCATTATCGAAGAGCATATTGAGCATACGAACTGGTCATTATCGTATTATATTCCTCTTAATGAGGTATCTATCAATGCAACGAGCATCATTAAAGCTACAGTCTTTATCGTGCTCGTATGTTTTGCAATCCTCTTACTGATGATTTGGATGTTTTCCAACAGGTTAACCAGACCGATCAAACGGTTGATCAGTAAAATGGAACTGATCGAGAACGGGAATTTGGATGTCGTTGTCTCTTCCAATTCGAGCGACGAATTCGGAATGCTGACCAACCGATTCGGTCAAATGTTGCAAAAAATTAACGAGCTGATTCAGGTCGGTTATCAGAATAAGATCGATCAACAGAAAGCGGAATTTAAGGCTCTTCAATCCCAGATAAATCCTCACTTTCTTTATAATACGCTGTCTGCGATTAAGTGGAAGTCCGTTCAGTCTGGACAGGATGAGATCRGCAAAATCGTTACCTCACTCTCTAAGTTTTATCGAACGGCATTGAACAAAGGGGATAATACCATTCCCATATGTGAAGAAGTCATCAATATGAAATCCTATATGGAGATCATGCTGATTTTGAGAGAAAGCAGCTTCGATGTTAATTACGACTTTGATGAAGACATATTTCGTTATGTGACTATTAATTTGATTTTGCAGCCCATAGTAGAAAATTGTATCCAGCATGGGTTCAGCAGCAAAACGGATGGGAGGGGAAAGATCACTGTAATAGGACGAAGTGGTAACGGGTATATTGAGTTCACTGTAGCGGATAACGGAGTAGGCATGACGGAGGAGAAAGCCCGTGAAGTGTTGTCACGGGAATCCCAAGGCTACGGGCTGAAAAATGTAAATGACCGATTGAAATTATTTTTCGGTGAGGAGTATGGGATAACTATTGAAAGCGGTCTGGGGAAAGGAACTGTTATGGCCGTTCGCTTTCCGAAAGGAGCGGAGCCATTGTAGGGTATGTGAAACGAACATGACTGTATGAAAACACGTATACCCGGGACGTCATAGTGGGATTCGTGTTTTTTGTTTTCGATCGGGAAAAGCTCAAAATTTATTGAAGTATATCAAAAGAATCCGAAATAGTCGGTGAGAATGGAAACTCCTATAATAAATACAAGGAGGTGAATGATCTGGAAAACAGTATGAGGGGGTTCAAGAAGTATAAAGTACTATATGTGATGATGCTGCCCGCAATAGCGTACTACATTGTTTTCCATTATGTTCCGATGTATGGTGCCGTATTAGCCTTTAAGGATTTTCAGCTTATGAAGGGAATTTGGAACAGCCCTTGGATTGGAATGTACAATTTTATGTATGCGTTTTCAGATCCCGTTTTTTTACAGGTGCTGAAAAATACGATTATCATCAGCTTGTACAAATTAATATTCGGCTTCCCAGTTCCGATCATGTTTGCCCTGCTGTTAAATGAAGTAGCCAGTGAAAAGTTCAAAAAAATAGCACAAACGATATCTTATTTGCCACATTTTATTTCGTGGGTAGTGATGGCGGGCATTTTCATGAGCGTCCTATCAATCGACGGCTTAGTCAATTCCATTGTCAAGCTGTTAGGGATGGACCCTGTCTTATTTATGGGAAATGAAAAGTATTTCCGACTTATTCTCGTATTGACGGACATTTATAAAAGCTTCGGTTGGGGAGCGATCGTTTATTTCGCCGCCATATCTGGCATTAACGGTGAAATATATGAAGCGGCTATTATCGATGGGGCAAGTAGATTTCAAAGGGTCATTAACATTACGATCCCTATGCTCGTTCCAGTAATGGCCATCCTGTTAATTTTGTCGATGGCGGGAATTCTAGATGCCGGATTCGATCAAATTTTTAATATGTATAGTGTTAACGTATATCAGGTATCTGACATTATTGATACGTATGTGTACAGAAAAGGCATGATAGAGATGGAGTATGGCTATGCAACGGCGGTAGGTTTATTCAAATCGGTCATTGCCTTAGTCATGATTGTAACAGTTAACTGGATCATCAAGACTGCAGGTGGAAAGGAGCATTCATTATGGTAGAACCGGCATCTTGCGGAGGGCTATATGAAGAAGACGAAAAGTGAAAAAGGGTTTGATGTCCTGCTGTATATGCTCGTAACAGGGATTCTATTCATTACTTTGCTGCCGTTTTGGAATCAGCTAGTTATCTCCTTATCTTCGGGCAAGGGAGCTTATTCATCGGGACTGATGTTGGTTCCTCGGAATTTTTCTTTAGCCGCTTATAAGCTTGCTTTGGAATTCACAGGCTTGTGGGTCGGATATGGGAATACGCTGGTGCGGACAGTGTTGGGAGTTACCTTAAGCCTCACGTTTACTTCGATGCTGGCTTATCCTCTTTCCAAGTTGGATTTACCGCTTAACAGAACGATTACGTTGTTCATCTTGTTTACCATGGTCTTTAGCGGTGGATTAATTCCTACATTTCTACTAATCAAAAATTTAGGTCTGTTGGATATGATATGGGCGCTGGTGCTGCCGTCACTTGTCGGTACGTACAACGTTCTCATCATGAGGAATTTTTTTCGGTCGCTGCCGGAAAGTCTGGAAGAGTCAGCAAAGATGGATGGCGCGGGTTATTTTACGATTTTTTGCAGGATCACAATCCCCTTATCGAAGCCTGTTTTGGCAACGATTGCGTTATGGGTGGCGGTTTACCATTGGAATGCATGGTTTGACGCAATGATCTATATTAAGGATCCTGGAAAGGATGTGCTGCAAATCGTGCTTCGTAAAATCGTGATCGAGAACAACCTTGACTCGATGCAGGCATTAATCAACAGGACGGATACGACGAAGCATTTGGGCAGAGAGCTGTATGCGACTATCGTGATCTTGTCGATATTGCCTATGCTGGTCATTTATCCGTTCGTGCAAAAATTTTTCGTTCGGGGTATTATGCTGGGTGCTGTTAAAGGCTAATCCGTTGTAGAAGAAGTAGAGCCGTTACCAATAAATAATAAAAGGGGTGTGATTCAATTGAAGAAGAAAGCATGGGCAGGCGGTATTATAGCAGTTGCACTTGTGATCCTAACCTCATGCGCCGGTCAGGACAATCAAAGCTCCAAAGGAGAGGAGACGACGGCGTCTAGTGTTTCTAGTAAGGAAGAACGGCTTAAGCTGACATTCCTAACCTGGGACGGCGCCAAAATGACGGATCAGCCTTACGCAGTTAAAGCAATGGAGGACAAGTTTAACGTAGACATTACCTTTCAGCCGGAAAAGGGGGAAACGTATCAGCAGCAGCTGCTTTTGGACATCGCTTCGGGAAAGATGCCCGATTATTGGGTGGATTTGAAAATGCCCGAATACGATAAATTTGTCGCACAGGGTATTCCGGCCGAGCTTTCAGAGGATTTCATCAAGCAGAACGCTCCTAATTATTATAACTGGCTGGTCAAAAATTCGGATCAAGAAGACCCGTTCATCTATCAACGCCGAGACGGTAAAATTTACTCTTTACCGATTATTTGGACACTCGGCAGCGATGGCACGGTAGTTGGCATCCGAAACGACTGGTTAAAAAATGTAGGGATCACCAAAGTGCCGGATTCTCTCGGCGAGCTGGAAGAAGCGTTATTCAAATTTAGAAACGATGACCCCGATAAGAACGGAAAGAAAGATACTTACGGCATGGTCGCAAAAGCCGAGCTGCAGCCTGGGGTGGTGCCATTCTCGGATATGTTCACTTCGATCTTCGCCGCTTTCGGCGTGTATCCTGGAGCGTTCACTGAAGAAAACGGAGAAATTGTCAAAGGAGAGATTCAGCCTGGAGCCAAAGATGCTCTGACCGTACTAAATAAATGGTATAAACAGGACCTTATCGATATTGAGTTTGCCATTAACAAAAAAACGAACATAGAAGATAAAATCATTTCCGAGAAATTTGGCGTCGTTGAAAGTAACTGGTGGAACTTCCTCCCCGCAAGGGCGTTCTCCGGAGGCAAATACTTTGAGAAAATTCCTGACGTAGATTGGGCGCTTTTTGCCGGACCAAAAGGTCCCAATGGAGATTACGGAGCAATACAGAGAAATCCGGTAGGCAATTCTGGTCAACAGTTCGCCAAAAGCTTGGAAAAAGATCAAGAGAAACTGAAAAAGTACCTTGAAGTTATGGATGCCTACAACTTTAACAAGGATGTTCGTGCCTCGGTCATTTATGGTGAGGATGGAACAACGTATAACATTACTTCAGAGGGCGACTATCAATTTATTCCGCCTTATGACCAAGAAAGCGAACGAATCAAGTTTGGAATCGGACCGCAATATCCGTTTATGGGCAGCTTTAATGATTATGAATTCCAGACTCCATTCATGACCGATGCGAAATATATGAATTTGAGGAAAAAAGTCGAGCATATCGGCAAAGGAAAATATGATATTCTGGAGCCCGTATCTAGACCTCTGTATAACGAGTATAAAGATCGTCTCGATCAATTTGCTGTCAAAGCCTTCATTGACTTCATTACCGGGAAACGGCCGATCAGCGAGTTTGATGGGTTCGTTACAGAATGGAAGGCAATGGGCGGAGATCAAGTGATGAAGGAAGCCCAACAAAAATACGACGAATTGTTCAAGAAGTAACTGCAACTCATTCGGGCTTAGGCTGTGTTGTCAGCCTAAAGCCCGACTAGATGGCAAAATAAAAGAAAGAAGGAATGATTTCAAATGAGAACTTATCGTTTACAGCAGTTGGCCGATGTTACGGAAGGACATATTTTGAAAGACATTATGCCAGGGGATTACGTCTCTTACGGCGGACTTGCCTTCGAGAAGCCAGGTGCGCGCGCTCATACGAACGACGGTCCAGGCGGTATCGACTATCATGTGCACGAGGATTGTGAAGCTTTCCTTATTCTGCAGGGCAAAGGTGAGGTTGAAATCAACAAAGAAAACATGTACCCAGTAAAGACGGGAGATGTCGTCATTATTGAGCCGGGAGAGGACCATCATCTCATTTCAAGCGTGGAAGATCCTATTGTCGTCGTCTGGTGCCATGCGGGATCTTCTCGAAACAAAAATCAAATGTAAAGCAGAATCGGGACTAATTTAATATAGGAGAGGGTATGGTTGAACAAGACAAAGGTTATTCAAATAGGCACCGGATTGCACGGATTAGAATGGATTAAAGCGATAATAGCG
The DNA here is from genome assembly GCF_056398325.1 of Paenibacillus sp. 01T443. Taxonomy (NCBI): domain Bacteria; kingdom Bacillati; phylum Bacillota; class Bacilli; order Caryophanales; family Paenibacillaceae; genus Paenibacillus; species Paenibacillus sp. 01T443. The sequence continues at coordinate 38,274 of NZ_JBFTPE010000015.1, forward strand.
ATGGAGGATAAAGTGGAGTTCGCTGCTATTGTTGATATGAGCACGGATAATCTGGAAAAGGCAAAAGAGCTTTTGGATGGCAGGCAGGTTCCGGCATTTACCGATTACAAGCAGGCACTGCAGGAAACCGACGCAAATATCGCGTTGTTGATTACTCCCCCCGGTACTCACAAAAAGCTAATGGAGGAAATGCTGGAGGCGGGTCTTCATATCATTTTGGAAAAGCCCATTTCATTGGATTGGGATGAATCTGTAGAGATGGCAGCACTGGCCGCACAAAGCGACCACTATGTGATGATCAGCCAAAATTACCGTTGGAATCCTGCCGTTTTGGCAGTGAAAAATGCGATGGAGGCCAACGTCGTCGGTCCTATAGAAGCCATTGAATGGAGCTTTGCACGCAATCATACATCTACGAGCTCCTTTGTATCATGGCGCAAAGAATTGGAAGAAATGTTTCTAAAAGAAATGTGCGTCCATCATTTCGATCTAATGAGGTATATATTGAACAGTAATACAGTCTCCGTTTATGCACAAAGCCATAATCCTTCTTGGAGTTGGCTGGATAGCAATGGAAGCGTTTCAGTAATTCTTGGTTTTGAATCGGGTGTGCATGTCCACTACTACAGCAGCTTTGTCAATCGGGGGACGGATACCCCTTGGATCGGCAATTTTCGGTTGGTTGGCAATGACGGAGCAATCGAGGTATACAATGACTCACCTTGCATTGTGAGATTGGACGGTTCTAGAGAGGATATTCCGCTTCCAAGCATGGCATATACAGGACTAAAGTATTCATTGTTCCATATGATGGAGTCGATCCGGGAGGGTCGTAAGCCGTTAACCCACATAGGTGATAATCTCCGAAGCTGGGAAGTCGTGTGTAGAGCTGTAGAATCGATTAAGGAACAACGAATGATAAAGTTTTAATCCTGAGGGCAAAAGTGAAACAGCAGAATATAAGGATAAGAAGTGAAGAGAGGATGAGCAATATGAAGGCTGTTCTGGTCGGATTAGGAAACTTCGGTTCAGGGTGGTACAAGAAATTAAGACGCCATGCTGGCGTGGAGGAAGTATGCGTTGTTGAGGCGAACGTTCAGCTGCGCGAAACGATTGATCCGGAAACCCCATTTTATTCGTCTTTGGAAGATGCGATCATCAGCGAGCGCCCCGATTTCGTCATAAATGTTACGCCTCCCCATATTCATACTACGATTAATGAGATCGCATTTGCGCATGGTCTGCCAGTTCTTTGCGAGAAGCCGATTTCCAACGATATTACGGATGCGCAATATATTGTCGGCCAAGCCGAACTGAAAAGCATCCCGTTCATGATTTCAGAGAATTACCGTTTTTTCGCTCCGGTTCTGAAGGCGAAGGAGCTTTTAGACAGTGGCGTTATCGGACATTTGTCATCGGTACATATCGAATTCGACCGCTATCATGTCGTACCCGTTCCTTATTTTGGTTGGCTTGAAAACGGACTGCTGGAAGATGTAACGATTCATCATTTCGATATGATCCGTTATTTTACCGGCCAGGAAGCGGTGAAAGTGTTCGCGATGAACAGCAATCCGCCCGGCAGCTGGACGGAAACGACGACAGTCCACCTAAGTGCTTGGATGGAGCTAGACGGCGGGACGGTCGTGGATTATCACGGCAACTTGATGGCCAAAGGAAAACTGACCGAATGGTATGGAGATTGGCGTTTCGAAGGAGCGGATGGCGCGATTTTGGTGACGAGCAACCGAGTGCAGCTTATAAAGGATGGGATGGCCGATGAAGAATACACCTTTGCCGGGGTAGGAAACATGCTGTCGATCGATGAATTTCTAACTGCGTTGCAGGAAAAGCGAGAGCCAAGGCCCAACGGAAGAGATTATTTGAAGTCACAATGCTTGGTGCATGCTGCAGCCGTATCGTCGAGAATTGGTAAAATGCTTTCCGTGGAAGAAGCACTGAGAGAGGTACATGTTTGAAAAGGTCAAGAGAGGGATAAAGAAGAATCGAATTAGTTCATTTCGGTTTAGTCTCTGGGAAATTCCAGCTATATGAAGACGATTTCGAATTGTGAATTATTTGAAGAGAGAGGTTCAATATGCTGAATTTGGACGATATGAAAAAAATAAAATCTAGTGTGAGACTTTCCGATTGCACAACAGCTACTGACCGTGAGGTTACCGTAGAGAAATCATGGGAGAATAATCTTTTAAACGCTAGAGTTGTCAATCGGTCCGATCATTCACTGCGGATTAAAGAGGTCGTACTTTTTTCTGGGGATATGCCTATCGCTCCTGATACTCCATTTTACGGTGAAGGCTTTCAAATGCTTACCCAATACAGTGGCACTCTTTCTTTGCCCAATGTGATCGGGGCATACGGAAAAGATCGTGACTTCTTCCGAGTCCCCGAAACTCCGTTTCATGAGAACTTATGGACGGTATACAATCTGTTGGCCTTGTCTCCCAGTCATGAGGAGCATTTGCTGTTGGCCTTTACTTCATGCAATCGCTTTTCAGGCGAGTTCCGATTCAGAAATTCCTATATAGAAGTGATTATGGATACAGAAGATTTAGAACTGGGGCCAGGCCAGTCGTGGGGATTGGAACAATTCATGTTTGCTTCCGGAGCGAACCGCGATCTGCTCTTTCAAGAATTGGCTGAATGCCTCAATCGGAACCACCCGCGAATGCTTTACCCTGAAATTCCTACGGGATGGTGTTCCTATTATTGCCTTCGCCCAATAACTGCAGAGGGTCTCTATGAGAATGCGCGCAGCATGGTCCAGCGAATACCTGAACTGAAGCGAATTCAAATTGATGGGGGCTATGCAGCAGCCGACGGCGACTTCTTAATTCCGAGTGTCACGCTTGGGGCAGACGTCAAAACGATTAGTGAAGGAATCCGGGCAACCGAGATTGAAGCTGCAGGTTACATCTCTCCCTTTATTGTAGAACCGGGGTCGAAGCTGATGCTTGAGCATCCGGATTGGCTGGTTCAAGATGAGGAAGGCAAACCGTTCAATGGAATCGGTCAGAAAAAGAAGCTGCCGGAAAAGCAATGGTATATGCTGGACGGAACGCATCCTGAGGCTCAAAACTATTTGAGGTCAGCTGTCAGGGTTATGCATAATGAATGGGGTTGGAGGTATTTTAAACTGGATTTTCTGCAATACGGTGCCTTGCCAGGATGCCGTTACGACAAACAAGCAACAAGAATCGAAGCATTTCGCAGTGGAATGAAGGCGATTGTCGATGAAGTCGGGCACGACAGCTTCATTCTTGGGTGCAATGCTCCTTTCTGGCCGCTTCTTGGTTTAGTTCACGGGAACCGGGTGACCAATGATATTGCAAGGGACTGGAAACATGTCAGTGGCAATGCGAAGGAGCTATTTCCCCGAAACTGGCAAAACGATACCTTGTGGTATAACGACCCGGATGTCGTAGTCCTTGAAAGGGTAACGTATCATAATCAGACGATTAGCGGTGAAGTTATTGAGAAAAAATCGGATATTTCGGATCAAGAGTTCGAATTTCATAAAGCCGTTATCTTAGCATCCGGAGGGATGATCCTAAGCGGAGACTTAATTCCATCTCTGTCGGAGCAAAATGTTCGGGTATTGCAAAAGCTCTTGCCTCCAACCGGCAAAGCCGCCAGCTTTGACGATGAAACTTATACGATTGGACGAATTAAATTGGAGGATCGATATCTCATTTGCGTCTTCAATATTGACGACCAGCCTAAAGATATCGAGATAAGTTTGGATGGGAGCTATCGGGTTTACGATTTTTGGACGGACGAGGAAGTCGGGTATTACACGAACGCGATGAAACTTAACGGCCTAGAACCTCATTGTGCAATGGTATTGTATTATGAGGTACACAAGAACACATAAATGGACATAAAGGTTTCGAGAGTCCGCATGACAAACACGGTTGTACGGTGTCAGTTCGGTCCGGTATCAGGGAGTTAATTTCCAAATTACAAGGTGTCAAAGAGCCAGGAAGCGGTGGAATGCACTTCCTGGTTTCCTCATTTACCTATTGACAGGAGGGCATTTTGATGATAACGATCGTATGCGAAGAACCTCACGTATTGAGAATGAGAGAATCGGAAGTACCGGTTGTACGGGAAGGCGAAGCGCTCGTCAAGGTGAAGCGAATTGGAATATGCGGAACGGATCTGCACGCTTACAAAGGGAATCAGCCTTATTTCACCTATCCCCGTACATTAGGTCATGAGCTTTCAGGCGAGATCGTCGAAATTCATCTTCAAACGACATTCCATATTGGGAACTATGGAAAGGTAAATGGAAAGAAATGAATATCGATGAAATTAAAGCAGAATGGTACAAATAGCTCTAATTAGAAGCTTTCTTTAAAATATCTATTTAAGGGATTGACTGCTTTGGGCTGGAGCATGGCGAGGATGAGCGGACGCAACGGGAGATTGCGTAGGAGCTAGGGATTTCGCGGATTGAGAAAAGGGCGTTGATGAAGCTTTATCATGAGTTTTATAAGGCGAAGAGATAACGTGTCATAGTTAATAGAGTCTTTAGAAATTCTATCGTAGAGTCAATGGCCACGTCTTTGTGACGTGGCTTTTGTTTAGTTTAGTTCCGTGATTTTGCGAAAACGACTAGAATTCAATCTATTGTGCTCGTTTCAACGACCCATGGCGCTCCTTGGTCCAGTTGGGAACAGTTCCAGATGGTTATTTGATACAATGCTGAATGAGTAGACCTGATGTTATTCCTAGTAAGGTGATTTATGCAAAGTTCATAGATCATTACGTCGATAAATTGAAGCTAAAGATTGAGAAAATCGAAAATTTATACCTAGATATATGTGTTGACCGTGAGAAGGAGGTTGTAATTGGTGATTTCGGACAGGAGCTCTTTGGGGTTGAGTTGAGTCAGTGGATATCTTCTTGGCGGCTAGTTCATATCCCCTTTCATACTCGGAATAAACAGCAAGACCAAGGCACAGCGGGAAGCTTGGGAGTTCGTTAAGTTTTTGTTGTCCGTGGACATGCAAAGTTCCCCGGAATTGCTAGGCTTCCCAATAAACAAAGGCATCACAGAGAAAAATCTCAAGGAAGTCGGTCAAAAAATAACGAAGGGTTTGCTTCCGGTGCCGAAAGGAAAGACGGATGCTAAGTCAGTGGAAGAAAGCCCCCAGGCTATTCAAAAAGCTTCTGGACGGGGCTGGAAAAAAGCTAAACAGCGATTTCAAGGTCGTCTCGATCGCCAGTGAGGAATTCGAATCATTCATGATCGGCCAAAAGTCAGCGAAAGAGGTGAGCAAGCGTATTTGAACGAATAACCTCGCCGCCTATGAACGACATTATACACGGAAAAAGCGGTTCTCCTAAACTTATAAAAGAAGCAGCCCTTAAAAAAATATAGGCTATCCCAAAAGTGGGATAGCCTATTACCTCTTAGCTTTAAGGATAGAAAGCGTTAGCCGGCGTGGTGGTCGTACACCAGCGGGCATTAAACAACGACTTGATCAAAATGTCCTTGGCTTCTTCCGTGCCAATGTAACGGAGGGCTTCGAGCGCATGCGCCCTAACGTAGCGATTCTCATCATTAAGCGCAGCTGCTAGAGCGGGAACGGCCGATGCGGCAGCGGAGCGTAAGAGTGATAATGAAAGGCCTGCTGTAAAACGAACCTGAGTATCCTCATCCTGCAAGCATCGAATCAACCCATCGACGCTTGCTTGGCTGGAACCGCCAATCATGCCAAACGTTTCAGCCACCGTGCTTCGCACCGAAGCGGAGGGGTGAGATATGAGACGGCCAAGCGCCGGAAGCGAATTTTCAGCCAAGTGGCGCAGCTCCCCGATCGCAAACGCCGCATGTTTGACGGTTTCCTCGCGTTCGCTTAATAGTGCATCATTTAATCCATCAATTGCTGAGGCACCCGCAGCAGCCAGGCCATAAGCGGACAAGCGTGATACGTCCACACGCTCATGATGGAGTCCTTTCAACAGCACTTCGATCCCTTTCTCGCCATACCTCGCTAGTTCATAGACCGCATTCAGCGCGTTAGGCTCGTACGTATCCTCTAATGCCTTGGCAAGCTGACTGATTTGCTCTTCATCCGAAGCTGCCGTATGGGCCAGGCTGCCGATGCTGCCGGAGAGCCAGTTCCACGTTTCCTCCCACATCGTCTCGTGACGGCCGATCGGAAGCTTGAGACCGGCTGGCTCCGTCCATTCCGCAGTTTGATTATTCCAAGAAGGCGCGGTGGGAGCTACAGTACGCATAAACTCGAATTTCAACATGTAGCGGGCATTCCCGAGCACATTAGGCGTGGAGCGATGCCAAATATCGTAATGGATGAGCGCGAACGTGCCGGCTTTCCCGCTAGCGTAAGCTTCTCCTGGCGTTTCGTCTGCAGCAAAGGTGCGTGTTTGATAATTTTGCGTGCCAGGCATCAAGCCCGTCGGTCCTAGCTCAAGCGGGGTATCCTGCGGAAAATACATGACCATCGCCCACCATGGATGATGATTGCGCATTTTCGAATAGCCCCAGTAGCTGTCCTTATGCCAACCGCCGGCAGAGGGCAGGGCATTGTAATGACCATGACGGTGAGCATGCAACATATAGTCCGGGCCAAGAACGCTAGTCAATGCGCCCGTAATAACGGGATGATCGAATACTTGTTGAATTTCGCGGAAGCGCGGCAGTAAATTGTTGCCCGGGTTTCCCTCTTCCTTGTATACGCGATTGAGCTCATCGGTCAATTCACGGTGAAAGGCTTCTGGGAAATCAGTGTTTAAAATTAGAAAACCTTCCGTAATAAATCGTCTCATTTGTTCGTCATTCAGTAAAATGGGTGAGCTGCTCATATAATCGGTAACCTCCTGGAAAATGGTGATTTGAATTTCTACACCGATTATAGGAGATGCGCAGCCAATACGACATACACGAAACTAAGCGAAACTTGCATAAAACTAACATACGTGGGCTCGCGCTGAAAAATCTTTTTATTACAAGTGAGGAATGTCAGGCGCCTGGCTTCTTCGTTTATAGCCGGAAGGGGTCATGCCTGTTAGTTTTTTGAATGTGCGATGAAAATGCGGCAGACTCTCGAAGCCGCACTCATTCGCGATTGCGTAGACTGGCGCATCCGAAGATAGGAGAAGCTCCTTGGCGCGGCTAATCCGTTTAGCCGTGACATATTCGGTTAATGTCATTCCCGTAAGTAATTTGAAGACACGTGTAAAATGGGAAGGATTCACTGCCGCTTTGGCGGACAGAGTGGACAAGCCGATGTCGTCGAATGGGTGCTCGTCGATTGTACGCAGTGTCGTCCTCATCCACTCCGGAGCTCCCGTATTTTTCCCTTCTGCCGTTGGAACGGGGATTTGCCGATTAAGCAGAAGCAGCAACTGGAGCAGGTGGAGCACGACGGCATGTCGGTGCCCCGGTCTATCGACTGACAGCTCTCTGTTGATATTAACCAGAATGGTCTCAATAAAGTCACGGTCGGCATTATCCACACTCAGTTTATGACACTTCCATTTGTTTGCCTGCTCGAAGCATTGGACGTAAGAAAAGGTATCGCCGAACGAGTTCCACTGCGCGATACGACCATGAAAATAAATGGCGCTCACCGTCAAAGGAGCTTCTTCCTCCGGCAATGCGCGATGGACGGTGTTGCCGGGCAGAAGGAATAAATCGCCGCGCTCCATGGCATAGAAAGACCCGTCAATAAAAAAAACACCCTTTCCCGCATGGACATAGACGATTTCATGCCAATCGTGCAAGTGATTGGGTAGCTCGTTATGCGAATCCTTTAATGCAAGGTAGTTGAATTCGAGCGGGAAAGGAGCGGAAGCATCGAATTGCTTACGAATAGGTTTCAAATGGCGGACCCTCCCTGATTGACAAGCTGAGAAAACATATCGTGTTTGGTTATAGTGTAAATGCTAGGAGAGTAATAGTCAAAATAAGGTACACATAAGCGTATTTTCGCTATTTTCATATCCTCGAAGCTCGATTATTATGAACCTAACTGTTGTAAACCTTGTTTATAAGGCGATTTATCGTCAACGATCATAAAAGCAAAGGGGATGCTGCATGATGCAAGAAATAGCAAAAGGCGTCGACGCATTGATCAGGGATAAGCGGGATCATGTTGCTACGCTGCTGCGTGATGTCACGTCAGGAGAAACGGTCCGCTACAGAGATGATCAAGGCATTCATGAAATAACGGTGATTGATGCGATCCCGTTTGGCCATAAGCTGGCGATTGATGCGATTGACGCAGGACAGGACGTGCGGAAATACGGGGAAATCATTGGTCGTTCCAGCTCCGCAATCATGGTCGGGCAGCATGTTCATGTCCATAATATTGAAGGAATACGGGGCAGAGGCGATAAGGCCGGAAAGGCGGGGGCATGAATACATTTATGGGGTATGAAAGGCCGAACGGGGATATCGGGATCCGCAATCATTTGCTCATCATTCCAACGGTCATTTGTTCCAATCAGGTTTGCAGCCGGATCATGCAGCTTGTTCCTGGTACCGTGGCGATTCCGCATCAGCATGGATGCAGCCAAATCGGTGCAGATAAAGAACGTACTTTCGAGGTGCTTGCAGGGACGGGCAAAAACCCGAACGTAGGCGGGGTTATCGTCATAAGTCTAGGCTGCGAAGTAGTTGATCCTTATGCGCTTGCGGACGAGATCCGAAAGACCGGCAAGCCCGTAGAAGTGATTGATATTCAATCGGTCGGCGGCTCGGTTAAAGCGATTCAGCAAGGAACTGAAATAGCAAAACGAATGATGGGGGAGCTTGAACGCCAACCAAAAGTGCCAATCCCGCTCTCCAAACTGAAAGTAGCCGTGAAATGCGGCGGCTCTGACGCGACTTCCGGCTTGGCGTCGAATCCGGCGCTTGGCGCAGCTGCTGACTCGCTAATCGCAACGGGTGGAACGGTCGTCATCGGCGAGACGACGGAGATCATCGGTGCCGAGCATGTGCTTGCACAGCGCTGTGCAACACCGGATACAGCAGAGATGCTTTACCACATTGTCAGCCGTTTCGAACGAGAGGTGGAGAGGATGGGCACTGACATGCGAGGCGGCAATCCGAGTCCCGGCAATATCCAAGGCGGACTATCCACCATCGAAGAGAAATCGCTCGGCTGCATCAGCAAATGCGGAAAAGCCCCAATCAAAGGAGTTATCGAATACGCGGAACAGATACCGGAGGGAGGACTTTACTTCATGGACTCGCCGGGCAACGATATCGAATGCGTTTCGGGCATGGCGGCGGGAGGCGTCCACATCGTTTGCTTCACGACAGGCAGGGGAACGCCTACGGGAGCGGCTGTCGTGCCGGTCATCAAAATAACGGGCAACAAGCGGATGTTCGAACGTATGGAGGACAACATGGACGTCGACGTCAGCGCGATGCTGGACGGAACGATAAGCTTGGAGACTGCGGGCGAACGGATATGGCGCGAGATTGTGGAAGTAGCGGATGGGAAATGGACGAAATCGGAAACGTTGGGTCATCAAGAATTCAGTATTAATCGTATCGGCCCCAGCCTTTAGGAATGGCCGATTCGTCTTCATGGCAGCTGGGAGTATAGAATCCAATCGGAGAGAGGACGTTTAAACATGAGATTAGCGAATAAAGTGACGCTCATAACCGGTTCCGGATCGGGCATCGGCAGGAGCTCGGCACTGCTGTTTGCGCGGGAAGGCGCGTTTGTCGTCGTCAACGATCTGGATGCGGACAAAGGCCGGGAAACGGTCGAAGAAATCAAGTCGCAAGGGGGGCGGGCCTGGTTTGTGCATGCGGACGTTACAGATCCGGATTCCGTGCGCTCCATGGTGAACGAGACTTTGGCGGCATACAGCCGTATCGATGTACTATTCAATAATGCCGGCATCAGCGGCGTGGGGGCGCTCCACGAGGTGGAGCCGGAAGACTGGGACCGTGTCATTCGGGTCAATATTCGCGGGGTATATCTGCCTAGCAAATATGTGCTTCCCCACATGATGGAACGCACGAGCGGATCGATTATTAACATGTCTTCCTGCATTGCGGAAATTGGACTTGCGAAACGTGCTTCCTACTCAGCTACAAAGGGAGCGGTATTGGCGCTTACCAAATCGATGCAGGTCGATTATGCGCCGTACAATATCCGCGTAAACGCACTTCTGCCTGGAACCATTCTGACGCCGTTCGTAGAAAACTATCTCCGCACCTCGTATGAAGATCCTGAGGCTGCAATCGCGTCTCTAAAAACACGGCAGCTCAGCAATGAATTGGGCCGACCCGAAGATGTGGCAAAGGCGGCGCTGTTCCTTGCATCGGAAGAGTCGAGCTTCATGATGGGCTCACCGCTTTATGTCGACGGAGGCGTCGTTTTCGGCAAGAACGCCTAGCCCGCCGGCCGTTTGGATAATCCATATACGAAAGGAAGTTATATATGAAGCTTTTGGTGATTCAAAAAGAAGATGGCGATCGTTTAGGAATCAAATTGGATACAGGCGTGCTGGATGTCCTAGAGGCTCTGAAAATTAAGGATGAGCCCCGCGTACCGACGCAGGTCATGGAAGTCATCGAGGGAGGAGCGAATGCACTGCTCGCGTTGAGACGGTTCGTTGAGGAAGCTGCCGCTTCGCCGGAAAAGTTCTCCGCTGCCCTGTATCGTGAAGAAGATATTTCATTCGGTCCGTGCGTTGCTGCTCCGCGAAAAATCATTTGTGTCGGGCTGAACTACCGCAAGCATGCGCTAGAAACGAATGCACCGATTCCAGAGTATCCCATTCTGTTCAACAAATTTGATAACACCCTAGCTGCCCATGGTGAAGCTATACCTCTCCCGGCAAAGGTAACGGGCCAAGTCGATTACGAGGCCGAGTTGGTTATCGTCATAGGCAAGGAAACAAAGTACGTAGAGAGAGAGCGGGCGCTTGAGCATGTGTTCGGTTATTGCTGCGTCAACGACTTGTCTGCGCGGGACCTGCAGATGCGCACGCCGCAGTGGCTGCTCGGCAAATCCMTGGACAAGTTCAGTCCGCTCGGCCCTTATCTGGTCACTGGGGACGAGATTGATGATCCTAACAATCTGTCAATCAGCACCACGCTCAATGGTGAAGTACGCCAGCAGTCGAATACATCGGATATGGTATTCCGCTGTGATGAAATCGTTAGCTACGTGTCACAGCATATGACCTTATACCCCGGCGACATCATTCTTACCGGAACGCCCGAGGGAGTCGTACTCGGTTACCCGGAGGCGAAGCGGGTGTGGCTGAAGCCAGGCGATACGGTTACGATCGAAATCGAGAAGCTTGGTTCGCTCACGAATCTGTTTGTGGAGGAAGTTCATTAAACAGCTGAACGTTACCGCCATCCTGTAAGCGATAGTTTCCTATAAAAAGGACGATATCCGACGTCATTTGACGATCCGGAATATCGTCCTTTTTGTTAATGGCATTTACAAAAGTGTTTAACTATATAATTAAATTTAGATATATTTAGTTATAACTGTTTATAACCAAGGAGGGTGTTTTATGTTAAGGATGATTAAAGTTATATGGTTTTATCTATGGTTCTGGCAATGATGTTAGTTTTTGCAGGCTGTGGCGCTGCGCAAAATACGAAAAAATTCGACAATAAATCTCTCCACTCCTATCTATACTTTTGCACTCTTTTTGAGTKATAGCCACCCTTCGAGTTGGCTTTTTTATTGCTTATTAATTGACTTATCTGCTAAATGTCAAAAGAAAATAAAGTCTTAGACTAGAAAAATTAAGTGTTAGACTGACGGAGCTTCAAGTTAACGGGCAGAATAACGTATTAACTTCTAGGAGCCCAAAGCATAATGGAGACTCCTACAACACAAACAGCGGCTCCGATCCAATTGTACATATCGGGTGTTTTTTTATCGACCAGCCATCCCCACAGCACAGCAAGAATAACGAATACTCCGCCGTATGCTGCATAGACTCGTCCAAATGATGGGAAGCTCTGTAATTGCACGCCAAACCACGGTCAGCGCATCAAGCACGCTGCGTAGGTTGGCGGTGGAAACGCCTGCGGAGACATTTCCGCTGGCGAGCAATGCCAGTCTGCTCTTGCCCATATCCACCGAGCTGCGGCAGCTTGATTTGCTGGTTGACGTGAAGCAGAAGACGACGCTTCAGGTGGAGGTATGGAGCACGGGAAAACTATGTCCCGCACAGGCTTGAGGCGAGCGGTGCTTCCGAGGTAAGCGCCGGTGAACTGCAGTGGATTTCCGTAATGCCGAGCTGGAAACCGGAGCAAGCTCAGAATGCATTTGTCATCATCAAGGCAAATGAGTATGTGCGGCTCCATCTCTCGAATGATCCGCTAACAGGTGTGCTTGCATTTGAACGGGGGGCCGGTGCGCGGGCTACGATAGAGCTGGAGGATAACCGCCATGACGAGTTGGTTGTGCTATGGGGAATGAAAAATCTGGTGCGCCGACCTTTCTGTTTCCGGGCGCTGCCAGACAAGGATGCTTATTCCGCTGCGAACAGCGCCGCAAAGCTGCGCTGCGTCGTGGAAGCGATGAACGGCGGTCCTCGCGCCGAAGTGATTGAAATTCGGATTTATTAACGACCGACAGCCGGTAACTGCGCGGGTCTCGAGCCTTACCGATAGAACGGAGGAGAGTTCTCTTCATCCGACGAAGCCAATCCGTAACGAGGGGTTGGCTTTTTTGCGTGGTTCGAGCATGAGGGTTTCAGTTGATTGCTCGTTGATTGCCGACTGATGCCTTCATGAAATACATGAAAAAATCGTGGCATCCTTCATGTTGTCCGTTTCCCGCAGCCCGTATAATCTGACACAGCTTCAAGTATCAAGGCGATAAGGAGGATAAGAATGCGGTACGATTTGCAGGTGGAAGGCCCGGTCCCTCACCGTGTATATCAGCGGAATGAAAGGGAAGCAGCGGACATTCCGGTAACGCTGCGGCTGAGTGAATCCGTTTCGGGTGCAATCATGACGCGGTTGAAGGGGAACTCCGCGAGGTCTGTTTGGTCGAGCTTAGGCTCATTCGCATGCACCGATACGTACCATGGCGTCATTCGAAACGTTCCGGCAGGAGAGCATGTGCTGCAAATACGGGTCGTCGGTCTTGCAGCGGGGGAAGTGATGGCGGAGACGACTTTGGAGCCTCTTTTTGTCGGCGATTTGTGGGTGCTTGCCGGTCAGTCGAATATGGAGGGCTGCGGCTATTTGACGGATTTAGAGGAGCCGGCAATAGGCGTCAGCTGCTTTTATATGGGAGACCGGTGGGACATAGCGAAGGACCCGCTTACCTGGCTGAAGGAATCCGTCGATCCCGTAAATTGGGGCGTGCCGCCGGAGGAACGCGAAGCGGCCGCAGCAGGTGAGAGAAGGAACCGGGTGAAGGGAGCGGGGCTTGGCGTCGCTTTCGGGAAGGAGCTGCTCCGGCAGACGGGGATTCCTGTCGGACTAATGATGTGCGCTCATGGCGGAACCAGTATGGAGCAATGGGACCCGGATCTCAAGTCGGCGGAAGGGAAGTCCTTATACGGCGCTTTATTAAGGAGAGTACGGGCAAATGGCGGAAAAATAGCCGGACTCCTCTGGTATCAAGGGGAAAGCGATGCGAATGAAACGGCTACTCCCCATTACACCGATCGGTTAACCCAGCTTCTTCGGCACTTAAGAGAGGATCTGAACAACCCGGAGCTTCCGTTTTTATATGCCCAATTGTCCCGGTACCACACCTGGGAGAAACATTCGCAATGGTGGAACCGGATTCAGGACGAACAGTTCCGGTTCGTAGCTCATGACTCTTATGCGGCCATGGTTCCCGCGATCGATGCCGTATTGTCGGATCCTATCCATGTGGACGCCACATCCTTACGACGGATCGGGAGACGTTTTGCTTGGCAGGCATTAAGCATGGTTCATGGGATCCGTTCCGGTAGCGGACCTCGCCCGGCAAGCTTCGAATGGGATCATGCAAGGACGGCGCTTACGCTGCGTATGGATCCAAACGAGCTTAACGGGACGCTGCTGCCGGTGAAGCAGGCATTCGGATTTCTTCTGGAAGCGGATGGGGAGATTTGGCTGCCGAAAGCAGCTTTAACCGCGGATAAGCTTGGAGTGGAGCTTTGCTTCGAACGCGAGGTACCTGCTGCTGCCAAGCTGTTCCACGGCTCAGGCTTTCATCCGCTTGTCAACCTTATCGATGCGCTCGGAATACCGCTTCCTGTATTCGGGCCAATTTCCGTGTAGTCAGTTGAATGAAAAGGAGAATGAGGCTCATGCGCATAGAAAGGCTGAAGAAAAAGCTGTTCATTTGTTACTTGGCGTGCAGCTTGCTGCTGCTAATCGCACCGTTTGGCGGATCGGGAGGGATGGCTGCCGCATCCGAGGAGGCGGTGCTGGCTGCCTTCGTGATCGACAATGATACGAATGGAACGAAGGACGGATTCCCGGTGACCGTGCAGGGCTTCGAGCAGACGGGATTCAGTTACAGCTCGTCAAGCTCGGTAAGCGGCTATGCAGGGAAATCGCACTTCACCTCCGCCAGCGCGGCGGAAGCGAAATGGACGCCCCAAGAAAGCGGGCAATCCTTTGGCATCGGCACGTACCGCGTATCCGTATTTGTGCCGAAACGCCCATCCGCTTACGGCATTGCCGAGGTAGAGGTATACCGGGACGGCAAGTCCGAAGCTCGTGAAATCAACTTGGCTGATATTACAAGCATTTCAGGTGAATGGGTTGAGCTAGGCATATACGACTTTATGGGCAAAGGACACGAGGAATATGTCCGATTGAAGCGGGATGCATCCTCCCCGGCCGGTTCGTTCGTTCATGCGGATGCCGTCAAATTCGAGAAGCTGCATTCACGGATTGCCGCGTTATCGTCGCTGACACTCAATAACACGACGATATTGGAAGACGGCCGGGCAGCGTATGCCTACTTGTTCCCTCGTGAGACGGAAACGGTCACATTGGACGCCATCGCCGTAGATCATTCGGCTGCCATTTCGGTTTCTGTGAACGGAATGATTGTTAGCACTCCCCCTTCCGAATCCATTCCGATCCTGTTGGCAAGAGGGAACAACGAAGTCGAGATTATCGTTACGGCGCAAAATCAAGTATTTCAGAAGCGTTATACGCTTACCTTGAAGCGCGCGACCTCCTCCAGCAGCAATGCGAAGCTGCGCCAGCTGCTGGTGGATGAAACGGAAGCCGAGCGGAGCAAGGGGCTGGATGTGTTCACGCATCGCGTAAAGGGCAGCACGGAGACGGTCCGTTTAACGGTAAAGCCGAATCATCCGGAGGCTTTCGTAACTGTAAACGGCGTTTATGTGCAGAATGGCACCGCAACAGTGCCGATTGCACTCGAGGAAGGAAACAATGCCATCGCCGTAAGAGTCACCGCGCCCGACGCGGCAACCATTCAGCAGTACACTTTAAATCTCTATCGCGAACGAACGGATGCGATGCTGGCCGATCTTAGGGCGGGAGCATCAGGCCTGGTATCGCCGGCTGCGGATCCGCCGGTGTTCGACCCTGCCGTAACGGAATATGCATACGGCGCGCCGAACGGAGCCGACAGCATGACGCTCGTGCCGACATCACACGATCCCCATGCGGAAATCTACGTAGCCGGCGAGAAGGTTAACAGCGGAACGGCCTCGTCTCCGATCGCGTTAACGCCTGGCGTTCATACTATTCCTGTCCTTGTGAAGGCGGAGGACCGCTCGATAACGAAAGCCTACACGGTGTATGCAGGAAGCGGCGATTATGCGGCAGGCAAGCCGGCGTTGGCATCTCAAGCTTATTTGCTTGCTCCTGCTAGCGCCGCCTTGGATGGCAGCGGAACAACGGCCTGGAGAAACTTATCCTTTGACGCACATCCCTATGTATGGCTGGAGGTGGATTTGGGGAACCGTTATACGCTCGATGAAGCGGTATTGACGCTTTACAATCCGGCGGATGCAAGCGGCTTCAAGCTACAAGCCTCGGATGATGGCAAGCAGTGGACGGATCTATACGTCAGGAACGGCTCGCCGGCAATATTGGAAATCCTTGCATTCGAGCCGGTAACAGCCCGTTATGTCCGCTACTACGCCGACAAGGCGAGGGAACTGGCTTATACGGGATTATATTCCTTGGAAGTGTACGGAGATGAGCCTCCTTCTCCAGACTTAGCCAGCGATTATGAAAGGCTGGCCGGCCTTCAGGTGTCGGAAGGGAAGCTGGCATTTGAGCCGTATCGGAAGCGTTATACCGTCACGGCCAATACAGATGTAACGGTCACAGCAATTAAAGCGGATGAGGGGCAGTCGATAAGGATCAACGGAAATCTAACGGAATCGCTTACGATAGACAGGGCTTCAATGCCGGAATCCGTTAAAGTGGAAGTAACGTCGAAGGACGGCCAAAGGTCGTTAGCTTACGAGATAGGCTTGGAGCAGCCGCCCTTCGAACCGGATTCGGGCTATGCGCTGGAGTTTGCCGACGAATTCTCGGGCAGCGGGGTGAATGAAGAGGAGTGGTATTACCGTTACGGGGTCTCCCGGTACAGCGACAACCGTAAGGAAAACGTTACGGTCAGCGATGGCGAGCTGCATATCGCATTGAAGAAGGAGCGTTCGAACGGAGCCGAGTATACGGCTGGCGGAGTCATCAGCAAGCGGGAAATGGACTATGGATATTACGAAACAAGAGCAAAGCTATGGGGCAATCCGGGCTTTCACACCTCTTTCTGGCAGGCGGGATTAAATGAACGGGTAGCCGTCCTGGATGGTGATGATGTTGTATACGGCGCCTCCGATAATCAGGTGAATGAAATCGACGGATTTGAAATCGATTCGCATGATCCGGGATTGATCCGAACAGCCGGACATCACTGGTATCCGGGTGACGCGCATGTAGTATTCGGGAGCTATGAGGAATACAGTGGCGTAAACTCGGCAGACGGCTATCATGTTTATGGCTGGGAATGGACGCCTACGCATGTGAAATTTTTTATCGATGGCGAATTGATTAGAGTGATGGATTACCCGGGTCCGCATGCCGCGGGTCAAAATGTATGGCTCACTTCGATCGCTTATACCCTTCCGGTGGATGAAGCGAGCTTGCCAGGCGAGGTAACCTTCGATTACTTCAGGTATTACAAGAAAGAAGACCAAGGTCCGTTCCCGGCCGGCTCGGTCATCGTAGATAATGGCGATGCGGGGTATTCGGATTCCGGCTCCTGGTCGACGGTAACGGAAGCGTTCGGCAGCGATGACCGCGAAACGCGCCTCTCCTCATCGCCCGGCGACTGGGCGCGATGGATGCCGGATATGACGGAGGCGGGCGATTATGAGGTATGGGTCTGGAACCCTGCCTTTTATAACAATACCAATTATGCCAAGTATACGGTGACAGCCGAAGACGCTAACCATGAAGCGGTTGTGGATCAGGGTTACGGCGGCCAGCAGTGGATTTCGCTCGGGACTTACTCATTCCCTGCAGGCTCGGCGGGCAGCGTTACATTGACCGTAACCGAGGGGATGGCACATAGAGCGGACGCCGTGATGTTCGTGCCTGTGCAGGATTGAACGGGCTGCTCGCGCATCGTTAAATAATTGAATTTATCATGGGATTATGAATGGTCTTCCATGCGAGTGATTCACTATACTTGGCACATAAGCACCGAATACATTACCAACATAGGCACAAAGGAGAATGAACATGGTCCAGCATATTAGTCCAATTAAGCAAATAAACCTCGCAAGCCCAAAGGGCGGCCTGGAGATAGCCATTTATACAGGCGGCGGCAGCCGATTGCAGTACGACGTCAGCATTAAACAATCGGCTGTCATCGAGACATCCTCTCTGGGCATTACAATTGACGGCAACGATTTAGGATCGGGCTGCATAGCGGGTGAACCCTGCCAGCAGACGGTGATGGAAACTTATCCGACCCGGGGGTGTCATACGGAGGCCGTCAACCATTATAACGAGCTTAAGCTTCCCCTGTCGCATGAGGCAAGCGGAACCGCGTATGAGCTGCAGATCAGAGCTTATGAGGATGGGGCGGCTTACCGGTACGTGATCCCTGGTAAGGGAAACCGTACCGTACATGGCGAAGCGTCAAGCTGGCGCATTCCGGAGGGAAGCGGGATATGGATCTTTGAACGCAACAATGACTGGAAGCTGAAAAGCTACGCGGGAGAGTTTATCAAGGTCGATGCCCAGCAGCTCTCGACAGTCTCCAGCCAAGGTCCGGTACAGGGGACCCCGATGGTGATCGAGCTGCCGGACGGGCAAGGCTATGCGGCGATTATGGAAGCCGCCTTGTATCATTACAGCGGCATGCGCCTGGAGGCAACCGGGGATAGGGCGGTGCAGGCTAACTTTACGGAAGGAAGCGCAGGCTTTCAACTGGAGGGAGATATCGTAACGCCTTGGCGCGTCACGCTTTATAGCCCAGATTTGAATGGACTCGTTAATTGCGATTTGCTTACGAACCTTAATCCTTCTCCTTCTCCTGAGCTGTTCAGTGAGACCGAATATATTAAACCTGGCCGCTCCGTATGGCGCTGGTGGAGCTTAGGGACGGGAGCGCCCGATCAAGAGCTGGAAATGATCGATTGCGCGGAGGAGCTCGGCTTCGAATATACGACGATAGACGAAGGTTGGGAGCTATGGCAGGACCCATGGGAAGACTTGCGGCAAGTAACAAACTATGCGGTGGATCGGAGCATCGGCGTGTTCGTCTGGAAGAGGTCCAAGGAAATCGACAGTCCGGCGAACGATTGGCGCAATATGCGAGATTTTCTGGATAAAGCTCGCGCTTCGGGAGTGGCAGGCGTAAAAATCGATTTTATTGATTGCGAATCCAAAGCATCGATCGATTTCGAGATCAACGCGCTGCAGCTGGCTGCGGAGCGCAAGTTGATGATTAACTTTCATGGGATATCGAAGCCGACAGGCGAGTCCAGAACGTATCCGAACGAGATTTCCAGGGAAGGGATCCGCGGCCTTGAATTAAACAAAATGAAGGAAGGGCCGATTCCGGCTTGGCATAATGCGGCGCTGCCGTTCACCCGGTTTGTGGCGGGGCATGGCGATTATACGCCAGTCGGTTTTTCCAACCCTGGTCTCACCACGCATGCGCATCAGCTCGCAACGGCCATTGTATTCACTTCTCCGATGCAGGTGATTGCCGAAAATCCGAAATTTCTGCTCAAGGATTCGTCTGTCCGGCCCGTGCTTGATCTACTGAAGGCGATCCCTTCGGTATGGGATGAAACCCGCGTGCTCGCTCCAAGCGCTATCGGACAATTGGCCTTATTCGCCAGGAGAAGCGGAAAGACCTGGTTCCTGGGCATCCTGAACGGCACGGACAATAGCATGCTGCTCAGCTCCGTTGATCTATCGTTCCTAGGCGAGGAAGAATACGAGGCGGAATACATTTCCGATAGGGAACAGAGTTCAGATCAGGAAACGGGAACTAAGCTTGTGCGCAGCTCGGAGCGTTTGAAGGGAGGAAGCGCTTCTCTGCGAATTCCGCTCAGTCCGGCAGGCGGATTTGTCGCAAGATTCGCGCGGGTGTAATGGGAAAGGGAGGCTGCAAAATGGAACCGTTATCCTCTGCGACAGAAGACGTGTATGTCCGCGACTTTGGAGCTGCAGTTAATGATCGCTCCGATCAAGCGGAAGCGATTCTGTCAGCCATTAGACATGCGATTGCCAATCGGTGTGCGAAGGTCATTTTCGATGAAGGTACTTACACGCTAACGAGCTCCGTATCGAATACGGTATTTGCAGACCATGGATGGAGTGAGAACCATCTCTTTATTAGCGGGTATGACGGATTGACGCTGGAGGGCCAAGCGGATGAGCAGGGCAAACCTGCAACGGTGCTTGAGGGGCGAAACGACGGAAAAAACCAGGCCTATTTGCCCTCCATTCTTTGGATTAGCGGATGCGACGGCTTTACGTTAAAAAATATGAAGTTTACAAGAAGCATGCCCTACTCGAGCGCAGGCATCGTGACCGAGAAAGGCGAGCGGCATATTATCGTGGATGTCTTCGAGAGCAATCCTCTCGTCGACGGCATGGCCTGTTATTGCGCCAACCGTTTCGACCTCTCGGCCGGTGCGCTGCTCGGCGAAAGCTTGACCTACGGTGAGGGCGCCGGCGCGAGCTGGCGCCGGATCGGCGGCGGTTCAGACAGGAGGATGCGGCTGGACAGCAGCGCCGTCGCAGCCCAAGTGTCAGTGGGCGAAGGATTGTCCTGGCACTTCGGGTCTTTGACCGACTTTCAGCTTCAATTCGAGCATTGCAGTCAGTTGACTATCGAGAACATTCATACGGTCAGCGCAAATGGCTTTGCGATGCAGACCGAATGCTGCTCGGACGTCACGGCGACGCGTGTCGTGTTTAAGCCGGAAGGGAATCTGCTGTTTACGGCACCCCGGGACGCCTGGAAGATTTATAAATGCAGTGGCGATTTTACCATTCGCGAGATGGTTGTGGAAGGCGTCCGAATGGATGGTCAAAATATGCACAGCACGTTTTTGACGTTGGTGCGGGTTGTCGATGAACGGACGGTCTTGCTTCAAGCCAAATGGAATTATGCCCCATTGAAGGACCGGACGGATGTGGAGTTCTGGAACGGAACGGATACGGCAAGGCGAACCATCCGCTCCTGGCGGCATGAAGGATATAGTGAAGGGGCTAACATATACTCGGTTACCTTTGAGGAGAAGCTGCCGGAGCCGCTGTCCCAAGAAACGTTGGTCGTGCCGATGTGCTGGAGCTTAAGCTCCTATGACATGGATGGCGGTCTGTTCAAAAATGTGGCCGGCTGCGGGCATGTGGTGAGGTATGACAATGTGAAGATTCGCAATGTCCGCTATATAAACCTGATGAATCAGGGAATATTCATCGGCTGTGAGCATACGGGCTTCCTGGAGGCGGGGCATCCGAGAAACGTCGAAATCGGGCAATGCATCTTCGAAAATTGCGGCGGCACGCCGAGAATGAAGGCTTCAGGAGCTATCGGCATCAATGCGGAAGGGTTAGAAGGCTTATATATGGAAGGAATCACCATAGAGGATTGTTTGTTCCGTAACCTCAAGCTAGCTGTCGATATTAGTGACGCGAAGCGGGTAACTATGCGGGGAAACCGTTTCGAGGCAGTTCAGGCAAGATTCAGAGTCGATGCACATACGACATCCCAGCTGGATCTCGAATACGAAATGATAGAATGAAAGGTAGGTTCAGCCTATGCAGGTCAGCGCAGAAAACGGATTGAATGTGAAACCGGGCCATTCCAGGCTGAATGGATCAAAAAAATATTTATTACGCAATAAATGGCTTTACCTTTTTCTAATACCTGGCTTGCTCTATTTATTGATATTCAAGTATGTCCCGATGGTCGGCATCGTCATCGCTTTCAAGGAGCTGAGCCTGGTCAAGGGAATTATGGCAAGCCCATGGGTCGGCTTCGAGCATTTCGACTATTTGTTTCAAGCCAGAGACTTCTACAAGGTGCTGAGGAATTCGCTTCTCCTTAGCGTTTACCAGATGGTATGGGAATTTCCCGCGCCGATTCTACTCGCGCTCATGCTTAACGAGGTCCGGGGGATGGTGTTCAAGCGGATCTCCCAGACAATCATGTACCTGCCTCATTTTATATCCTGGGTCGTATTGGCGGGCATGATTATCAACTTTCTGTCACCTTCGACCGGTATGGTCAACGCCGTAATCAAATCGCTTGATATGGAGCCTGTCAACTTTCTGCTCGACCCCGATTATTTCCGTTCGATCATCATTTCGGCGGAGGTGTGGAAGGGCGTTGGCTGGGGAACGATTATTTACTTGGCGGCCATGACGGGAATCGATCCGACGCTGTACGAATCGGCTAAGATCGACGGGGCCAGCCGACTGCAGCAAATCCGTTTCATTACCCTTCCGGGAATTGCGACAACGATCATCGTACTTCTGATCCTTCGGATCGGCAATATGTTGGACAACGGCTTTGAACAGGTGTTTCTGTTATACAATCCTCTAACCTATGAAGTAGCCGACGTATTTGAGACGTACACCTACCGGATCGGATTGATTGACGGACGGTTGTCGTTCGCGGCTGCGGTCGGCTTGTTTAAATCGATAGTCGGATTTGCGCTAATTCTAATCGCTAACCGGATAGCGCGCATATTCGGTAATCAGATATGGTAGGTGAATGATATGCGCAACCTTAAACGCATTGAACTGTTCGATGCGATCAATTACTTCTTAATCTCGGCCGTGTGCCTGATCATGCTGTATCCTTTCGTGAATGTGGCCGCGGTCTCGCTCAGCTCTTACAGCGCATTCGTTGAAAATCCGATGATGATTTGGCCGAAGGATTTTAATGCTGCCGCCTACGTTCAAATATTATCGCATCCGATCCTGTTAAGCAGCTACTTGAACACGATTATCGTCACTGTCAGCGGAGTAACGCTAGGGATATTTCTCTACATCATCACGGCCTATCCGTTATCGAAAAAGCATTTGAAGGGAAGAAATTTCTTTTTGCTTCTTGTTGTATTCACCATGCTGTTTAACGGCGGACTCATTCCAAACTTTTATCTCATGCGCGAACTGGGACTGCTGGATACGCTTCTGGCGCTGATTCTGCCTATGCTGCTGTCAGGCTTCAGCCTGATCCTGATGAAAAACTTTATGGAAAGCATTCCAGAAGAGCTTGAGGAAGCGGCCAAAATCGACGGGGCATCCGATCCGTACCTCTTATTCCGAATTGTGGTCCCGCTGTCCAAGCCGATCATAGCGACCTTGTGTTTGTTTGCCGCAGTTGGCTATTGGAACAACTTTTTCAACGGCATTATTTATATCCGCAGCGTAGAGAACTGGCCGTTGATGCTGTTTATGCGGGAAATTATCGAAGGAGCCCGGATGCAGGAAATTTCCGGCGGCGGCAACATAGCAGAATCGGGGCAGAGTGCGGTCGTTCCGGAAACGCTGAAGTACGCGACGTTGATGATCGTGATGATTCCGATACTGTGCGTATATCCCTTTGTGCAAAAGTATTTCGTTAAGGGCATTATGCTCGGGTCTGTCAAAGGGTAATAAGGGAAATCCCTTTATTATATAAATCGGTCCACAACATTGAAAGGGGAAAACAAATGAGCAGAACTTGGAGAGGAACGTTCATCGGGCTAGTCGTATTGATGCTGCTGTTCGCAGCGGCATGCAGCGGCCGCGATAACGGAAACAGCGGCAAAGTCGGCAATGTGAATAAAGGGGGCAGCGATCAGACCGCAGCGAACGGCAAAGACGAAGAACCGGTCACGATCAAAATCATGGCCAACCACGAGCAAGCCAATCTATCGGCAACGGATCGCAAGTGGGTGGAGCAAGTCGAGAAGGACCTAAACGTAAAGCTTGAATTTGAAATCCCTCCTGTGACCGGATACCAGGAAAGGGTACAGCTTATGCTGGCGTCGGGGGAATACCCGGATTTGGTCTATTTTCCTCAAACCAACGACCAAAGCTTCCTGAACGCCGTAAGGGACGGACTCGTAGTCCCGGTGAACGAATACATTGCAAACACGGAAAATCTGACGAAATATACGTATGATGTATCGTGGAACGCGCTGAAGATTCAGCAGGATGAGAACATCTACGGCATTCCGAGAACGACGGTTATCCGCAATGACGCCTACTGGATGCGCAAGGACTGGCTGGATAAGCTCGGCATTACTATCCCGGACAACTCGGAAATTACGCTCGACCAATTTACAGATATATTGACGAAATTCACGAAGGATGACCCGGACGGCAACAATCAGGATGACACATACGGTTACGCGGCGTTTGCCGACGGCAACAAGGTGCTGCAACCGATCCTGACGAGTCAATTCGGCGTGCTCGGCTGGCAGAAAGCAGACGGTGGCGATTATGGTTATATGGATGCGATGTATGACCGGAACAGCGATTCGTTCAAGAAGGCGCTTGGCTATACAGCCAAGCTGACTAAGGATGGGCTGCTTGACCCGGATGCGGCGGTGAACAACTCGACGACCGCGCGGGAGCGGTTTTATCGCGGCATTACAGGTGTGATGCCCGGCTTTGCGGGCCATTACGGCTGGCATGACGAAGAGCTGAAGAAGATAAATCCGGACGCGGAAATTACGTACGTATTCGTTAAGGATGAGCAGGAGGACGTTGTCAAAGGCGTCGGATACGGTGTCGGCCTTTGGGGATTCTGGGCGCTGACGAAAGAGGCGAAAAATCCGCAGAAAGTGATCGATGTACTCGATTATTTCTTATCGGATGAAGCTTATCCGACGGTGCTGATTGGATACGAAGGCATTGACTACAAGGAAGAGAACGGCAGCAAGGTCCAAACCGAGGACAAGGAGGAAGCGCCGATTCGCAGAAATACGATGCGCCGTGCAGGCGATACCGAAATTTATTTCACGATTACGACGCCAAAAGAAATTATCGAATTGAGTACCCCTTGGCTGGATAAATCGGTTGATTCGGTTGTGCAGTCCAAGCATTTGGATTTTATGCCAGAAGCGTCAAAGAAGCCGAATTTTATGGACTACAAAAAAGTATGGGATCAGACGATCATGAAGATTAATCTTGGCGTTACCCCGGTGGATGCATTTGATTCGTTGCTGGACGGATGGTACAAGAACGGCGGCGAGGAGTACGTGAAGGAAATGAACGAGTTTATTCAGAAAACAGACAAGGGCGAATAAGCGTGGAAGGGAAGGGTGATGAGTCATCACCCTTCCCTTTACTTTTATTTTTCATAATTGGGATGCAGAATGGAGGTTTTGACCGAGCGCCTGTATTCATTCGGGCTCATGCCAGTCATCTTCTTGAACATTGTGGAGAAGTAAGAATAATGGCGGAAGCCGACCCGTTCGGCAAGCTCGTAATTCCGGTATCGACCCTCGGCCAAATATTTTTTGGCCAGCTCAATCCGCTGCTCTAGGACGAAATCGATTACGGAGGTGCCTATCTCCTTTTTGAACAAATGCCCCAGATGAGAAGGACTGAGCTCGACCTCAAGCGCAATGGAATCAAGCGTCAGCTCATCCGGGAGATGCTGCTGAATGTATTGCATCGCTCTGGCTATCTCGGGTCGGATGGATAGCAGGCTGCTCTGGAAGCGGAGCAGCCGTTGAAACCACTTATCGAGCATTCGCAGAGCATCGAATACACTGGCCGCTTCATGGAAGTCTGGCCAGGCCGGCAAATGGCTATCGTTTGCGAAGATGCGCTTCAGCTCCTGAAACCACCTCGCTGCTTCATCGGGAGGAGGCGTCATTTGCAAAAAATAAGATTTGATTCGGCCTTGAAATTTTTGAAAGGACTTGGTTGACGGGGCGGCGAGGGATTGCCCTGCCAGCTCGAGCAACCATGCCAAGCCTTCCTCTGTCAACGGCTGAAAGGGAAGACATTCATCCGCGTAAATGATTCGGGGGTTTTCCTGGTAGTAACGGTATGGAAGACCGGCCGCTGTCTTCTGATAAACGGCTTTCAGCTTGTGCGGGCTTGCAAATGGAGGACTTGCCGCAAGATTGAGCCGGAGCTTTAAGTAGCTCCATAACGGATCTCCAATTCTGCTTTCAATCTGCCGGCAGGCCTGCTTATACGTTTCCTTGTTCGGTATCGGCCCTCGATAAGTAATCAGAATGAGGAAGCGGCCGAAATAAACGGGTAATATCTCGAATTGACCGGGAAAAGCGGCCTGCAAAGATTCTCGAACGATTTCCAGCATGCTGAATTCGACCAGAGACTGATCCGTTTCCGGGTAGCTGGACAGGAATGCTTGGAGCGGATCGGACTCACAGATCAGCAGCTGGAAATAATCCGCATCCAGATTGATGCCGATCGCGGAGCTGCGCTGCACGATTTCCTGGTCCTTCGTCAATACGGAAGTCAACAGCTGATGGAAAAAATGTTTGCGGAGCGGATATTGATTGGCTTCGACGAGCCTTCTTTGGTGATGTTGCGCCAGCTCGCGGTCGTATTCCTTCTCCAGCTCGCTGGAGGCCCGGGTCAAGGCGGCCATAGTTTCCGACAAATCGACCGGCGATTTCAAAATGTATCCGTAAGCACCCTTCTGAACCGCCTTCTGAGCGTAGGTGAAATCACGGTGGGCGGTCAGAATAATACATTTTGTACCCGGATATGCCGCCGTCATATGATCGAGCAGCGTGAATCCGTCCATTACCGGCATGGTAATGTCGATTAAAGCAAGGTCAGGCTTCAGCTGCATGCATAATTCAAGCGCCTCGGCCCCGTTTTGGGCTTCTCCCACTATTCGATAACCCCAATCCAACCACGGGAAACTTTCCCTTATATGCTGCCTTGACATGGGCTCGTCATCCACAAGAATGATTCGTTTCATAGGGGATTCTCCTTCGCATCTTGCTGTTTTTCGGATTCCGTCGAATCCGGAAACGGTAATTTAATTGTGATGAATGTGCCCCGTTCTTCCTCGCTGCGGATTTCCATATGATATTCGCTTCCGAACATGAGACGCAATCTTTCGTGAACGTTCATTAATCCAATATGCTCATTCGTTGATTTCATGTCTCCCGGCATTTGAAGGCGACGGGAAAGCTCTTCAAGCGTTTCACTGCGCATGCCGATGCCATTATCTTCGATAAGCAATTCCCAGTACCGCTCCTCTGCGACCGAACTGATGAATAACGTGCCGGTCACACTCTTTGGCACAAGACCGTGGAAGATACAATTTTCGACAAGCGGCTGGAGTATGAATTTAGGTACCATTTTATCAAGCGTCAAAGGATCGATATCCATATCGAAGTTGAATTTGCCCGGATATCTGCTTTTCATGAGCTGGACGTAATTATCGACCGCCTTCAGCTCCTCCCACAACGTAACGGGCGCAGGCGATGCATCAAGCGTATAGTGCAGCTGGCTGGTCAATGCCGAGATGAGCCGATCCATGTGCTCGGCTTGTCCTTGGCGGCCCAGCATGCTGATCGTATTCAGCGTGTTGTAGAGAAAGTGAGGCTTGATCTGGGTATGAAGCGCTTTGAAATCGGACTGTTTTTTTAGCTCCTCCGTTTCTTTTAACTCATGGATGAGATCACCGATTTTTTTGGTCATTTTATTGAAATGCAAAGCAAGGAACCCGATTTCGTCCTGCCGGTCCATATGAACCTCCGTATTAAAGTTGCCTGCGCTCACTTCCTTAATGGAGGAGGCGATCTTCCGGATCGGACGGGTGATGAAGCTGGATATCAGCATGGATAAAACGGTTGACAGCAGAAGGGAGGCGAACGCCAGCCACCACGACAAACGGATCGTAGAATTTAACGGCTGCAGCAGATCGCTCTTATCCATAATCCAGATCATTTGCCAATTCGTAATATCGTTCAGACCCCGTGTTAGAATGATTTCTTTGCCGGACGTATCGAGCGATTCGGTCTGAAGCCAGTCCTTCTTGAGCAAGCCCGGGGGAATACCGTCTAAGACGAACCGATGCTCGCGGTGAAGATACTCGGTATAGGGTACGCTCCCGTACACGGCCTCCAGCTCGCTGTCCAGCAGAATTAGCTTTCCGATCTCGGATGGCGTATTGTTAGGCAGCAGCGCGCGATATAAGCTTTCAAGATCGATGTCGAACAGAAGGATTCTCTGGTTACCGGTAGAGGAAGGGATCTTGATGGCTGCCGTCAGCGTATGAGTGGATACATTGGAAAAATACGGACCGAGCCAATAGATGCGGTTGTATTCCGTCAGCCGCTCCAGCTGAAGCATAAGATACGAGTCCTCGAGCAAATCCCAGCTGTGGAGCGACGTGCTCGATAGGATAGTCCTTCCGGACAGCAAGTGAATGTTGCTGACATTCGGAATGTAATAAATCAATTTATCATTCATCCATTGATCGATTTGTTCATGCTCTTCATTCCCGAAGCGGCTGTCATGGGCGATGGAAAGCAGGTAGGTTTGGATATGCTGTAGATTCATCTCCAGGTAACGATCCGACTTTTCAACCATTTGCTGCGCGTAATTCATCTGAGATTCAATTAAGATGGAGGACGAGTACCTGTGATAAGAGTAACCTAAAGTCAATATGAGCGATTCCAAACAAAAGAATGTGATGAGAAAGACCTTGGGCGTAATTTGCAGCCTTTTGAACCATCTAAATTTCGGGTTTATCATCCGGCCTTCTCCTTATTCGTTGGTAAGCTCATTATAATAAATATTTTCGCGAACTGGCATAAAAAAGCGAGATACTTGAAGTTTTCGACGAATAGTGAAGCTAAGTAAGGTTGTGAATATAGTGAGGGTTAGAGTTGGGCAAGAATTGCGAAGTTTCCAACAGATCGCCGGCTTTCTCGGTTATCCCGACGCGTTCACGTTTTCGAAAGCTTTTAAAAAATACTATAACGATTAGACTTCGGCAACATGAAGGCGCACGGGTATAAAGGGGGATTATTGTCGCACCATATACTATTCAAGGTCGAACAATTAAAGGAAATCAGTTCAAATCAGGGGAGTAAGAGGTCGCGGCATCTGAGGCAGGGGAAACTATAGTTCAATAAAACAGCGGAAGCCTAGGTCTTTATTTACTCACCATGGCTGCATCATATGAGACCATCTGATCAAATGGTAAGGTGGAAGCTCTATTTAAAGGAATACTCGATAGCATGTAAAGGACAAACTCGGTTAGCCGCAATTTCTTTAGTTACCGGTATCCTTTACTTAGTATGGTCGGAGGCCGACCACTTCCTGAACAAAAATAATAAGAAATAGAAAATCGTGAAAGAAGACTAAGAGTACATACGTGATAGTGTAGCTTCTCATTCTGAGCTAACGGGACACTATAGATGAACAAACAAGGAGCAGCTTGAAGTAACATCTTAATACCTCATAAGAAACTTAACAGCAGCTCGCTTTCAATGATAGGGAGCCCAAGGTAAGCATGTTTTTCCTACCGTCTTGGTGGTGGAGTCAATGAGCAACAACTCTATAGAAATGCTAGATTTCGTCTCGTTTCTCGGTTGCATTTGCGAACGAGCAGATGAAAAAGCTCCTTAATTACAGCAAAGGGTACGTCTTCAAGCCGGTGGAGCAGGTATTTGCCTACTATAGCGTGGGTTAGTGGGAGAGAAAGCCCCGAAGTCACTTCTCTGATACAGAGAGGGCTTCGGGGCTTTGATTCGTTAAACGGCTCAAGGCAGACTGACTATTGGATAAAAACGACGCCTTGTGCGGCCAGTTTCTCATGGAGCTGCGGAATCGAAATGTCAGCAACAGGAACATTGTCGCCGATGGCGAGAGAGGCGGCAACGCCAGCTGCCTGACCGAGTGCATAGCAGGTCGCCTGTACGCGCATGGATGACATAGCGACGTGGGTCGCGGATATGCTGCGGCCAGCGACAATCAAGCCTTCCACATTCACAGGAAGCATGCAGCGATAAGGAATGTCATAACCCTCCAGCTTCCGCTCATCCGTGTTCGCTCCGCCGGTTGGATTGTGAATATCGATTTCGTAGTTGGTTTGTGCGACTACATCCTCGAAGCGGCGTCCACTAGTCAGATCGTCCTCTGTCAGCGTATAGCGGCCCTCAATCTGGTTTGTCTCGCGCACGCCTACCTGACCGGGCACATGGGACAAAATATGGTTCGGATGGTTAGTCCGCTGCAAGTAATTGGCCACGGAGAACACCTGCCGCAGCGCTTCCTTCTCCGCATAGTTAATATCCTCGATCTTTGCTCCATTGCCTCTGACCCTGGTCATGTTCACTAGCAGCGTGCCATCGCCCATGCCGCCCCAATGCAGATGACGGCCTTGCGGCAGATCCTCAACGGATTCATATTTATAGCAATCCTCCGGCAAATATGGTGCTACGGGCTTGCCCGTATCCTGCATCATGAACATCAATGTCATCGGCTGCGTTAGGCCGTCTTCGCTTCGCCCCGAGTGAGTCGGCACGCCTGCCTCGGCGGCAACTCTCGCATCACCCGTACAGTCAATGACGACGCGGCCTTCGAAGGCGCGGAGCCCTTCGCGTGTATTGGCGATGACGCCGGCAACCTTGCTGTCCGATAAAATCGCAGACACGAAACTGGTGTGATAGTAGACGTTGATGCCTTCCTTCTCCAGTTTCTGATTAAGATAATGGCGCAGCTCAAAAGGCGAGTATTGCGGCCAAATCGACTCATGATGGGAGTTCGGCAGCGCCGCTGGCAGAAACTCCGCGATCATTTCGCGATAAATACCTGTTACATTGCCTACGCCCATGAAGACGCTCACATTACCCAGCGTGCCCATGCCGCCTAATTGACCGGAATGCTCCAGTAGAATCGTTTTGCATCCGCTGCGGGCAGCGCTGATTGCGGCTGCCGTTCCAGCCGGGCCTCCTCCAACGACAATAACATCGGCTGAAGCGTGCACTGCAACGGTGCGCTGCATCGTAATTTCCTTGTTGGACATGTAGTATTTCCCCTCTCGTTAAGGCGCTGGAGACGCTTTGTGCGGCTCCGGCCGTTTGTATTTGCCTTCAGTGTAGGAGAAAATAACAGTATTTTATAGTTTCATTTTTGTTACAATTAACTYAACTAAACGTTCGAGGGGGCTCTTTTATGCCGCGAAAAAAAACCGTCACCCTGCTTACGATTGCCGATGAACTGGGCTTGACGATCCATACGGTTTCTAAAGCGCTACGTGGTTTGCCGGGCATGTCCGAGATGACGCGTAAAGCGGTCGCGGATTGCGCGCGGAAGCATGGCTACCGCACAAAGGAGCAGGAATCGGGCATGTTCGCGGAGCGTATTTCCTGGGCGAATACGAATCCGCGGCGCTTTGCGATGCTGCTGATCGGGGATTCGCTCTTTCATCGGCTGCAGCTTGAAGGTGTACAATTTCGGATGAATGAGCTCGGACATTCCCTATATCCGCTACTGGTGCCAGCCGCCCTGACGAATGAATCGGAATTGGCTGAGTGGCTGGAGCAGAACGGCTTATCTTTTGCGGATGGTCTGTTTCTGACTGCCGCCATACCAGAGTGGATGGAAGCGGCGCTCTTAAAGCTGAACATGCCAAAGGTGCTGTTGAATTATCCTTCCGATATGGCTGAAGTAGACAGCGTAATCTGGGATGTGGAATACGCGATTCATCGGACAGTGGAGGAGCTGTACCGCTGCGGTCATCGTCGTATTCTGTACGTAGGGGAAATCGAACCGCAGCGCGGCTTTCACTTAAGATGGCAGGCTTTCGGAGCAGCAGCGGACAGGCTGGGGTTGGCCGGCTTGGCAGATCCGGCTAACCATATTACAATTTCCGCTTCGGATCGTGCCGCGTGGATGTCTTTACTGCGCGACCGGTTAAGCTCCGGTCAATATACGGCTGTTATTGGCGCAATTCCGGGCGTGGCCGAATGGATTTATGTCGCCGCAACCTTTCTCCAATTAAATATTCCAGAGCATTTCTCGCTCGTAGCGATGGAGAATGAGGAAAATGCGTATTTTCCCGGGATGACAAGACCACTCCTGCTAGTAAGGGAGGCCGGGGAGCGGGCAGCCGAGCTAATGCTGCGACGTATCGCCAACCCGTTGCTGCCTTACGAGCATGTTAGGCTCAGAGGATCATTTTATAAGGGGCAGACCCTTCTCGGCATAAATTCCTGAAGTCATAGAAATACCAAAATAAGTCATCATTCTCCCCTAACGTCCACAATGGAAAGCGGTTACAATTTGAGTGGATGCTGCAAAACATCCTTGCTCACAAACCGAAGAAAGGGAGGGGAAATGATGAATTTCTCAATTAGTCGGCTGCTGAAGGCTGCCCTCGGTGCAGGTATTGTCCTGACGATTGTGGTTTTAGGCTCTATGATGCTCATGTCCGGTGGGGCGGCTTCATCCGGCAACCGCGTGGTGGCGGAGGTGAATGGGGAGCCTGTCGCCGAAGCTGAATTTAAGCGCTCGCTGCAGCAGCAGCGGTCTGCCGTTATCGATTACTTCAAACGGACCTACGGCGCAAAGGTTGACGCTGATTTCTGGCAGAAGGACTATCATGGTGAAACACCAGCGGACAAGGCCAAAGAATGGGCGCTTGAAGCGGCTGTTCGCTTGCGGCTTCAGCTTGAGCTAGCAGCAGCGAAGGGTGTGATTTCTGATGCATCCTATGAAGGCTTGCTCAACGAGATGGAGCGCGAGAACGCGCGTAGAAGTGCAGCCGTTAAGGCTGACCAGCCTATTTATGGACCTGTCCAGTTCGAGGAGAAGGGTTTTGTCGAATTCTATGTTAGCCGCATCGGGTCGAGGCTAAAGGATATTGTAGCCGAGCAGGAGCTTGCGTTTAATGATGAACAATTATTGCGGCATTATGAACAGATCAAGGACGAATTTTTCAAGTTGGAAGGTACCGTGCATTTTACTTCTGTTACCATCTCGTACCGTGACGATGGACAGCTCAAGTACAGTGGTTTAAAGCAGGAAGCTGAACAGGCTATGGGAGTGATTATGGATGACTGGCAAGCAGGCGGTCCAGCAGAAACCGCTTTGCTGCAGCTAGAAGAGATCGGAGCAGGCCTCGATGCACGACTGGTAACCGAGGTATTTGATAGCCATACGGCTAGGCAATATTATAAATCGCTTCCGCAGCTATACGAATGGCTGGCCGACCAACCGGAGGCTGCAGCCATTAGCCCGCTTATGGATAATCTGTCAACTGGCGAATACGTTGCGGCTTACGTTACCAGCAGTGAAGCGGGCGGCTACAAAAGCTTTGCAGAGCAGAGGGAAACGGTGCGCAGCCATTATTTGAATACCAAACTGAATGCGTATTTGGATACGCTGAGGGAGGAAGCTGACGTTACGATCCGGGATGAAGTTTTTGATCAAATCAAGGTTCAAGATTATTTCTAAAGGATAGTCGGAGTTGCAATTCGAAGCGGTTATTTGTGTATATTCCGTCATTTCAAGGGAGGCACGGTAATGAAGAAAGGGAATCGTTCACGACTGCTTGGCTTGATGTTAATCTGGGCCATGACAATCGCCTGCATGGCGCCTGCATGGTACGGATCTGTCGTATATGCGGAGGAAACACCTGCTGCAAGCTTTACTGGAACGGTCTATTACGTCGATCATTTAAATGGCAACGATACTTTCGCAGGGACAAGCGCTACGACTGCATGGAAAACGCTATCCAAATTAAGCGGAACGACATTTGAGCCGGGAGACGCCATCCTGTTCAAAGCAGGAGGGACTTGGTCAGGTACGCTGAGCCCGCAAGGGTCGGGCAGCGATGGCGAGCCCATCAGCATCGGTCAATACGGCGAAGGTGCCAAACCGCTGATTGCGGGCGATGGGGCCGATGCAGCCATTTACTTCTATAACCAGGAGTACTGGGAGGTCCGTGATCTGGAGATTACAAACCAGGCGGAGCTGCCGGGGCAGCGGCGCGGCATTCACGTCTCGGGAAACAGCGGCAATGACTGGAACAATATGCGCGAGTACAAGCACTTCCTGTTTGAAAATCTGGATATTCACAGCGTCAAAGGGCAGCAAGGCGGCGGCTGGCACAGCGGCGGCATCATTGTCTGGGGTCCGGCCTGGAATTATGCCGTATCGGATGTCGTTATACGCAACAACAAAATCTATTCGCTTGACAGCGTTGGCGTTTATTTGAATGGAGCGACGCGAGACTTCTCGTCCGGCAACCGGATCGAGAACAACATGATTTACGATATTTCCGCGGATGGAGCTGTGCTGCTCAATACAACGGATGGCGTTATAGAAAACAATGTAGCTTTTGATACGCATAAGCGTGCGGGCGGCTATCATGTGCCGCTGTGGACGTGGGGGACGAAGGACGCCGTCATTCAGAATAACGAGGTGTTCAACACGTATCCGGGCGGGGATGCGATGGCCTACGATTCAGACTACAACAGCAGCGGCACGATTATTCAGCACAATTACAGTCATAATAACGCAGGCGGTTTTGTGCTGACGATCAACGACGGAACGAATCCAAGTAATTTCAATAAGGACACCATTATTCGCTACAATGTCAGCCAGAATGACAGCCACACGATTTTCACCTTTGGCGGGCCGGTAGAGAATACGCTTGTGCATAACAACACAGTGTACATTCCGGAGCATTCCACGGCAAGAGTGTTCGCCAGCGGAACCTGGAACGGTTGGGCGAAGGATACTTACTTCTACAACAACATCATCGTGAACCATGGCTCGGGCGGCTATACGTTTGGTCAGAGCACTAACAACGTTTTCGATAGCAATTTGTATTATGGAAATCACCCTGCAGATATACTAGCCATGGACGTTAACAAAATAACAGCCGATCCTCTGCTCGCATCGCCTGGCTCGGCTACGATCGGCAGAGAAACGGTTGCAGGCTATCAATTGCTGCAAGGCTCGCCGGCTATTGGAGCAGGCCGCGTCATTCCTTCTAACGGGGGACTGGACTACTGGGGTAATTCTGTACCTGCCGCTTCTAGCCCGAACATAGGCGCATATGAAGGTCAGGGACTGGACCCGAACAATCTTCCGCCGCTTCCGCCATCCCCGGCAGAAGCTAATCTGCTAGCCAATGAAGGCTTTGAGAGCGGCGACTTCAGCGGCTGGGGCTACCACTACAATGGAGCGGCAATCGTCAATAGCGGAGCACGTTCCGGCACGTACGCGGCCAAATTGACAGCCGCAGTGTCCGGCATTGAGCAGACGGTTACAGGATTAAAGCCGAATACGATGTATCGTCTTTCAGGCTATGGCAAAGGCGCCAGCAGCGGCTCCGCCGTGCTGGGGGCGAAAAATTTCGGCAGCGGCTTCAAGGACGTCGCTTTTAGCAGTACGGCTTATGGATGGCGGGAGCTTCATTTCACGACTAGCAGCAGCAGCACGAGTGCAATCGTCTATCTCTATAAGCACGGGGCATCGGGAGAGGTTATGTTCGATGATCTACGGCTGATTGAATATGGGCAGGTTCCTGGTCCATCCACCGCTCAGCCACCAGCCCCGGTATTTACCGAGGGAGAAAGCGATGAATTTAATGCCACAGCTCTATCCTCGCAGTGGAACTGGATCAGGCAGAACAGTCAGAAATGGTCGCTCGCTGACCGTCCGGGATATATGAAAATTACGAGCGAAGCAGGCGATATTGTCGATGGACAGGCTACCGCGCGCAATATTCTGTTGACGGGAGCTCCTGAAGGTAACTGGACGATCGAAACGAAGATGGACGGCAAGCCGACCTCGCAATGGTCGCAGGGTGGCCTCATTGTGTACGAGAACGATCAGACCTACTTCCGCTTGACCCGTCTGTACGGCAGCGGGAACCAGTTCCAGTTCACGAAGCAGATTAATGCGGCGCGCCAGCATGTGGAGGTTCCGGATACGATCGCTTCAACTGAAGCTTATTTACGTATTGTCAAAGAAGGCAACACGTACAGCGGATACTATTCCGAGGACGGCGTGCAATATAATCAGGTTTGGACGACGCAAACGGCGGATCTCGTTAATCCAAAAATCGGCTTGATCGTATGTGCCGGAACTGGTCTTGTGGCGGACTTTGATTATTTCCGAATCATTAAGGATGGTGAGCCGGCCCAAGGATGGAATCTGATCGAAGACGATATGGATGATTACACAGAAGGTTGGAGCACTACAGGCTCCGGCGGCTCGGTCACTCAGCAGTCGGGTTATGTGAACGTTACAGACGGTGCCTCCGGTTATTACTTTATGACCAAATCCGGCTTTACACCGCCGACGGGAGCATTTACGCTCGAAGTCAGGGCCAAAGCCAATGCCGCTAGTACGACCAATGAGATCAGCGTAAGGAGCGGCCAATATAATATTCAGCTATTCCTGCCTTACGGCGTCACGGGCAAGGCACAGGACCGCGAGACGAATCCGGTGAACGAAATGACGCTTAATACGACCGTTTACCATGATTATCGGCTCGTTGTTCATACTAACCGCACGTATGATCTATACGTGGACGGAGTGCTGGGTTGGAGCGGCGCGACAAGCAACGGCTCGGGCAGCGCATTGTTCAAGCTAGGCGGAAGCGCAAGCTCCGGCATTACGGCTAACATGGACATCGATCACGTGTGGATGGGCAGCGGAGCAATTTTGCCATAGTCTAAATGGAGAAGCCACTGAACGGAGATCTTGACGTTCATGGCTTCTTTTTTTTTGGACTCGTTGGATACAGTAGCAGCTATTGCTGACTTCTTGCCTGGGGAGGTCATCAATTTACCGATAAAGGTCATCGCTCTCCCCTAACGTATTGTAATCGCTTCCCTTACAATTTAGTTATCCGGAGCAATCATAGGAATGACGCAGAGCGAGGGGGAATGAAAGGTATGTCTGTTACTGATGCCGCCGGAGTGAAGGCGGAGCAAGAGTGGACCTTAAAGCCGGAGAAACGACGGTTTCGGGCCATTCGATCATATTGGGATTTGTATCTCATTATGCTACCCGGCATTTTATATTTTGTCGTGTACAAGTATTTTCCGATGTGGGGGGTTGTCATCGCTTTTCAGAATTACAGCGTATTTAGCGGGATATGGGAGAGCGAATGGGTCGGCTGGCTGCATTTCAAGAATATGTTCATGGCTGATGATTTCTACACCATATTCCGCAATACGTTGCTGATTAGCATTTATAAGCTGATATGGGGGTTTCCGGGCCCAATCATATTGGCGATCATGCTTAATGAAATCCGGCACATGTTCTACAAGCGATCGATTCAGACGCTCGTGTACCTGCCGCATTTTCTATCGTGGATCATCCTTGGGGGCATTATGGTTAACGTGCTGTCTCCGTCCTCGGGTATTGTCAACAAGCTGATTGAGATGTTGGGCTTTGAACCGATCTTCTTCCTTACCAACGAGGATTGGTTTCGCAGCATTATCGTAGTCAGCGACATCTGGAAGGAGGTAGGCTGGGGAGCGATTATTTATTTAGCAGCTATTGCAGGCATAGATCCACAGCTTTATGAAGCCGCGATCGTAGATGGCGCAGGCAAATGGAAGCAGATTCTGCACATTACGCTGCCATCCATGATGGGCGTCATCGTCATCTTGTTCCTACTGCGGCTCGGGCATGTGCTGGACGTAGGCTTCGAGCAAATCTTCGTCCTCTATAACTCGATGGTGTTTGAGGTAGGGGATGTCATTGAAACCTATGTGTATCGTGTTGGCATCCAGCAGGCGAAGTTCAGCTTTACAACGGCTGTAGGCTTGTTCAAAGCGGTTATTGGTTTAATCCTTGTCATTCTCGCCAACAAAGGCGCCAAGAAGCTTGGACAAGAAGGAATATGGTAGCGAGGGAGGCGAATACATGAGACTATCCAGAGGAGAGCGTCTGGGATCGACCATTAACTATATCTTACTGGGAGCATTCGCCCTGCTTGCGCTAGCGCCATTTGTCCATGTACTGGCGCAATCGCTCAGCAGCCATCAAGCGATAACGTCAGGCCGGGTAACGTTATGGCCAGTTGATTTTTCGCTGGAGGCGTACAGCAGGGTACTTAGCGAAAATGCCTTTCTTAATGCGTTCAAAGTCAGCGTGCTGCGTACAGTTGCCGGAACGATCGTCAACGTAGTTCTTACCTGCTTGCTTGCGTACCCGATCTCCAAAACGTACATTAAAGGCAGATCGGCGATCATGTTTCTGATCGTGTTCAGCATGATGTTCGGTGGCGGCATGATTCCGACCTTCCTGATTGTCAAGGAAACGGGCTTGCTGAATACGTTATGGGCGTTCATTATTCCGGGCGCGATCAGCGCATTTAACGTCATTATTATGAAGAACTTTTTCCAGAGCGTACCCGCGGAGCTAGAGGAATCGGCGAAAATGGACGGCGGCACGAATCTTGGCATTTTGTTCAGAATTGTCATTCCGCTATCCATGCCAGCCATTGCTACGATTACGCTGTTCCATGCGGTCGGTCATTGGAATTCCTTTTTTGATACGGTGCTGTATGTCACGAATCGGGAGCTGTACCCGTTGCAAGTGTATTTGCGGGAGCTTGTCATGTTCAACCAATCCAACATCGATAACAACTCCGGCTACTCGGCGAATCTGGACAGCACTTTGCTGGCGCTTGAATCGCTTAAAGCGGCGGCGCTTATCGCAAGCACGATTCCGATTCTTATCGTATATCCGTTTTTACAGAAATATTTTGTGAAGGGCATTATGCTTGGCTCGGTTAAAGGCTAAACCAAAGAGAAAACGAGAGGGGAAATAAACACGATGAAAAAATGGAAACAGACAGTATCAGTGCTCATGCTCTTCACGATGGTTGGCTTGACGGCTTGCTCGTCAGGGACGACGAATACACCTGTGAATCCTTCCGCATCACCGGGTAGTCCATCAGCTGCTCCGAGTGAGGTCGGCTCTGAGGAGCTGGAGAAAAAATCGATTCGCGTCGTCTTTAACAACGGAGGCCGCAAGTTCCCAGATGGCATGGATGAGAACAAGAATCCGTACATTGATTATGTAAAAGAGAATACGAACCTGGATATTACGCTGCAAATCCCGCCGTCCGATGGCTATCAGGATGCACTGAATGTCATTATGGCTTCAGGCAATTTGCCGGATATGATCTACACATTCGATTCCAGCTGGTTCGAGAATTATGTGAAGCAGAATGCACTCCAGCCATTGAATGAGTGGATCGACAAGTATGGGCAGGATCTTAAAGCGAACATACCTGAGGATGCTTGGAAAACGGTCACGATCGACGGAAAAATCTATGCCATTCCATCGATGAATGCCGTTCCGGGCAACGAAATTATGTATATTCGCAAGGATTGGCTGGATAATCTCGGCCTGCAGCCGCCCAAAACGCTGGAGGAGTACCGCGAGGTCATGAGAGCCTTCGCCCAGGATGATCCAGACGGGGATAGCAAAAACGATACTTATGGCTTTATTATGGCAGAGAACCTGGCAAGAATGGCTCCGCTTGTCGGTGCGTTCGGCATTCAGAAGGGCATGTGGACGGAGCGTGACGGCAAGCTGGTCAATTCGAGTACGCTTCCGGAAATGAAGGAAGCGTTGGCTTTCGTCGCTGGCTTGCACAAGGATAAGCTGCTTGATCCAGAATGGCTGCTCAACAAGGAAGCGAACTTTAATGAGAAAATCGCCAGCGGGCAAGTCGGCTTATTCTCTGCCTTCTGGTACGACACGCGCGGTCCGATTCTAACCAGCAAAAACAATGAGCCAGACGCCGAATGGATCCCACTCGAATTCCCGGTTGGCCCGGAGGGCAAGCAAGGCACGATGGGTCATGGGTATATTTCCGGCTACAACGTAGTGCCGATTACAAGCAAAAACCCTGATGCCGTTGTACGTATGCTCAATTTCATGAACGGCGATGGCTACCGTACGCTGCTGCTTGGTTTTGAGAACGAGGTCTGGTCGATGAAGGACGGTAAGATCGTAACCGATTTCGAGAAGCACAACGAGCATATTTACCGCCAAACGCTGGGTGAATCGATTCGACCATATGGCGCCAAGGAGGAACGGGACCGCCTAGATTCGCTTGGCATGGAATTCAAACTTAACGATAACATTGACCGTATTGAAAAAGTGGCGATTCGTGATCAATTCTTCGGCGTCCCGACGCCTGGCATGGGCACATACAAAGC
Source organism: Paenibacillus sp. 01T443 (assembly GCF_056398325.1). Lineage (NCBI taxonomy): Bacteria > Bacillati > Bacillota > Bacilli > Caryophanales > Paenibacillaceae > Paenibacillus > Paenibacillus sp. 01T443. Next base: position 77,940 of record NZ_JBFTPE010000015.1, read on the forward strand.
CGACCTGCAGAAGCTTGAGGAAGAATATTTCACGAAAATTGTTGTAGGCAAGCTGCCAATTGATGCATTCGACGAGTTTGTTGCGGAATGGAAGAAGAAGGGCGGAGACGAGATTACAGCAGAGGTTAACGCCTGGTACGCGGAAAATAAGTAGAACTGCAGGGTATATGGCACGGTCAGCGAAACTGCTAATTAAGCATATTGTCGCGGACCGGTGTCCGGGCCATGCCTAGCATAGCGGAAATAGCGCTCCTTGGGAGCGCTATTTCCGCTATGTGGGTAAACCACTATAATGGAGCTACCAGTACGGCACGGAGGGATAACTATGAAATGGCTCAGGGCGTTTCAGAATAAATTCAGCGGGTCGATTCAGGTGAGGCTGACCTGTTATTTTATCGTCATATTGCTCCCGCTTATCTTGTTCAGCATGTATGCCAATGCACGCTCGCAGCGCATTCTTGAGCAGGAGCTTGGGGAGCGTACGATGAGCGCCATGAGCTCGGCTCTGAATTATGTGGATATGACGATGGATGGACTCAAAAATTTGTCTACGCTGCTCTCGACAGATCGCAGTCTCACCTCGCACTTGAAACATAATGATGAACAGCTTACGCCGGATGCGCTCTATGATTTCTCGCAGGTGATGCTGCAACTTGTTAATATTACCGCTATTAATCCGAATTTGTCGGGGGTTACAGTCTATCATGGAAGCTCTAGACGGATGCTGTCGAGCAGAATAGGGTCGCTGTACAGACCGGAAGCGTTAACGGAAAAATGGTATACCGATGTCGTCCACTCCTCCGGGGCTTACAGCCTTTATTTGCCGGATCACCACGAGGAAGCTCTGACGGGCTGGGCCGACCCGGTGTACAACGAGGAGCAAATTGTTCTAATGCAGCGAATGGATCTTTACAGCCGGGATCGGGACACGAATGTGCTGATGCTCTCGGTTCCGAAGCGGCTGCTGCTCGGCTATCTGATGAGCCTGGTTCCGAGCAAGGCTTCACAGGTCTATCTGCTGGACGATGCGGGACGCCTCATTGTCACCAATGCTCCCAAGGAGCAACGTGTCGATCTGTCGGATAGGAAGGAGGAGCAGTCAATGATACAGTTGACGCCGGGCTCCTCCGAGAACCATCTGGTGCTGCGTGCAAAATCGAGCAGCGGCTGGTCGGTGCTGCTCGTACAGCCGGAGAAGGAGATCTATAAGAAATCGCGTCCGCTGCAAATTTTCTCCTACTGGATTATTTTGATTAGCTGTCTGCTTGCGGTGTGGATTTCCTGGCTTGTGTACAGCAGCATTTCCTCGCCGATCTCCTCATTGGTATACGGGATGAAGCAGCTTCGCATCGGTAATCTCGATGCGAAGCTGGAAAATAACAGGCAAGACGAGCTCGGTTATTTGACCGATGCGTTTAATCAGACAGCCGAGCAGCAGCGTTATCTGATTCGGGATATTTATGAGCAGCAGCTGCGGATGACAAAGACGGAGCTTAAGTTTCTGCAATCGCAGATTAACCCTCACTTTTTGTATAATACGCTTGATTCGATCTACTGGTCCGCCAAAAATTACGACGCCGACGAGATCAGTGAGATGGTGCTGAACCTGTCCCGCTTCTTCCGGCTTAGCTTAAGCAAGGGGCAGGAAGCCTTCACCGTGGAAGAGACGTTCTCTCATCTGCAATATTACATTCGCGTGCAGCAGCTGCGCTTCGTGGATCAGTTCACCGTGAGCTTCCAGTCTATCGGAGATAGCAGCGGGTTGTACGTGCTTAAACTGCTGCTGCAGCCGCTCGTGGAGAATGCGATCCTGCATGGACTGGAGAAGAGAAGGGCCGGCGGAGATTTGCGTATTTCAACGGAGGTTGAAGAGGAATGGCTCGTGTTGACGGTGTCCGACAATGGCAAGGGGATCGGGGAGGAGCGGATGGTGCGGCTTCGCGAAGCGCTTGGCCGGAGCGGAGGCTGTGACGTGAATGCGGCATCGGATCGGAGTATGGATTTTTTTGGGTTGTTGAACGTGAAAGCGAGAATGAAGCTTTATTATGGAGAAGCTGCCGAGTTTACGATTGAGAGCGAGGAGGGCGCAGGGACGATCGCGCGCCTCAAGCTCCCGGTTGAGCGCTGCAGTCATGAATGGGGAGGCGGAGAGACGTGAATCTAATGATTGTGGAGGATGAGATCCGAATTCTGAACAGCTTGGCCAATAACATACCTTGGGAGCGCCATGGCATTGAGGTTATTGCTTTGGCCGAAAATGGCAGGGAGGCGCTGGATATCGCAGGGCGGCGTATGCCGGATATTCTGCTGTTGGACATAGAAATGCCGGAGATGGATGGCTTGACTCTGGCTGAAACGCTTCTTGAGCGGGAGCCGCAGACTAGAATCATTATACTAAGCGGACATGACGACTTCCAATATGCGCAGCGCGCGATCGGGCTTGGCGTGAGCAAATACTTGCTTAAACCGGCTGGCGAAGAAGAAATTCTACATACTGTGGTGGAGGTTGCGGAGGATATTCGGCGAGAGCTATCGGAGAAGCATAGCCTGAGCGAGCTTCAGAGGATGTGGAAGAGCAGGCTGCCTCAGCTGCAGGAGGATTTCCTGCGCAGTTGGTTGACGAATCGCTATGCCGAATGGGAGCTGCATAAGCATGTTCGGGAGCTGAATATGGCGCTGCAAGTAGGCGGTAGCTATGCAGTTGCCGTATGCGAGATTGATCCATTGTCGGAGAGCGAATCGCGGTTTTCCCCAGCAGACATACCGCTGCTGCAATTCTCGCTGGACCGAATTGCTAAGGAATGTATGCCGCCAGAGGAATGCCGTGTGTTCGGTGATGCCAATGGCTCAACGGTATTGCTGTTCGCAAGCCAGCCAGGTGAGCCCGAGGGTGATCTGTCAAAACGAATGAACGGAAGGATAACCAGGCTGCTGAGTGTTGTGAAGGAGTGTCTCAAGCTGACGGCGAGCGTAGGCATGGGGACAGTAAGCGGCTTAAAGGATGTGCCTGGCTCCTATCAGCAGGCTTGCCGAGCTTTGCAGGAGAGAGCGATTTATGGACATGAAATCGCCATTCCCTATCTAGAGGTCAGGCAGAGCGAGCGTCCGGTCGAGTTCGACACCGCGTTCGAGCGGCAGCTGGAAATGGCTTTGTATACGGGGGACGCATCCGAGTTAATGGATCGGTATGTGGATAGCGCCTTTGCAGAGGCGGATTCATCCGATCTTGCTTATGAGCATTTGCTTTTTTTGAGCGGCGTATTTATTCGGATTATTCAATCACAGGGCTGGGCGCTGAAGAAGGTGCTGGGACATGATTATTCTTATTTCCTGTCGCTGGAGGGGCTGGTGTCCCGCAGTCAGATCATGGAGTGGGCGAGGCGGGTGACTGGACATATCGGCGCTTATCTGGAGCAGGAGCGGAGAAGCTCAAGCCATCAGTTGATAAAACGTATTCTTGCGACTGTCGATCAGATGTTGGCCGAGGACCTCAGTCTGCACTCCCTTGCGGAGCGCCTGTATGTGAATTCGTCTTATTTAAGCCGTCTGTTCAAGAAGGAAACGGGAGAATCATTCTCGGGCTACGTGCTGTCAAGGCGGATGGAGCGGGCCAAGGAGCTGCTGCTTGGCGATGCCAAGGTGTATGATGCAGCCAGCGCGGTAGGCTACCGCGATCTTAGTTATTTTGCCAAGGTGTTTCGCAAATATTGGGGCGTAGCGCCAAGCGATTTGAAAAAGTAGAGGCCGCTAGCAGATCTGCCCCGAGAAGTATTTGAAAGGAAGGTTGCGTTGCTTCAGCTTCTGGTTGCAGCGCACGGACTAGTGGTAACGATGAAGACCCCTCACTTTGAACGGGTCAGTCCCATGCCAGGACCAACATTCTCTGAAAATTTGCATCAAATCATTGAGGGTATATACCCTAATGAAGATATTAGTTATAAACGAAACTTGCTCACTTGTGGAATTTGTAGAAGCTGTCTTTTACGCCCCGGACTTGATTTTACAAAAGAACAGAATTGACGGTTTTATAAAGAAAAATGGAAAAATCATCAGTTTCCTTTGGAGTAATACTCAATGCTTAAAGCCTTTGTAAACAAGGCAACTCATTAAGCGAACGGGCAGGATAACGCAGTTACTTCCCAGGATTAAGAAAGAATTAACTTATACGCAAGGGGTCGTTATTTTGAAATCATGCTTCGTTCACAATCAGGTTGAACATGAAACCAATTGTCCATTTTGTAGTAAATATTATTGCTCTAATTGTTTGAAGCTTGTCGGCAGTCGGAAAACAGTTATATGTAAAACCTGTTATGACCACTTTTTACGAAAAATTAAAAGGTCTAGTTCAAGAAGGTATGTGTTTATTTTAGCTGGTGCCCTTATAGCAATTCCATCGTTTTATATGGGTTTTCAGTCACTCGAAAGCGATACTGACACAACTATACTTTATATTATTAGTGGCGGATTAGGATTGTTTTCTATTGTATTTAGCGCAGTCCGACTCCATCAATATAAGAACTGGGAAGTAGTAGAGGAGTACCCTGGGAGTAATAAAACGTTGAACTAACGGGTAACGCTTGTGCAATAGAAACGATTAAAACCTCCCATTAGAAGTAAACCTTGATTTAATAGGCCTAATGGGAGGTTACTTTATGAATATAAGTGAATTATGGAAGCTGTATGAAGCTGAAAAACGGATTCAGGGATTTTAGTCCACACACATTAAAAGCAAATGCCTTACAGCTAAGGTTGCTATTAGGAGTACTTGGTAATCTTGACATTGGAGAGGTCACATTACAGTTGCTTAAGGAAAATAAGCCGGTTGCCGGTACTCAACTAAAGATCAGAATAGATTAATCATCCCGCAATTATTTCAGGTATAGAGAATTGCGAAGTTGAAAATCGTTATATACAATGGGTGGAAAGTATATTTCAAGTGGGTGAAATCAAAATGACGACGTATGATCAATTTATGAGTAACCATTTTCCCAATTTGATTCTCAGGCCACCTTTATTCTACAACTGGAATGTAGGAATTCGATTTGAACTTGGAGATTCAAATTCGTATGATTTAGATAAGAATTTCTATATGGAACGAGTATATAAACGAGCTATTGAGTTATTCAAAGCTATCAATGAGAGAAACGATGAAATTATTATTGTTACAAATGCAATTTTTGCTTATAAACTAAAAAACAAAATTAAAAGGGTAAATTTATATCGAAAATACATTAAGAGTAAACACTTATTAAGAAATCTAAAGCTTAATGTTATCCCCGATGTCTTTGCTGATGAAGATGAAATACCAGACGAAATAGACAATACTTTTAGATATATGATCAATTGTAAAGTTAAAGAGCTAGATTATCTCAATTTAATTAAAGCTATTTGTAACCAAGATGTAGGGGTCAAGCCTGCAATTCATCACGATGTTTTTTTTCTTAATATTAGAAGAGGAACAATTTATCATATTTATGATGATCGTGGATGCGATGTGATTTCAAACTCAATTTCAGGAATTAAAGATATTTTTCTTGAATACAACGATTGGATATTGAATTATGATAGGGAGTCCATTAATAAAAAATTTGATGAAGTCTTCTAAGAAGCATCAACAGCATCTAATCATGTTTTGGGTATCGGCTTCGAAGATACTTCTAATAACATGCATCATTAAGCTCATGGAGAACGATAGTTCAATAACATCAAGGCAGCCAAACTGACTAATGTGCTTGCTTCACGAGAGGAATGCGCACAAGTAATATTAAATGTCGGTGTTTTCCACATGCATGTAATAGAAGGTGAGTAGACAGCAATGCAGTTTGTCATAGAACACGTACTTCAAAATTTCATCAGGATGGTCAATGTCGGTTGACAAGAACATATATGCTTAAAAGTCGCGGAAAAGCGACTTTTTTTTGTTATAACGATATATGTTCTTGTCAAAAGCTAATGACAAGAACATATATCGAAATACGTAACCATGACTATATCTGCAGCGGATTTCGCACTCGGACCGTCTAATAAGATGAAGGTGGTGATCACGTGAAGCCGACCGGCAGTCGACTTAAGGATGATTTTGCAAAAGACCCCACGCAAGCACTGGAGCAGCTCATGGACGAATTCGGCACGATTGTCATACGGACCGCGTTCTTCTATACAGCCGACGCTCATCTTGCCGAGGATATTAGCCAGGAGGTCTTCCTGCGCGCGTACCGAAAGTGGAACACCTTCCGAGGCGACAGTGCCGTCAAGACGTGGCTGACGACGATCACAGTCAACGTATGCCGCGACAAAATGAGCGTTCGCATGTTCACGGAACAGCCGACCGAGCCAGGCAAGTTGGAGCTCGGCCGAACGATCAGCGTGGAAGATGAGGCGCTCGAACGGCTGAAGAAGAGCGAAGTGCTGCAGCATGTGCTTCGCCTACCGTTACCGTATCAGGAAGCGTTGTACTTATATTATTACGCGGACCTCAACACGCGGGAGATATCAGAAGCAATGAGCACGCCGGAAGGAACAGTACGCAACAGACTGCATCGGGCGCGAGAAATGCTCGCCCGCGAGATAAGTAAGGAGGGAACCATTCATGATGGATAGGGATCATGAGCTGCGTCAACAGTTTAGAAAGGAGTCTGATGAAATGTTATTTTCGAGTATGGAGATGAGTGAGCAACTAAAGCGGAAGATTCGTCAAGAAGCGGCCGCTGAGAAGGCAGGGCGTAAATGGACGATTGCGAAATCATGGAAGGTGACGGTGGTGGGGCTGGTGGCAGCGCTCATAATCGTTGTGGCCATCCCGCTTCTAGAACCACCGAGCGCTCCGGCGCCTGTGGACAGTACGACGGAGAACTTATCTCCTGCACAGATGAACGGAGGCATCGCCGGTTCAGATGTAACTGAATTGACGACCACGACGCTTGGTTCGATCGAAGAAGCAAAGGCGGCTTTTGGAGAAGGCATGCTGTTGCCGTCCTTTGTACCGAAAGGTTACACTTTGACGGAGATGGTAGCGGTGGGGATGCCGGGTCAACCAGCTAGAGATATCACTTTTACGTATACGTCGGGCGAGCATACGGTGACGTTCTCGGCCAGCCGCATGGCATCCGTCTATCCGGCCGAGCTATTTACGAGGACGAAAGTGGGCGAAGAGGACGGATTCGTATTCGAACAACAGGGCATGACTGAATTGTTCTGGACGATGGAAGATATCCATTTTGGCGTAACCGGGTCAATCGCGGGAGATGAAGCGATGAAGATGGCGTTGTCAGCAACGCTTTAAGTGAGAAAAGCTTTTACCTCGAAAAAGCAGATACCATCAATGCTGGCAGCTGCTTTTTCGAGCTAGTTCTTCCATCGAGTTTAACCATGTCGAATGGTAAGAACATATATGTTTAAAAATTCGCGTAACTGCGGGTCGTGGCTACACTGTGATTGCTTGCTGGAGGCCCTTGATAAAAGGTTTTTTTTTGATTGCAATCGCTTTTCCTGCTGAGCGTGTAACCGTGTGACAGTAAACAGTAATATGAAAGTTGAAGGTTGAGATTTATTCAAACTATATTACTACTTCACAAAACTCGTATTTTGTACATATGTACTATAATCGTTCTAAAGCCTTGGTATGCCTAGTTTACTGGCTTTCTATGGCTTGTGTCACAATCATACATTTCATTTTAGTTGAGTAAGTTCTGCCCTCAGTCATCAACACTTACTAATAAAATAAAATCACTAAAAATAATAATGTCCGTTAGATGATAAATGCAGTCCGCCAGAACGTCCTGCATTTGTGCTTAACGTTATCCGTTAATTCAATTATAGTTCACTCTTTTACTAGATTTTTACTGCTATAAAGTTCTTTATAAAACGAGCTTAATTCTACATTAATATCTTTGTTCATTTTATAATACCCATCTCCAATATGATAAACACCTCTAGCAATTGATGTTATAAACGATATCTCTACATTATTTCCGGAATATAGCTTTAGACTGGTATTACCTGTTACAGGTTCGTATGCCTTAACCTTTGAAAATGTTGTAGAGTCCATCGTTTTAACAAATTGGTCTATTTCTTTCTTATCTTTGATTGAGTAAAGCAACCCAGTGCCGCTATTTCGTGAAGATATTTTCACTATATTTTCCTTTATTATTTCGTTAAAGTGCAAAGGTRACTGTTTTTCATTTGAACTGCAACCAAACATAGAAACACATAGCAACAATACAAGTATTTTGAAATAATATTTTTTCATTCCACACCCCCTCATCGAGCCAATACTTGTCAACGACATGGAATCATTGATTTGCTAATTTGGAGAAGAGTAACTTCAGATTACAACGTATTCACGCTTCGGTCCATTTCAAAATTCTTTAAACTAACGGGAAACGTAGTTTAATAAAACAGCGGCAGTCTAGGACTTTATTTTCTCGTCCAAGGCTACCGCTGTTTCTTTAATTGGGGTCAGTATAAAACTTATTTTACGAACTGCCGGCTTTACACGAATTCTCCTTACATTTCCTTCTTATTTCCACATCTTTATGAGATTCGACGCGTGATAGGTCAGGTTCTTCTGCGCCCGATCGGAGACTACGTCTTTCTTCGTTTTTTTGTCCAGCTGGGCAATGAATTTCTCCAAAGACTTCACTGCATTGTTCATTGAATCTTTCTCTTGATGATGTAGCGCCTGTTTTAACGTATTTTTCAGCTGAGGCACGACCGGCCCATTCAAATCGCCGGATGCTACATAATCGTCCGTAAGTTTCGACAGAGCTGTCAAAACCCCTGGGGTCTGAACAGATGGAACCRGAACGGCAGCCCAATCAGTATCGGAGGCAAAATAAAAGCTCGTGTACGCAGGCTGGTTATACGCCGTATTCTGTCTCGCCACCTCCGCTCTGTACTGAGCATCATGCATGAGCGTATACAGTTTACGGTCAGTTACCTCGGTGCTGAGGTATATCCGGATCGCCGAACTGTCTGCAGTCCGTACGAGCATTTCTTCTCTCCAGTCACCGAGTATATCCGCAACCAGACCCGGATTTCCTTTTGTATAATTGTTTGTTCTTGTCCCTTCGGCTGTCAGCAGTCTGCCTTTCTTCCAATCATCAATGGTCGGAGTGGCATCAATGGCTCCGTTTACAATCTGCGTCGTCATATCGGCTGACCATTTTATATTCATATTGGTGCCCGGCGCGGATGCGCTGACCGGAGTACCGTCCGCCGTCCACAGACTGACCGCCCATGTTTCAAGACCGCTATGACCAGGTTCAACATCTCCGATTATTCCGCGTCCCGTATCTTTGCCGGTATATCCGCCGTTCAGCACTTCGCCTGTTTCTGCGTCACGCAAGGAATAGCCGTAAGGCGCCCAGACGCCACCTTCATGAACCATAAAGATTTCCTTCCCGGGCCTGTTCGGATCGATATCCGTTACATGAAGCGCGTCGCCGTGGCCTAGTCTGGCAGTCGTTCCTGGAGCAGCGCTCTGCGGCGGCATCACATCCATCGAGCTATACAACAATGTGCCGTCATGATCAATCGTAGCCGATCCATATACGATTTCATGTTTGCCGTCACCGTCAACATCTGCGGCGCTTAAGGAATGGGCTCCTTGCGTCGTTAAGGTGCCGAACTCGGGGTCCGTCCCATCTCGGCCGTGCGGTCCGTCGTTGAAAGGATTTGTCATCGGCGTCCATCCGCTGTCAACGAACCACTGCTCCTTAAGATGCTTGCCGTCCCAGTCATAAGCGACTAGAGTCGATCTCGTATAATAGCCTCTTGCAAACACCGCTGACGGCTTCTCGCCATCTAGGTAGGCTACCCCGGCCAGAAAACGGTCTACCCGGTTGCCCGGCTCGATTCTCGCCATCGCATAGTCTCCCCACAGAAGACCGTCATCCTCGCGTCCGGGCTTATAGGGCACCGTCTCCAGCTCAGAGCCGGTTGCACCGTTAAAGACGGTCAAATACTCAGGCCCTTTCACAATAAAGCCTTCGAACGCCCGGAGATTGTTACGGGCGCTTCTGCTCGGCGCATATACGTCCATAAAGTAATCGACCATGCTCTCCGCATCCACTTTGGATAAAGGATAGTCGTATTTCTTTTCGATTCCGAAGCTCTCTTCGAGCGTAGCTGGCCAACTGCCGTTTTTCACTTCCTCATGCTCTGACCAGTTCATAAACACACCAACCAGATGCTCATAATAATCAGCACTGCTCATCCGGTAATCATCCTTATTGCTGTAGCCGGCATTTACATCCTCAATCGGCATCGTAATATATTTCTCGGAGGAGACTTGGCCTTGCCGGTCATACGTGATGATTTTAGTTCCTGGAGCGGTCTTCAGCATCGCTTCCGCCTTACCATCTCCATCAAAATCGTAAACCATGAATTGCGTGTAATGAGCACCGGAACGAATATTCACGCCCAGATCAATTCGGTATAACAGTGTTCCGTCTATCTCGTAGCAATCAATATAGGTCACGCCAGTATATCCGACTTGTGACACATCCTTCGAATTGGACGGCTCCCATTTGACGTATAACTCATACTGTCCGTCACCGTTGACATCGCCTACGCTCAAATCATTCGCGGAGTAGGTATACGCTTCTCCTGCCGGTGTGATTCCGTCTGCTGGTTTTTGTAGCGGCAGATCATAATAGGCATTTCCCCAAGGCTTAACCTGGGCGCTTTGATCTACCTCCCGGCCGTTTAAAATAGCGCTTACATAATATTGCGAAGCAGCGGAGCCGTCTTTGTCGAGGTAATTGGTGCTGTTATCGATCACCGCAATTTTAACACCGTCGCGGTACACGTTGAAATTCGCTCCTGTCAAACCAGTCTCCGAATATCCCGTCACCTCATTCGCGAGCAGTCGCCAGCTAAGAAATACACCTTCCGATGTAGAGGCCGCAGTTAAGCCACGGTCCAAATATTCCAGCTGAATGCCGCGTGCGTTTCCTTCATTGACTTGCATATCCGTACTGGATGCAGATGCCGTCGCTATACTCGTAAGGAGAAGCGGAATAACCACAACACCTGTCAGTATCTTCCTGCCAAATGAACTTCTCTTAAATCCCATTACTTAATCACCATCCATTAATTAGTTGATAGATCCCTGTCGACCTGCTTGTCTAAAAGAGGCTGCCCCCCCTTTCTACGACTCATTATAGTTGTAATATTCTGTAATCAACACCCAAATAATCGATATATATGTTTAAAAAACAGTGATTTTCATCATGAAGAGACATTCGTTACATTCTTAATCTTACAAATAGACATAGAAAAAAAGAGCCGCAAAGGGCTCCTTTCCATGCCACTACAGCGCCTGCTCATTCAATTTTTATTGCCTAATGTGAAGTCCAGCTTTATGTGCAAACTTTTTGAACTTTTCAAAGTTTTCATTATCTTTGCAGTATAATGGAAAGCTTAAATCATAGTTCCCCAAAAATACTGCTTCAAGATTAGAAAAATAGAAATTAGAAAAACATAATTCCCTAGTAGATAGCATTACAACGAAGGCTAGAGTGTTGAAATCATTTATTTTATATAAAGTGGATTTGTAACTCAACAATTCCCTGAATGTTAGGGTTTCCGAATCATTTAATCTCTTTAGAATTGTTTTAATGACTGCTTTTTTGTAAGGAGACCCCTCTTCAAAAGGAAAACGAACATCTACAAATATTGTTTGGGTCGTGTTATTTTCTTTGTATACCAATTGAAAAAAATCAATAAAATTCTTTTCATATTCGAGATTATGCTCTTCAAAAGAAGTCAGCAGTTCTGACGCTTCCTGCTCCGTCAAGCAGTGGTCAAAAACATCTAAAACTCCTATATGATTGAAAAAATGATTGGGGTTTTCCTCTTCATGAACAGCTAATGTTCCAAATTGTTTGACCAATAGCTGTACTTCATGCTCTTCAACCTTCTCTAAGTACAGATGAATCACCACCGTCCGTCTTTTTTACACCTTTCCCAATCAACAATGGTCTAAACCTTTTTTGAACTAAACTGTCCGTTAGTTCAACGAGGCTGCCGATCTATGCCGGCAGCCTCGTTCTGGTGATTGTTAAGCTATAGTTCCCCGTTAGCGTAACACGCCACTTGGTTTGATTACCAGAAGATGTCCAACTCTTTCGTATTACAGCCCTTTAACAGCCTGTTGAATCATTTCATCGTACTTGACTGGTTCATCGGGATACTTAAAATGGACTACAAGCACATTTTTGTTTTCATAAATACTAGGCGGACTTGCTAGGTCAACGAGTTGTAATTTATCATTTAAGTCTTTACGTCCTTTATTTCGAGCCTCTACAGAATCAAACACGTAGACCGACATATTAACAATTGCTACAAGTGATGAATTGACTTCAACTTCATCTGTGACATCACCCATGCTATATGTATCTATAGCATAAGTCACTGACTTAACATTGTTGAGCTTTTCGAAATATGATGGGCCACCCTTCGGTTGAATTTGAAGTAATTTTAAACCTTGGTTTTCCATTGCTTGTAATAAATTGTCTAGCATTATGCTTTCGTGTTTTTGGTTATGTCTTTCTATCACACCAGCAACAATTTGTGGTGGATCGGATTGCATAACAACGTATTTGCCTTTGTCATTGGTTTTGGGATTTACATTAACTTCCTCACCTACTCTAAGTTCGTTGTACAGTTCAGAATCTTCAACAATGTAATAAATTAATTCAATATTATTCTTTTTGAGTGTAGCAAAGGACTTACTTTCTGCGTCTTTTAGGGAAACTTGCTTCGCCACTAAGATTCGATTATCTTCCTTTGCAATAATGTAATTGCCCTTTTTGGCTTCTGATGAGGCACTACAACCAACAAGCACACATACGAAAAGTAGCAAGGCTACTCCTAAAACTGACTTTTTCAAAGTTCCCACCCCATATTCTGCGCTACCTTTAAGACGAGAATGTAAGTAATTATGTTGCGAATAACCGAGTTCCAGTTTTTCACTATCCTACCCGTTAGCGTAAGTTAATGAGGAAAAGACAGCCGATTGTCCTACTGGCTGCCTCGGTGTCAATATTCAGCTATCGTGTCCCGTTAGCTTAATGGATGATGCCGAAATCCGGCTGATGCCACTTCCATGTTTCTGCCCATTTCTTCTCGAATCCGCTTCAACTTCGGTCCGGTCGAATGCCGCTCGTACACCCGATCCGGATGATATATGTTGTTGATAGCGGTCCAACCATTTATTCGTTATCCTTTTCTCGGCATCGGATGCAATGGCGCATGGCGCAGCATAGGATACGTGGCGAACAACGCAGCCAGACTCACCGCCCCGATGCATGAAGCGATCGCCATCGCACTCATCTTGAAATTCGACGTCAAGTCGAACAAGGCGGAAATAATGCCTCCATAATAAAGAAATATGCCTGCGACCGTTACGATCATTAATATAATAACGCTGCGCATAAATCCTACCCGATACACGATGGCGTTGCCGAAAAATGTAAGACCGAAGCATGTCATGCCCACCATCAGATCGATCCACAAATAGTCGAAGAAATGGTACTCTGCCAGAAACAACCTTGCAGCATGAAGAATGCCGGCTTCTACCGAATTCCATTGATAGATCGTGACTAGCGCGTATTGGCAGATGTTCAGACACAAGACGCTGAAAATAACGCCCCCTATGCCCATGCCGTAGTAAGCTTTAAGGAATTGCTCGCGCGTACTTCCCATTCCGATCGTTATTGGAAAGAGGGACTTGAATCCGAAGAGCCCGAATCCGGCGAGAAAGAAGTATGCAGGCCCTGATATCGCGGCAATCGTTTCCCGATCGAGGTCAAAGACCAAGCCCGCGATGATCCATACGATCGTCAACGGAACGGTAATGGACAGCAGCATAAGTTTGGCAAAATACCAGCTCACATCATGGTACATCAATCGGAATACCGCGCTCTGTGCGTTCATATGTTTACCTCCGCATCTTCAGTTATATTAAGCAAATAATTTTGCAAGTTTGCTTTCTCAATGGAAAGTCCATAGGCTTGTGCTTGCTCTTTCCATTGCTTCGAATATGGGGCGTCGAGCATCACCCTGATTTTCGATCCCATCGCGCTTTTCTCCAGCACTTTATGACCGTCAATAACGTTTATCACCGCGCTCCGTTCGCCAACCAACCATATACCTTGCTCGCGGAACTCGTCGATCGGTTTATGATGCAGCAACTTGCCCTTGTGCATAACGATCAATGATTCGCAGAGCGTTTGGACTTCTTCAATATGATGCGTCGAAATCAGAATGAGACGAGGCAATTGTTCATGGCTTTCCCTTAATGCCTCATACAGCTTTCTCCGTATCCCGGCATCCAGGCCGTTCGTCGGCTCATCGAGTATCGTTACGTCGGCATGACTAGATAACCCGATAATAAACTGTAGCGCAGATTTCATCCCTTTGGACAGTTTGGATACTTTCTTCTTGCGGTCCAATCTGAAAGTTTCGACCAGACGGTCTGCCGTAGCTTGATCCCAGTTGGCATTGAAATATCGACCGAAACGAAGCGCATCCTGTACCGTCCAGATCGTGCTGAACGGATGATCCTCCTGCATGTAGCAAACATGCCGAACTGCCGCCGGGTTACCGTAAGGTGCCGAGCCCATAACTTGAACCGTTCCGCCGTGAGGCCGTTGATGACCGGCCAGTAGTCTCATCAGCGTTGTTTTGCCGGCCCCGTTGCGCCCCCACAGCCCAGTGATCACCGGCTCCTTCTCCTCGAACGATACTTTATCGAGAACGGGAACGTTGTCGTACGAATACGCCACTTCGTTTACGTCTATCATCATTACTCCTCCTCCAGAATCAACTGAACGACCGATTCCTTGCTTAATCCGATTCTCTTCGCTTCTTCCAACAAGGGAAGGACGAATTGTTCGCGATAGTGACGCTGACGTTCCTTCAACAATTGCAGCTTCGCTCCACTCTCTACAAACATGCCTATCCCTCGCTGTTTATAAATAATTCCTGCATCCACCAAAGCCTGGAGACCCTTGCGTACTGTCGCCCGATTGATGTTATAGAAGCGCGACAATTCATTTTCGGAAGGAATTTGTTCCTCTTCGTTCAATTCGCCCCCCACAATCTCGTCCATGATCATTTGGGCAATCTGTTGAAAGATTGGTTGGGATTCATCCAATGTCGGTTTCATCAAGGACCTCTTTTCTCTAAGAACGATTACGATGTTGAACGGTTGGTTACTCGTGCATACAACTATACATGGATTTGAACTAATTGTCTATAACCGCCGTGGACCAAATAAGCGAAAAAAACCTCTACCTCATGAAGAGGCAGAAGGTTAGCAAATGCGCCCGCCGCAAAATCGGCGATGTGATATATTAGACCTTACTTAATGATCAATTCAACACACCTTGCGTTTGTATTGGTAGATTTGAAACCATCCTAGAATGAAGCAAAAATGAATCAGGAGGTTGCGCTCCAAATTCATGACCAGTTGAACAATTACGGTTTGGCTGGTCTTCGCAAGGCGTGCTTGAATACGACCAATCCCGAACCTTCGCTTGGTCTCACCGAATTTGCTCTCAATTTTGTTTTGCTCGGATGCATCAATATAATAGCTTCGACGGTATTACCCTAAAAGTTGATTCCCGTATTACTTTGCACATTAGCCGGATTCCTTAGCGTACGTTTTTCGCGTTTTGTTCGCGGGACCCCTATCTGAAGTGTTCGCGCAGTGATTACACTATCCTGCCCGTTAGTTGAGAAGACGGCAGCCACACCATGAACTGCACCCCGTCAAGTAGAACATGGCTGTGACAAGTCAGGTTAAGAGATCCTAATGAGCTCTTTTCGTTAAAACGTATTATATACATTTTCACATTCTTTCGCGGTCGGTTCATAAAAACAGTGCTTCTTCCATCGTCCTACGAACGGCTGATTATACCAAGTCGGCGGACATGGCCGGGATTTTCGAACGATCCTGGTCGGAAATACCATAGGGAGAATTTGGCTGGCCAATTCCGCTCCCCATTCACAGCCCGTTGCGCCAGACGGTGAAGCGGATGTGTTACTCTGGCAAAAGAGAGAGTGATAATAAATAACCATTCCACCTTCTGCCAGTTAGCTTAACAAAGAAATGGAGCAGCTGCCGCAGCAAACTGCTCCTTGTATGTTCAACTATCCTTACCCGTTAGTTCAGCTTTTTATTGAATCAAATACAAAGACAGGACCATTCCACTTATCATTTTGTATAAGCTGCTCATTATAAAAATTAGTTTCTTTGTATTGTGTAATTACCTGCTTCCAAAATTCATACGCTCTCTTATTAGCAAATGTCTGTCGCACCTCCCATACACCACAGTACTGTTCAAACAGTGAGTAAGCAACTTTCCTACCTACTCCTTTGCGCCTGTATTTCCTCATAATAAAGAATTCACTTATCGTGTTTGTTTTTTCAGCAGTACTCAGTTTCATATATTCTTTTGGAACATCGAGGCTAATCAGAACAAAGCCAGCAATCTCCCCATCCACTTTGACTAAAAAAGGACGTCGATACTCATCTGTCCACTGATGATCGAAGTATTTGTATAAGTACAGCCCATGGTTGTTTAATACGTGTCCGTCAAATTCGCTACTGTCGTAACGATATAGCTGAATGAGATTGTAAAGTACTGTCTTCTCTTCATACGGGACCAGTGTTATTTCAATATTCATCGCATACCCTCCTTAACTACTTGGGGTATTTTACCATAAGACTGGTGGTCAAGTATGCATATAACCAAACTAACCTGCCCCTTAGCTTAATAATAAATGGAGCAGCTGCCGCGGCAAACTGCTCCATTTTCCGTTCAACTATCGTGTCTCGTTAACGTAATGAGAATATACAATAGAATCTACTCCACGAACTTAGATGTAGCATGTAGCATGTACCACTAACAACTTCAGATTTGGTTAAGTTGTTCAATAAGTAACTCCAGGTTTATTTGTTCCATCGATACCAAACGTAAATCAATATCACAAAATGATAAATCCTTAGTAACATCATTTGGAACAATAACGCAATACATGCCCGCTCTTTTCGCAGCTAATGCACCATTTGGGGAATCCTCAAAAGCAATAGCCTCTTTAGGTTCAATACAGAAATTTTTTATTACTTGAAGGTATAGGTCCGGGTCGGGTTTTACTTTCTTTGCATCCTCCCGAACACGAATGCAATCGAAATAGTGTACCAAGTTAAGCGTATTAAGATACCCCATAACCTAATCTTTTGGTGCACTTGATGCTAAGCCGACTTTTAGACCTAAATCCTTGGCAGATTTTAAATATCCCTCCACACCAGGTCTTTTAATAAAATACGGGGTTTTATTTTGTAAATGTACAATTAAACTATTCTTCCCGTTAGCTCAACGAGGCTGCCGTTTCATGTCGGCAGTCTCGTTCTGGTGATAGTTAAACTATAGTCCCCGTTAGTGCAATTCAGAGTCTCAATGTCACCATGTATAATAAATATAATATAACAGGTAATCCTATAGCAGATATTATTGTGATTACGGTGCGTACTTTTTTCTCATATCGTAATATAAACGCTAAAAACTTATACCCTAAAATACCAATCAATCCACCCAAACAATTTAAAATTATGTCATCAATGTCTGATGTTCCGATGCCTAAAAGCCCCTGAGTGATTTCAACAGATAAACTCACAAAGAATATAAACAACAGATTGATTATTACTCTTTTGTCCTTTTTGAATAATGACAAATAAGTACCAAGAGGAATAAGAATAACTATATTACCAACCACATTACTAAAAGCGAATTTTTTTATAGTCGTAGAACCGCCAAGTATATATTCCTTTATACTATAAAATGGAATAAGATTGATTGACCTATTTAAAGTCCTTTGACTATTAAACATCTCCAAAAGTGAAATTCTTGATAAGAACAATAATTTAATTAAAAAAACTATGTAACAAATGAAGACACCATATAAAAAGATTGTTTTAATTCGTTCTCGTTTATTCATAATACCTCCTTTTTCATCATTTTTACGTGCTTAATAAAACTAAATTAAGTATAGTCTAATTAGCGTCCCCCGTTTGTTCAATGGCAAGGTTGAACGAAAGAAGCCATGGTTCTGTTCCAAGCTGTACTCTTTCATTCCGTTAGCAGAATCATAACTTGCGGGTTGCCGTGAGGCTCTTGCTGAGGTGTATTACTTCTGTTCAGGAAGGTGCTTCGATAGATTGTCGAGCGTATTAGACCAGCCGTCGTACACATACTGATCGCCGGGGTGACCAGCGAAACCGCGTAGTTGGAAGATCATCTCGGTGCAATCGCCTTGTGCGGTGAGGGTTAGGGTTACCACAGGGGAGTCCTCGATGGGAGCATCGGGGTAACCCCAGGTGAAGACGAGCCGTTCATAAGGAATGACATCAAGGAACACACCTCCGGTTAGATACTCCTGGCCGGTTTCCTTATTGACCATTGTGTAGCGATAGCATCCGCCTTCGCGGACGTCGAAGGAGATTGACTCCAGAGGTGTCGAAGGCAGCCAGGCGGCGAGTTCCTTCTTCTCGGTCCAGGCACGCCATACAAGCTCGCGGCGGGCATTCAGGGTGCGGGTAATGGTGAACTCTGGTGCAGATGTGGTCATGTTCATTGTTCCTCCTTTTGGGTCATGGACTTGAGGTGCAATTCCAGAGCGCCAAAGTGCTGGTTCCACTCGCGGCGGTGCTTCTCGACCCAGGCCGATGCCTCATCGAGAGGCCAAGTGCGCATCGTCAGGGTCCGCCATTGGGCTTTTGCTGTGCGTAATCTGGAATCGATATTATACCATCTAAAATGCCCAAAAGATTTGAAATGGTATACACCTGGACTTATAATATCTCCCTTATACATATCTAGAAAAATGTTCTATCACATATAATAACAAACTGTAGGAGATCATGACTGGCAAAAATTAATTATTGCTAAGCTATATTGCCCGATATCTTAAAAGAGGCAGCCGATCGTTGTGATCGGCTGCCTCCATGTCATTATTGAGCTATCGTACCCGTTAGCTTAAACTACATTTTTTTCGAGCAGTTACAATGGGCTGGTAATAACCCGATTCTGATGGCATACACCACTCGATATCAGAGAATCCAGTTGTACTCAAAATATGACTAAATTCATCTCTTAATAAAGCTCGGTATCTCGTTTATTATGTTTTGTTATCCATTGTCCATTAATTTCTTGTATTAAAAAATGGTTTGTCTGATAGGTCATTTTTAACTTTTGAATACATATTGCTTACAGCGATATATAAATCTTCATCCGTCAGAAGGTGCGGGAATGCACTAACTGCGGAAATAAATAGCTTCAATTTGCTCATCCAAAAAATCGATATGCCCAATCATCGTTTTAAGCATTAACCGCTGGTGTGTATTCACATTTCCTTGAAGAGCTAAATTTTCTTTTTTTTTTAGTGCTGCGTAGAGGCATTGATGGCTACTTAGGTAACCATGGAAAAAGTGCCAAAGCCGTTCATGTGCCCAACCCTATGCGAATAAAAAGGCCCTGCAGCAAGCCATGATCCGTTCGGAATGATGGCTTGCTGCAGGGCCTGACCTATTCTGGGGTGCAGCAAATCGCTCATTTCACTCTGAAAGTGCGAGGTCCCCATCTTCTAACAAGGATCAACGCCGTCATGAAGTAAACGACCGTGATGGCGACTATGGCTATCGTGAGTGCCGCGGTATCGACTTTCAGGATGATGACCAATACGAACGCCATAGAAACAACAACGTTTACGATAAAGAAAAAAGGATTTTTCATATTTAGCTCGGTCGAATAAGGCTGCAGGATGTAATATAGGAACAGGTGGTGAATGGAGAAAAACACAGAAAGCGCAAACACGAAGAGCAACGTCAGGAGCAATTCTTCTGTCGGAACTCCCCCGGCAGCCAGAGCAAATCCGGTCAATGCGGCTCCAAGCGCGGCGGCAAGCGCCAGATTAAGCCCGCAGATGCGGGATAACCGTTGACGGAAATGACGGTCGGCCGCTTTTCGGTAGAAGCTGTACCGCATAAGGCTGAGATCACAGTTATAGAATATGGCCTTACACGCTCTTTCTCCTATGGACAGGAAGTTCATGATCCAAATCAAATAAGGGATTCCCATTGTCCAGTTTGCAGCCAGGGAGGAGGCCCTTTCGGTATCGATGACAGAGAACGTTACGCCGATCACCCCTAAGGCGCCGATAATCGCCATTCTGTTCCACAGGGGTCGTACGATTAGACTGCGATGCCTGGCGAAAAACAATGCATTCAGATACGCATAACCTTCCCGACTCTTCAATTGGTCCGTCTGCCCGACGGTAGGCGTAAAGTCGATGTCCTTCAATTTCACCTGTTTTTGATTGGCTTCATTGAACATTTGCCCAAGATCGAGCAGCGGATCATCCCGCTTCGTCGCAGCATCCACTGCCGTTCGATAGTCAGAATATCGTTTTAACTGCACCGCGGCACTCGCGCCAAACACCGCAATGACCATCGTAACGGGCCAAAGGAGCAACAGATTGCCGATGGAAGGAGTCCATTTTAGTAATATCGGCGCATAAGCAGCACCGTAGCCAAGTCCAATCGCAAGCCACACAACCACAGTATTTTTGATGAGTACGATGCCCGTTTTTTGAAAAAGTTTCAGATGGAGATATTCGCAGAACACCCGCCAAAGCGTGACCGACACGGCCAGCGCCATCCCCTGAAGAACCGGGACATTCAGGAAGGAGGTGAAGAGCAGCATTGCCGGAATATAGTAGATAAAGTATGAGAAATAACGATATCCCAGCGACGCTTGCATATAAGCGGCAGGCTTCATCCGCATGAGCTTGACTGCAATGTACTTCTCACGTTTCGTCTCCATAACCGATGCACTGATGACACCCGCCGTCCCAAAGCTCAGCAGCAAGAAAATATGCATGAACAGCGAAAGCTGATCCTCCTGAGACAGGGTCTCGTTCCATACGACGGCCGGCACGTAAACCATTAGCCCTAGATAAGCCAGCTTGGATCCGAAGCCCCAAATGATGTGCAGAAGGAATGCGATGATAGCAATCGCCTTTTTCCCATCCAGATTGGCGTATAGAGGATCCTTAACTGCTCGGCCAACCAACGGCAGCTTCTGAGCGTAATAAATCAATCGATTGACGGCTGAGGAAGTCCGAATAGAAAACAGCGTGCTAACTGTTCTCAGCATGACTTTCATCCTTCAGCAAAGAAATAATACTCTGTTCAAACTCCAGACTATGCAGCAATTCGGTCGGTACAGCGGACAATTGACCGTTGTTCAGCACGACAAGCTCATCGCACAAATCGGCGGCCAATTGCAAAATATGGGTGGAGAAAATGAGAATATGATCGCGTTTCATCTCGCGCAGCCTATTCTTCATCTCGAGTGCCACAATCACATCGAAGGAAGTCAGCGGTTCGTCAAGCAGAATGACCGGCGGTTTTGAAATGAGAAAAAGCAGCATCTGAATTTTGTTTTTCATCCCATGGGAGTAGTTTTTAATAAGCCGGTGTCTGTCTTCCTGCGACATGCTCATCCTATCGAAGTAAGTGTCAATATTGGAGTTCGGCTGCTTGTCCCGGTTAATATCGAGGAAGAACTTGACGAATTCATAACCGGTCAGAAATTCGGGCAGGATCGGCAACGAATACACATAACCGATGTCCTCCTCGGCCAGTTTTCTCTCTCCTCCCTCGTCTTTCAACCAAGCATGTCCGCTATCTATCCTGGTTTCACCGCTTAAACAGTTGAACAATGTCGTTTTCCCGGCGCCGTTGCGACCCAGCAGACCGTATATTTTACCCTTATGAAAATGGAACCCTGCGCCCTGGAGCACTTTTTTATCCCCAAAGCTTTTGGTAATCCCTTGTAGGATCAATTCCATGTCTTTTCCCCCATTTCATAGTGCCACCAATCCCATCACGAACCTTCCATGGCTTCCCCACATCTTCAGGATTATATGGGAGTAAGTGAGTAATGAATTCCTCGACGTGCTTTAAAGATCTAGAATTTAGAGCATGACATAATAATTGAATATCATCTTTATTTAACTTATGACCTAAGAAAGCTGTAAAATTCATCCCCATTTTCTTCACCTCGCATATTTATCACTCCATTCCAAGAACTCCTTGAGTAAGAAAAGTTAGCTTAATAATGGTAATTTCATTTATCTTTGTTTTTTCTTCCAATATACATGAAATGTTCAGCTAAACTCATTAGGTCCTCACGTTCACATACTTGCTCTGCCAAGTCCAACCAAGCTGTTATTACTTCAGGTGATTGCTTAAGAAGTTCCGGCTCACGCAAATATAAAAAGCTTTCGCAATTAACCAAATGTAGTTTTTTAAGTTCAAATTTTTCGAAAAATGGAAGTACATCCTTTGGACGTATAAAAAAATTATCCGTAAATCCATGTCCAGAAAAATTCACATCGTCAAGAATAATATTGAGTTCTGATTTTCTTTCATCCGTGAGAATCATACCTGGATTGCTGATGAGATAATCCCAAACGAATGAAAAAGACGAGACGAATGCCACGAAAAGAGTTCCATTTGGTTTTAGTTTTTTCAAACATTCGTTTATCGTTTTTACCCTGTCGTTCTCTTCTTTTAGATGATACATCGGTCCCATGCATAACAAGTGGTCAAAATATCCATCTTCAAAAGCTGATAAATCACGGCTATCTACGCAAATGGAATTAAGAGGAAGCTCAAGTTCTTGTGCCTTATTCATCGCAAAATCTACGTTGTTTTGTGAAAGGTCGGCAAGTGTTACATCGCAGCCAAGCTCAGAGAGGTAGAGTGAATATTTCCCTGGACCGCCTCCGAGGTCTAATACGATGTCGTTCGGCTTAATGTAACGGTTCATGTAGCGTTTGCTAAGTTCAAACTCCACTTTATGGCGGTCCAACCGGTCCCATTCGTAATGTACGGTTTCATCATAAAATTTTTTTACGATTTCAACGCTATCATCCATGGAAACACTCTCCTAAACCATTTACTAGATAATACCACAATTTTGAACGAATGCGTTGTTACGAGTGACTGCCTGTTAGCTTAATAAAATGAGCAGACCACCGCAGCGCCTGCTCATCCCAGAGTGTTATTCAACTATCGTTACCCTTTAGTTCAATGATGGAGCCTTCAGTATCAAATAACGCCAAATTTTGTTAAGGCATAGTATATGCCATCTTCACTTGCTTTTTTGGTAACGAAATCTGCCTTTTGTTTAAGACGTTCCTCACCGTTGCCCATAGCAATACCAAGGCCAACGAACTCTACCATATCCAAGTCATTTCCACCATCACCAAAAGCGATAGAATTGCAAACGTCAATCTTGTAATAATCCAGTACTTTTTTGATTGCTTCCGATTTAGAGACCACTTGAGTTTCAAGGATGTTCATTACATAACTATGGAAACGTACAAACTGAAGTTGCGGAAAGTTATCAATAAATTTTATTGCTTCACTCTCATCAGCGTACAAACACATACAGTAAATCTCTTCTGGGAGTATGTCTAATTTGTTCGGATAATCGCTAAGAGCAAGGGTCTCTACTAGTGCAGTTCTAACACGTTCTTCTTCTTCTCCGATACCATTCATTGAAATCGAATCTGTAAAATAAGAAATACTGTGTCCGTTTAACTCGGCAAAACTTGATAGTTCACGAACAGTCGCTGGAGAAAGTACTGACTTATAAATAACATCACATTGGGTTTTAACAAGTGCTCCATTTGATGATATTAAAGTATCAATGCCTAGTGCAATTAGTTCTTCGCACAAATTATGTGGTCTCCCTGTTGCAACTACGACCTTAATACCTTCTTCATGAAGCCTCTTAATAGCCACTTTTGTACTTTCAGGGATACCTCTATCTACTTCACTGTATAAAGTACCATCAACATCAAAAAACACTATTTCGTACACCGCGCTAGAATCCCCCTATATTTGAAAACACTTAATTTTACTATACGTTAAGCACCAAAGGAATTCCACGACCAACTGAGCTACTCTGCACGTTAGCTCAACAAAAAAGGCAGCCAATCGTATTTGGCCGGCTGCCGCGGCTGCCTCCTCTAAGCTGGTGATAGCTTAAGGATAAGTATACGACTTTAAGATACATATAAGACATTCTTAGCAAATTCATGTCATTGTTTTAAGAATAAAAAAAGCCACCTCTATGGAAAGGTGACTGTCTAAGCCTAATCAAAAAAGCCGCAATACACGCGGTCTTTAATGAAGTTAATGTTCTTACCACTTTATAATGTTCTTCACTTAGGGTTTGTCTTCCAGCGTAGCTTACCTGTTTTTTCAATTCCGCCCTTTATCATAGAAGCGTCCACCTCATCAAGCATTAAATGGTAAAAGTGTTTCACGCGCTAACATGCTCTGCCCATAAACTCGACAGGCTGCCGAATTTCGGCAGCCTGTCATCCCATCTGACTCCAATTAGCGTACAGACTTGAACGCCGCGCGGAGTTCTTCAACGAAAATTTCCGGCTGTTCCCACGCCGCGAAATGTCCGCCCTTTTTGACCTTGTTGTAATGAATAAGCTTAGGATACGCCTTCTTCGTCCAGCTCTCCGACGCTTGATAAAGCTCGTCAGGGAAGACGCTCACAGCAGCAGGGATTAATTATAATTTTTCTTTAATTTGTTTTATAGTCAATCCTTCTTCTTCTTTCATTACACGAATTTCCTCAAGTCGCTTTAGTGCTAATTCACGTGGGTATCTTCTTGTCAGTCTTATATCCTCTTGCTCAAATGAGATCATATCCTCTTCCGTGTAATATTTAATGGTACTGTATCGAACTCCAGAAAGTTCTACTAACTCACTGATACTCACATACTCTGATGATAAAATTTTATCTAAACTTCTTTTTCTTCCCATATTTTTCTCCCTTATGTTGCTGCAACACTTGAAGCTATAATCCAGATTCAATATTTTGGATAGCTTTATCAATCGTTCTAATTTTTTTATTAATGTCCTCTTTACGCAATATCTCTAGTTTTTGCTTTAAAGTTTTTTGTTCGTAATCAGAAAAATAATCGTTTAGCATATTTTTAATGTTTAAAAATAACACTAAGGCTAATGTATGTTCTTCTACATTCCCATGTTCTAATAACTCAGCTCGAATTTTCTCTACGATGTGGTTCCTTGTATTTGCTACATCCGAATATTTTTTTACTGGAACAACAAATAAAACTTCCGTATTTTCAATCTCTAGAACTCCTTTATCTACAAGGCTTTCTACAACCATTTTATAAATTTCTCTTTGTCTATAATAAAAGTAAGAAACCCACTCCTTTAGCTTCTTAGGTTTCTCAGCAGTCATAATTTCGAGTAATCTGTCAAGATATTTTTCACCTGTGGATGCTGAGTTAGAAATTCTGACAGTATCATCGCCTTCAAATGTAACGTTGCCATTTATAGAAAGTTCCACTATACAAGCCATTATTGTATACAAGGCAACATGCATACGAAAAATAGACTTTAATTTATTGGTTTCACGATCTAATGCAAGTAAGACAAACTCTTGGGGAATTGATAAATTTTTTAACATGGTAGTATCACCCTTTCGAAGACTTTTAACTTACCACTTACCACTTACTACTTACTACTTACTACTTACTACTTACTACTTATGATATTGTACTAAATACAAAAAGTCAAAGGGTTTAGATACTTTGTCATCTTATTACGTATTAACTTTTTGTTCACTTCAGCGGAATTGAACCTTCTTTAAAATGCTTTCTGCTAGCGCAGCGAAGATCATTAAATGATCTATATTCATAAAAAAGGAACATTTACAGGCAAACTGTCTAGTAAACGTTCCTTTTTATATAATCCATTTATTGTGCAGCGACATAACGCCACTGACGATCGCCATCGAAATTTGGTCTTGAAACAATTTGGATTGCATTCTCGCTTCTTCGTTCTTATTTGAAATGTATCCGAGCTCTAACAGAATAGCGGGCTTCGTGTTTTCACGAATTACATGATAATCGCCGAGCTTTACACCTCTATCCTTCGTATCAATGCCCTGTTTGAATAATTGGTCATGTATCTGCCAAGCTATCTCCTGATCCTGTGGTTTGTTATAGTAAGTCGTCATCCCGTATACATCATTGGTTTGGAAGGCATCGAAGTGGATGCTAATGAACAAATCAGCGTTCTTGGCCAGCGCCAATTCCGTTCTTGCTTCCAGTGAGATAGTAGTATCGGCTTCTCTCGTCATGACAACAGTTGCACCTTGTTTGACTAATTCTCTTCTCACGTTTAGCGCTGTGAGCAGCGTGACATCTTTCTCATACGTCCCTAGACTGCCAGTGGAACCTACATCCTTTCCTCCATGGCCGGGATCGAGAACGATTGTTTTTCCGTTCAAAGGCRAGTTCACCTCATTATTTGTTATAATGGTCTCTATTTGGACCGCACCTATTTTTGTCGCTCCTTCAGAGAGAATTTGGAAAAGACCTGTTGACAATACGACTCCGACGACTGCTAGTGTTAAATATTTCGTTGTTTTTTTCATAAGCACATCATAATTAGAACCTATTAAGACGAAATGGAGCTAATATTAAGATGAGATAAAGATTTATGCCCATAAAAAAACCACTCGTCAAGGAGGCGAAGTTCACCTTCTTAGCAAGCGGTTAAAGACAAAATCGTATTATCTTTTCTTTTTCAGGCTAAAGTAAAAAACGACGCCATCCTTCGTATTGGCTACGCCGTATTCGACTCCGTGCAGCTCTAATATATTTTTGGAGATGGCGAGGCCAAGCCCAGTTCCCCCATCGGATCGCTGCCGTGACATATCTCCCCGATAGAACCGATCCCAAACTTTATCCAGTTGCTCCTCAGGGATATGAGCTCCTTTGTTTTCTATACAAACCACGGCTTGATTCGTTTCCTCGATCGTCGAGATAATGATTTCTTGGTTCTCCGGTGTGTATCGAATTGCGTTCGTCATGAAATTCGTGATGACTTGTTCGATACGGTGTTGATTTGCAATGACTTCGAGTGGTATAAGTTGAACGCTTAACCGCAAATGTTTACCGCTAATTTCGGGTGCCAACTGCCCACAGATGGATTCGATCGACTTGTCGATATAGAACTCGTCCATCTGCATCTTGTACGTGCCGGACTCGTATTTCGCAAGCTCGAGCATATCTACAATCAGAAGGTCCATCTTGTCGACTTCTTTCTCCATCGCTTCGAAGTAATAGTCCTTCTTCTGCACGGCCACACCATCCTTAAGAATCGAAATGCAGCTCTTCATGACACTCAACGGCGTTTTCAACTCGTGGGATACGCCTGAGATGAATTCTTTTCTCGTGCGTTCAAGCTGCTTTTCTTTTTCGATATCTTCCCGCAGCTTGCCGATGTAAGAATGCAGCGTAGCAGACAATTGATTAATATTATGCGACAGGTCCCCGATTTCGTCCTTAGAATGAACAGTAATCTTTTCTGAGAAATCGAGATTTGCTATTTTTTTCGTTGTTTGATTGATCTTTAGTAATGGCCTTGCGATTTTTATGGAAAAGTAGAGCGACGCAAACAGAATGAGCACAATGACAAACAACACGATATAGACGTAGTAGTCCTTCACCATCTGTACGGCTTCGTCTACCGGCTGCAGCGATGCCATGGCGAAGATGTAGTTTGTTGTACCATTGTCAAAATGTATCGGCAGTATGAACACCTTGTACTTCACGTTATTTAGCTCGTAATCTTGTATGGATAGCGATTCCGTCTTTTGGATTTCATTAAACAGCAGCTTCGCTTGAAATGAGTTGATTTGTTCTAGGAACAGCTTATTGGAATAGATAAAATCCGATGATCCTCCGCTTTTTGGAAGCCGGATGTCAGTGATTTCTCCAAAAAGAGTGACAACTGACGATTTATTGGAGGTGATCCATTCCTTCTTCGTTTTATATTTTAACTGTTTCTCGCTGCCGACGAAAGATTGTCGCATGAATAGTTCGTTAGAGTATATGACACCCCCCGACTGTTGTTGCAGCGCGATTGGAATTAACATGGAGTTGTTCTTTATCCCGCTAAATAATAAATCGTCGCCAATCGTAAGCAACGGTTGGCCTGAAGTGGCTCCCTCCATGCTCATGACGTTATAGAGAGGAACCTTAATTCGCTCCTTTTCCTCCGCTTTTGTTACAGGTTTTAGCAATTTGAATTCCACGTAAAAATCATTCATATACTTCAAGTTACCATTATGATCGAGGCTTGTAATCGATGCGTTGTTATTCCGGTAAARATCTTGCTCGAGAGTCTGAATGGTGCGCGAATTACCCCCGGCACTCCTATATTCCGACTTAAAGGTCTCCATCTTAGCTTGTAAGTCGTTTACTTTCCGGTTCGCATAATACTCTTTGAAAAAAATCGTCTGTCCAATGTAGATGGTCGCTAATATGAGCATACATAAGGTTGTTGTCAGGATGAACAATTTTAGTACAATGGAGTTTTTCATCCATTGGCCTCGAACTTATAGCCTGTCCGAACGACAGTGACGATCTTTGTCGCCTTATCTCCGAGCTTCGTGCGCAAGTTGCGGATATGAGTATTCACCGTGCGATCATCTCCTGAATACTCATAGCCCCATATTTTTGTGATCAGTTGCTCTCGCGTAATCACAATACCCTGATTCTCCATGAGGTAAGTGAGAATTTCGAATTCGGTATGTGTGAAATTAACTACATTCCCTTCAATCGTGACGGTTCGCGATGGAAAATGAACCTTGATTCCATTTATGCCTAAGGAGTCCTCAGGCTTCGTCAATTTGCCGATTCGGTTGCGGCTTTCGAGCAGACGCTTCGCTCTCGCAAGGAGCACCAGCGGGCTAAAAGGTTTCGTCACATAATCGTCAGCTCCTAGCTCAAATCCGAGCAGCGTATCATCTTCATCGACGCGTGCAGTCAGCATTATGATCGGGACGTTTGAGACTTTTCGAATTCGGCGGCAAACCGACCATCCATCTAACCCCGGCAGCATAATGTCGAGAACAATTAGATCCACTTCATGCTCTTGAAACATCATAAGAGCCGCCTTTCCGTCGGCCGCTTCAATCACCTCATATCCTTCGCTTAAAAAGTAATCTTTACTAATTTCACGTAGTATTTCTTCGTCTTCTACGAGCAAAATGGTTTTCATTCTGGTGCTCCTGTTTCGCGGTATTCTATAGGAGGAATCCTAGTAGCTTCTTTTCATTCCTTCTTTATTGTACGGAAAGCATATCAAGATTAAATTTAGATGATGTAAAGATGAGATGAAGTAATTAAAAATGAGAATATGATTTATTTCTTAATGAATGAATTATTAATATCCACCATAAATGTATGCACTGTTAACATACCCCAATTAAAAGCATACCACTATAATTGTTCCGCTATTCTGCCACTAAGGAGCAACATCGCAACAACACAAATAAGCCAGATTTCTCTGGCATTAAAAGTAAGCAATTTACCTTGTTAACTCATATAAAAATCTTTAGCGTTTTACTTAACTTTGACCCGCAAGAAGGACTATTCATCAAAAAGTGCCTTTCATGCGGGTCATATGTGTTTAATGGCCCTCCTCCTTGAGAAAGAAAGCAGCGAGCCGCGCTGCCAGCTCCTTCTGTGCGTGGCTAATAAAGCGGTCAGAACGGTAGACAAGTACCAGATGACGGAATGGCGTGTGCCCAACAATCGGAATGGATACGAGGTCTGAGTTGTCAGGTAGTCCTCTGATCAGGTGCTCGGGCTGTACAGTTCCCCCAATTCCAGCACGAACGAGCTGCAGCAGCGAGGTTGCCGTGCTTGTTTCCATGACAGTAGTTAGCGAAAAACCATGTTCTCTACAAGCATCCTCCACCAGATCCCGGCCCAGAAAGCCAACAGGATACATGACAAGCGGAATATGCTCTAAATCCAGAAGCTCAATTTGTGTTTTGTCGGCAAGAGGATTTGTACGGTTAACAAGCAAATTGTAGGGCTCTGATCCGAGCGGCTCTTGCACAAGTCTTGTGTCGGGAGGGCTTTTTAAACCGATGCCGATATCTACGTTGTTGCTCAGAACCTCTTCTTGAACGTGGATCGTGGATAAGGCTTGAAGCTGGATTTTGGGATATTTTTGGTGAAAATAAATTAACAACGGGACGAGCTGGAAATCCAAATCCGAAGGAAAAACACCTAGGCGGATGCTGCCTCTTTCTCCCGCAAACAGTTCAAAAATCGCGTTTTTAGCGTCTTTTTCCGCTTGAATCATTTTCCCGCCGTGTAACCGCAGCAGCTCGCCGGCTTCCGTCAACATAATTTTTTTGCCGATTCGATCGAAGAGCGGCATACCGAGTTCGCCTTCAAGCACATGAATTTGCTGGCTTAGGGTAGGCTGGCTGATACCGAGATATTCGGCCGCTTTAGTAAAGTGAAGATGCTCGCATACAGCCAAAAAATATTGAATATGGCGGCTATCCATCGACTGGTCTCCTTATAATAGTCATTTGCTATTATAATAATAGAAACAATAGTATTGATCAATGTTACTGCATTCACTATACTCAAATTACACAAGGTATTAGTCATCGATAGGCTACTGTAAACGATACAATCAGCCCTGAGAATGAGAGGTGTACAGCATGAGACAGTCTAATATCGATAACGGAATGACCGAGAGCATCTATATTTTGCTTACTGATACAGGTACTTTGTTTACGAGACTGATTAAAGGATTTACCAGCGCACCGTATAATCACGCATCCATCGTGCTGGATGAGGAGCTGCAAGATGTGTTTAGCTTCGGTCGAAAAAAAGCAAATAACCCATTAGTTGCCGGCTTTGTCAGGGAGGATGTGTATGATGGAACCTTCCGCCACTTTCCAGGTACGCGCTGCGCGCTGCTGCGGCTAGCTGTAACGGCAGAGCAGAAAGCTGAACTGATACGTATTATTCGCAATTTTGAAAAAGATAAGCATCTTTACCGTTATAATTTAATAGGTCTGATCGGGGTGCTGTTTGAGCTGGACCTACATCCCGTCCATTCCTATTTTTGCTCACAATTCGTCGCAGAAACGATGCGTTTAAGCGGAATTCAGATGTGGGACCGTCCATCGTCGCTGGTCACGCCTAACGATATTCTAAAGCAGCCTCAATTTCAAATTGTTTATGAAGGACCGCTTTATGAGTATCCGCTGCTCAACCGTCAGAAGCTTGGCCTTGAATCAAAAGGTCAAATGGCTGCAAGACAGCTTCAGAAACGAAAGATATCGTAATGCAGCAGGTGAAATTGACTAAAATCGATATGAATCAGAATGAGGAAATTCACCTTTAAATTCATGGTGTTGATCCCATACGGATTATCACTCCAAGCGCTAGGTTCTAAAAATAAGTAGCGGCAGCCTTGGACTCGTAAATAAAGTCCTAGGCTGCCGCTTTGCTGATTCAACTAACGTTACCCGTTAGAATAATGATTCTCTATAATCGAAGCTTGATCTATACTTCTCCCCAAAATATCTCAGTTTCATAATCGAATAGAACAAAACCATCCTGATTATTCCTATCAAATAAATTTCGCAGTTCCGTCATCATCGGATTGTAATTCGGTTGCCCGGGCTCAGGGCTGTAGGAAGATGATAGCAACCGGCCTCTCAAGCCCTCGAAATCGAACTCCTGACTCATTCTGAATCGCACTTCACGCATCGTACCTTCCTTGAAAAAAGAGAGAAGCATCGTCTGAGAAATATTTTTATGATTGACTTTTTCGTAGTCGGTTCCGTATGTATGAAGCAGTTGATCGTACTCTTCACGAAATGAAGTACCGTTTGTAAGACGGGAATTCCAGATTAGTATTACTCTCCCACCCGGCTGTAGAATTCTACGGAACTCGGTTTGCGCTGCTAAGCGATCAAACCAATGAAACGCTTGTGCGCAGACAATAAACTCAACCGACTGATCAGGTAATCCAGTAGATTCTGCAGAACCTGATATAGTCTGAAAGTTCGGATTGCTTTCTAACATTTGCTCGACGGCTACCCGCATTGCCTGATTCGGCTCGACCGCGATCACATTGCTTCCGCGTTCCAGAAGTAACTTTGAAAAGATCCCTGTACCGGAACCGATGTCTGCTATTTTACTGTTCGAACGTAAACCGACGAAGTCGTACAAATAATCAACAGCCTCTTTCGGATAGCTCGGGCGGTACTTCAAATATGAATCGACCCGGTTCGAAAATCTTTCTCTACTGTTCATCTCTCGTCACTCTCCCAGTATTTCATTAAAAATGGATTATTGAGCCTAGACAGGGACTAATTTTGGAAAAGAGTACAGAGCGCTCATGCGGACTGGAAGAAATTTAAAACCGTCGCTCAACTCAACGAGTCGTTTGGACCTTCCGTATGAATGCAAAAGACCGGTCAGACGGGCACATTTTTTAAAAGTGTCTATCTGGCCGGTCCGCCGTTCTAATAAGTTGGCTAGATCGATGAATAATTCAGATCTGTACCGGTGCTTCCAAGAAAGATTAAAGCAATTATGGCGATTAGTAAAATAATGGCATAGAAAGCAGTACCAATAATTCCGCATACAAGTCCGGCAATCGCCAAGCCGCGGCCTTGTTCACCGTTTTTTTTGATTTCCTTAAAAGATAAACTTGCATACACGATAGAAACAATACCGATAAAAAATCCAAGATAGGGCACAACTATAGCGAGAATACCAAGAACAAGCGCCACAATCGATTTACTATTTGTTTTCGGCAGCTGCTGCATCGGTTGATAATATTGATTATGCGGCTCGTTCGGAATCTGATCCATTGGAGTCCTCCTTTCGGTCTAACCGTATTTTACCAGTCATTATCTTTTCCCACAAGATGAGCATCCAGCAAAAATCACACTTAATAGTAAGAAAGTAACAGATTTAATATCGTCAAAAAAGGGACATCACGAAGTGACGTCCCTTCAACATTTGACTATTTCTCCAAATTCAGCCGGCGTTTGTTTTGCATAACAGAACGGCTTGCCTCAGACGCCTTCGGCTTTCGTCGGCCCGTTGGGCCGATCAGCCATCGTCCGAACGGCAGCTTTTCCAGTAAACTGGCTAATCCGATCGCTCCTGCTGCAACCAATATAAATGTAATCAACGCCGCCGGCAGATGATACCCGGTGAGATGCAGGGGCCGTGTTACCCCGCTCGCCAGCATGAGCACAAACGCGTGAGCCAGAAAACCGCCGAACGAATGCCGTCCGATAAACAGCAGGATGCGGTAAAGCGCGCCTTTCCTTTTCTGCAGCAGCAGCGCGGTTCCGTACAGCAAAAGCAGCTGGGAGACGATAATCGCAAAAGTAGAAGGCTTCAAATAGGTGGAAAGATTCAAATTGATCCGCTCCGATGAGAAGCGCAAAACATCATAGCCGAGCCAAATATATGCCCCGATGAACGCAATCATCGTCCAGCCCATAACATCTCCTACGAACTTCCGAAACCGGTTCAAGCCGAAGGCGCATACGCTCCCCATCAGGAAGTAAAATAAGTACATGGCAAAATAATAGGAACGGTTCGCGATCARCTCCGCCCAAAAACCGCCTACGGAAGCGGCCCAGTCAGGCATTTTATAGTAGGAYAGCCACATCAGCGCTCCATGCAGCAGACCAAGCGCCAGGRATATCCCCGCAACCTTAGGAAATAATTCATCTTCCGAATTAGGCCGCAGCCGTGATCGGATTGTTCCGACCATCCGGGAAAACAACGGGAATAACAAATAAAACTGAAAAATCATAAGGATAAACCACAGATGGTAGCCGTATGTCGGCTTGATCAGCTGCTGAAAGATACTCGTCCAAGCCGATGGCTGCATGAGCTTTCCGCCGATTACCCCTTCCACCGCTATCCAGTAAATGATCGTCCAGCTTATAAAAGGAATAAAAATATCGCCGAACCTTTTTCTGATAAACGAACGGTAATGCAGCTTCCCGCTGTAATTGTAAAACAAAATCAGACCGGACAGAAATACGAACGTCGGTGTCCCGAACCGGGTGAAATGAAACAGCATCGCCAGCATGATCGAGTCAGCCGGCAGGATGTCGGGCCGATAAATATACTCCGCAATGCAGTGCTGAAGCGCCACCGCCAAAAAGGCAAACGCGCGAAGCAGCGTCACTTCTTCGATCCGCTCTTTTTTCTGACGAACCTCCGGCCGAGGCGCTTGCCCTTCCATTTCCGCTTGCATATTTTCCATGATGTCACCTCTATTCTCAGTTGGCAAAAGATAAACTGATTATAGAGGACAATTATTAGAGGAAGATTAATATTGGCACATATTAACGCTTTCCGGTGTTCTTATCCCTAGTTGTTTGAAACAAGAGTTCGGTACAGCCTACTCTTATCCTTCTTTACTACCTTTGAAGGAAATCGGCCATAAATATTGAACACGTTTCTCCATCTTTTTAGTTACTCTGTACCAATCTGTATTGCTCTGGACAGCTTCGACGCCGTTATCTTCAACATCCGTAAGTTGACCATAATCCTTATTAAACCGTACGATCGTCATCGTCTTATCCTGGGCTGTCGTAAGCTGCCCGAAGGTCTCATCATCTACGATAATAATAAATCTGTGCTCTATATAACGGGTATAACCAAGCCAGCTGTTGGTTTCGTAGTGTACTGGCAACGTCCGTCCTCCGATATCGACACTGGATAAATCCTTGTACTTGCTAATAGCGGAGAGCATTCCCTTTCCTTTCTCGATTTTCGGCAGCGCCGGCAGCGGATCGGAAACGTAAATGTCGTCCGTATTGCGAGCTTCTCTGAACAGCCCCAGGCTCACCATTTCTTCAGCAATTGTCTGATTCAGAATCAGTGTCCCCCCTTCACGGTCTAACTTAACTTTTGCCTCTTTAACGGTGTACGTATGCATCTCCTTGATCTCGTTCCCATGCTCCTGGATCACAGATTCAAGCTCCTTTTTCTCCCCCACCAGCAGCAAACCGTTTCTCGGAGCATCTATTTTGTCAGACTTGGAACAAGCCCCGAGAAGCACAATGCTTATTAGCGCGACCAACAGTATAGTCCCTTTTTTCATAACGATCTTCTCCCCCTTTCTTATAGATGGTGACTATTCCCTCAGCTGCCCATTCACCATATGATTTAAATAACGCCAGCGGGCCACCAGAAAATACACGATCTGCACGAGTGTGAACGATATGAAGATGGTAGCCGCTCCCTTTAAGACGGGAAAGTCCACCCGCTGCTCCAGCGCGATAAGTGCCACCGTACTATGAGTGAGGGCCATTAGCAGCGGTACGAAAAACAAAACCGACAGCTGGCGGGTGACGATCCTGCCCAGCTCTTTGCGGCTCAGACCAACCTTGGCGATCATCTGATACTGAGCCCGGTCCCGCTCCAGATCCGTAAAGAGCCGCAGATAGAGAAAGCTTGCTGCGAAGGTGAAAAACACGATTCCCACCAGTACGCTTATGATCAGAATAAGGCCGTTCTGCTGCTTGAATTCGAGCCATTCCAGAACAAGCGGCGTCT
Organism: Paenibacillus sp. 01T443; assembly: GCF_056398325.1. Taxonomy (NCBI): domain Bacteria; kingdom Bacillati; phylum Bacillota; class Bacilli; order Caryophanales; family Paenibacillaceae; genus Paenibacillus; species Paenibacillus sp. 01T443. The sequence goes on from NZ_JBFTPE010000015.1 coordinate 113,499, forward strand.
CTAAAGAGAATAGAATTAGCTGGTTAATCTGCTGTGGAAACGCTTCTTTCAGCTTGATTGCGACCTCCCTTGTATCCGGCCAATTGTCTACCTGAAAGACGAATCGCCGTCCCTCTCCTGTCTCCCCGTCCTGCAGAGGAAGACGGTCATACAGTGCGTCGGTCGTCACGATAGCGGCACTTCCTAGAAAAGGCGCCAACAAATGAGGCATGTGTTTTACGATTTGCAGCTTTTCATCAACATCACCAGCCAGCACATCGATCTCGGTAGTCGGACCTGTTGTAGGGACGGCGATCGCCTGCTTATCACTGTCCAAGGTAGCAACGGGATAACCGAGTGCCTTGAGTAGACTGTTGTAATCGCTCAGGCGAATCACGGTTAGGCCGAGCTCGGTATTTTTACTGGAATAGCTGCCGGTCCGGTAAGAGAAGCCTGCTTGGGTCAGCTCCGCCTCAATGAGTTTAAGGTGCTGGCGCTCTACCTTCCGTTCGTTTCCAGAACTGGAATAGTAGCGAAATGCAAACGGGTTGGTCGACTCCGACAGGCTTGGATCGCCATAAGCTATCGTGGTTGCCATTCCCGTAAACGCGACAGCCGAAATGATGGTTACCATAAAAAACATCGTCGCATTGTCTTTCATCCGGTACGCCAGCTCGGACAGTGTAATGATATTCGTCTTTTTGAAGAAGAACCGGCGCTTCCCCCTCAAGGCCCCAATCCCATACACGCTGAGCTGGGTGAACAGAAAATAAGTGCCCGTCACCGATAAGGCGGCAACCAAAAGCAGCAGAGGGAATGAAAAATCGCTCTCGAGGAAAAAGTAAAAGGCAAGCCCGTAACCGGATGCTAATAGCAAAACTGCCAGCCCCGACAACCCTTTGGACGCTCTCGGTTCCGGCTTCGGCTTATCCTCCGCCTTTAGCAGCTCCACAAGTTCTTTGGTTTTGACCAAACGGGAAGTGAATAAGGAAATGAGCAGAAACAGCAACAAATATACAACGGCGGTCAGACCGATAGCTTTCGACGGAAAATAGAAGTCTAAGCCACTCTCAATGGCCAGCATGCTAGCGCTGATCAACAGGATCAGCTTGGAGAACACAAGGCCGACCGCAATACCTGCGGCAATTGAGATAATCCCGATCACCATATTCTCCTTAATGACCATCCGGATTTGCTGTTTGGGAGAAAGCCCATGGATCATCAGAATGCCGAATTCCTTCTTGCGCATCTTCAGAAATGAGCCGACTGAATAAAGCAGAAACAGAAACGAGAATACAAAAATGAGTATCTGAGATGTCGTAAAGCCCTTCTTGGTCAAGTCGCTGATCGCTGCACTGGTTGACGCCAGTTCCCCTTGAAGCTGAGGATGAAACAAGAGCAGGGCATAAGTAAAGAAAATCATGACCGAAAACGCGCTGCTCAAAAAATGGCCGATATACAAACGTTTGTTGCGAAAAACGTTATGGAAGGCGAGCTTACGAAAGGTCATACCGGTGTCCTCCCAACAGCGACAGCACATTGATAATATTTTGATAAAATACGGTACGGTTCTCTCCCGTATGAATTTCGTTATAGAGCTTGCCGTCTTTAATGAAAATGACCCGATCGCAATAGCTTGCCGCCATGGCGTCATGGGTGACGAGCATCATGGTCGTGTCTTGTTTTTTGTTCAGTTCGGTCAGCAAACCCATAACATCCCGGGCGGCCTTGGAATCCAGGTTGCCCGTTGGTTCGTCGGCCAGAATCAGCGCCGGCCTGTGGATCAGCGCACGGCCGACCGCCGTCCGTTGTGCCTGCCCGCCTGAGATTTCGTAGGTGCGGTTGTTTAAGATGGACTGAATTCCTAGCTTCTTCGCCATCTGTTCGACCCGTTCTCCAATCTCATCGGGATCAACTCCGTCGAGGGCAAGTGGCAGCGCCATGTTCTCCGCGACAGTCAAAGTATTCAGTAGGTTAAAGAACTGAAAGACAAAGCCGAGCTTGCGGCGGCGGAACAGCGCCAGTCGCTCCGCATCCAGCAGAAGCGGCTGCTCTCCTTCAATCCATACGCTTCCCGTAGTCGGGGAATCAATAGTCGAGATGACGTTTAAGAGCGTCGTCTTTCCGCTGCCTGAAGGCCCCATCACCCCTACAATTTCTCCCTTACCTATCGTTAGATCAATATCTGTAAGAGCCTCGTGGCTTACTTTCCCCTTATAAATCTTGCTGAGCTCCTTCACATGAAGCACTTCCATAAAGGCATTCTCCTTTCTCGATGTGTCTCAAGTCTATATCAGTATTCTCTTGCAAAGTATCGTTAAGTCTTTCACTAAACTTACATTCTTGTAAGATGACAAAAAAAAGATGAATACGTTTATCGTATTCATCCGCTAGTCCGAAGCATAAGGAAAGGTAAGATACACCGTGGTGCCCGTTCCCGCTTCCGATTCCATATGAATTTGGTGATTCAGCTTTTGCACAACCTTTTGGACCAGATAGAGGCCCATTCCTGTTGATTCCTTAAAGCTTCTGCCGTTCTCTCCGGTAAAAAAGGGCCGAAATACCCGGCCGATATCCTGTTTCGGAATTCCCACCCCGCTGTCTTTGACCTCGAGAACGATGGATCGGTCAGACTTGAAGGCCGAAATCCTCACGGTTTGGTGGCTGCCCGCAGAAAACTTAATGGCATTGGATAACAGCTGCTGCAGGATGAAGCGGAGCCATTTGGCGTCTGTTTCCACGGTTAATCCGGCGTCCACAAGGTTCTCCGGATAAACCTGACTTCGGATAAACAGACGTTTATAATCCGTCACCACTTCGTCTACCGTCTTGTAAAGCTCCACTTGTTCCACATGGAAGTCCTGTTCAAACGTCTCCAGCCGGGACATGTACAGGACCATCTCCAGACCTTTCCTTATCCGTTCGGCCTCTTCAGATATACTGTCCATTTCCTCGTTGTCAGATTCCTGGGTCAGCAGCTCAATAACAGACAGAGGAGTCTTCATCTGGTGAATCCATTGATTCATAAATTCAAGGCGTTCCACCTGCTCGCTTTCCCAGTTCCTCAACTGCTGCCGGGACTTTCGGTAGTGGTGATCCAGCAGTTCATCCAGTGCACAGGTTAAGGCTGTGGAACCAGCCTGTCCCGGCGTATCGAAGATATCCGCGCTCGGCGCTGACAATCGTCTATAGAAATCGCGATGCGTGAAATACTGAACGGTCAGATAGACAGACATAATCATGATGCCCAGAAAGGCGGCATACAAGGCGATGCGCAGATGATTGTAGCCGTCAAACCAGAATACCATCAGGACCACGGCCAATTGTACAAGTAAAAATCCGATGAGCAAGAAGTGYGACCGCAGAAACAGCTTCATCTAGTCTCATCCTTCCATATCGGCAACAATCGGTAGCCTGCGCCCCGAACCGTCTCCAGCGCATCGACGATGCCCAGCTCCTGCAGCTTCTTGCGTGTGCGGGTAATATTGACGCTGAGCGTATTCTCGTCCACATAGGTCTGATCATCCCACAGCTTCTCCAAAATAATTTCTCTGCTCACCAGGCGCGGACTGCGGACAAGCAGCAATTCGAGCAAAACGGCCTCTTTTTTGGTCAGCATTACGCTCAGGGAGTCCAGTCTAAGCTCCAACCGCTCCGGATACAGTACAAGCCCCTCCAGCTTTACCTGCCGCTCCTCCGTCTTGGGCGCATAGTCTCCATAGACCCGCCGCAGTTGGCTGCGAATCTTGGCAATGACCATTTCGTAAGAAAATGGTTTGGTGATGTAATCATCTGCCCCGTGTTCGAGCGCCCTTATCTGATCCATGGTACCGCTTCTCGCGGAAATGCAGATGATGGGACAAGTGGAGACGGAACGGATCTGCCTGCACCAATAATAGCCGTCATAACTGGGGAGATTAATATCAATGAGAACAAGATGGGGATCAATTTGCTTGAACAAATCCAGAACATTCTCGAAATCTTTCACCAGAATGTTCTCATCCCCATACTTATCAATATGAGATCCAAGGAGCTCGGCTATTTTGGGGTCGTCTTCCACGATCATGATCTTATGCAAAGAAACAGGCCTCCTGTTCTAATAGGTTTTCTTTACTGTTTATTGTACCCCGCTCCACTTACGTGATCAAAAACGCCCGCCCCTCTTCGCCTTATAGAGCAAGCCCTGGTGGGCTTTACTTAATTAGTTATAAAACCCTTATATCTAAAGCTGATGTCGGAAGTCAAGAACTTGATCACATAACTGAAAAAAGCCGCGATTTTCGCGACCTTTAATGGGACAATGTTTTTGACTTCCGACATTTATACATTGTTACACATTATATAACTGATTACCTAGCAATTTTAAAAATAAGTTCCTGCAAAGTACATGATCATATTGTTGGTTCATCGTTGATGCTGTATTGTATAGTATCAATTAAATACGAACTTCAATAAAGCTTACCTCAAAATAAACTTAAATAGTTCGTATTTATAGGTTACACATCTCCGAATTAGTTCGGAGTCCCTGTTATTAAACTAATCTCTTTGCTTCGCCAGCGCACTCGCAATAACAGGATCAATCCGCGCAGCCATTCGTCCATAATAAACGCGGCCCAAAAGCCAAGCAGGCCGAAGCCCAAATGAATGCCGAGCAAATACGCCATCGGAACACTGAACAGCCAACTGACGGATACGGCTCCGATCATGGCGAACCTCGCATCTCCCGCGGCTGCAAGCGACCGTTCGATAATGATGTTGAAGTTGCGGCCCGGCTCAAGCAGCAATCCGAGCAGCAGAAGCGTGGCCCCCATTTTGATGATCGACTCATCATCCGTAAACAGCCCCAGAAGCGGCACGCGGAATATCGCGATGACGGCCGCGGCGCCAAGCGTAATCATCATGCTTGCGCGCAGATGGCGATAGACGGCCCGATAGGCCTCCTCCCGCTCTCCGGCCCCAATCATATGTCCTATGATGATCTGCCCGCCCCGGCCGATGGAAATCGCCAGAATCATAACAAGAAACACGAGATTCATCGTATAGACCCGCGTTGTGAGCGCCTCCGTCCCCAATGTTGCGATGAGCGCGGTCGTTACGAACTGGCTTGCGGAATACGAGCAGTTGTTAACCGATGAAGGCAAGCCGATGCGCAGCACCTTATCGACATGCTCCTTCGTCCAGTGCGTCATATGCGCCCAGGTAATATGAACGCCGACTACCTTGCGCAGAATAATAACATTGACGGCCAAGCCGATCAGCTGGGCGATTGCAGTGGAGCAAGCAACGCCGGTCACGCCAAGCTTCGGAAAGCCGAACGGCCCGTAGATAACCAAGTAGTTGCCGAGCAAATTCAGCACATTCATGCCGATGGTGACCACCATCGTATGCCGTGTAAATCCGTGCGACTGGATAATGGCCGTCACGACGGTCAACACGCCTTGAATGACAAGCGCCGCTCCGGCAATTTGGAGGAAGCTCTGTCCGATTTCGAACACTTCCTGGTCCAGGATAAAAATGTTCAGAAGCGGAACGCTGAAGCTGACGATTAACGCGCTTATGAGAATGCCGAACAAAAAATTGATCGCCACCGATGCCGATGCCAGACGACCGATCTCCTGATTGCGCCGCGCGCCAAGGTATTGGGTGATGACGACCGCCGACCCTACCGCGATGACGTTGAACAGAAGCACGCCGAACATAATAATCTGGTTCGCTACGCCGACGGCAGCGACCGCCTCGTCCGACACTCTGCTTAGCATGAACGTGTCGGAGACACGCAGGAACATCTGCAGCGCGGACTCTACGAAGATTGGCCAAGTCAGCGCAAATAGAGTTAAATGGGCAGTCGTCCTGCTTCCCTTCGCCATCGGCTTAACCGGCAGTATGGACCGAATAAGCAGCTTTAGCCTTCTCCAGTCCAAGCTTTGCAATCTCAAGCGCAGACCGTCCGCCGAAATCTTCGATGAACAGCTCCAGCGATAAATATTCCTCATAACCAGAGGCATGCAGCAGTTGTGCGATGCGTCTGGACGGGGCAATGCCCTCACCCGGGAAAACCCGGTCTTTGTCGGCGATTACGGCGCGTGCCGGTTCCGCCGGATAATCGTTCACATGTACGATCCCAATTCGGTCGCCGTTCAGGAAACCGATCCCTTCAAAGTCGCTGCCGCCCGTGTACATATGGAACGGATCAAGCAGCAGCTTGGCGTCCTTGACGCCGCTCTGCATCGCGACGTACACCGCTTCGCTCAGCCGGTTCAGCTTGCTTGCCCGGCCCCAGAACTCGAGATACGGCTCGACGCCGATGCCGCGCGACAGCTCTGCTAGCTTCGCGAACTGCTCAGCCATATCGTCGAGTGACACGCTTGCGACGCTGCCGAACGGCGGAGCCGCTGCGGCAGCGCAGCCCAGCTCGGCGAGCAGCTCCAGCTCTCGTTTAGCGTGCTCGAAGCCAGTGCTGCGGGCCGACGAATCCGAGTCAGCCCACGTCCAGAAGGCGATTGCGTTCACTACGGAAACGCCTGATCCTTCGATCCGGCGACGCAGCTCTGACAGCCTGCCTCCGGCTTCCAGATACGTTTCAATGTCGCGCACCCACAGCTCGATGCCGGCATATCCGGCTTCCGCGGCGACGGAGATTTGCTCTTCAACGCCAAGCTTATAAGGAAACAGCGTCGAGGAGTTAAGGGACAGCTTGAATGGAAATGTCATTTAGATACGCCTTCTTTCTTTACAAGTTTGCACTCGAATTAACTAATAAGAGAAAATATCATAATTCCGCCGCTAAGGCGTCACCTCTACCGTGCGCTGCTCTCTCGCACTCTGTATGCCGAGCTCGATGAGCCGTACCGCCATACGCGCCTCCTCCGGCTTCACTGCCAGCTCCGCCGTGCCTTTGATCGCTCCGGCTACATTGCGATAATAGGAGTGGTAGCTGCCGGGCAGCGTCTGAATCCGGCCGCTGAAGCGCAAGCCGCCCAGATCCGCCTCAAGCGTACCCCAGCTTTCCTCCGGCTCTGCGCCCCATCCGGGCGTTCCGGGCGAAAGGCCTGCTTTGAGCGCATTTTCCTGAGGATCCTCGCCGTATTTGACGAATGTACCGGCCGTGCCATGCAGCGTATAGCGTGGTCCCGGCTGTCTAGCAAGCAGCATCGACCGAAGCGCCAGCCGTAAGCCGTTCTCATAGGTCAGCGTCACGTCGAACGCATCGTCGGACACGGCACCGTCGCGAATCGTTCGAATATCCGCCTTAATCAGCAGCGGAGTTCCGAACAACGACAGTGCCTGATCAAGGAAGTGTACCCCTAGGTCGTAAAACACGCCTGTTCCCGGACCGCCGCTGTCGCGCCAGCGATCCGGATTTGCAATCGGGCTAAATCGTTCCCAGCGGAATTCAGCATCCGTCAGCCGTCCAACAATTCCCTGCCGGACAACCTGACTAAGCGTGAGAAAGTCGCCGTCCCAGCGGCGGTTATGGAAGACACTGAGCACAAGTCCACTCTCGCGGGCCAGCCCGATCAGCTCATCGGCTTCGGCAGCCGTCGCCGTGAAAGGTTTTTCGACGACAACGTGTTTGCCCGCCAGCAGCGCAGCCTTAGTGAATGAATAATGGTCCGTGCTTGGCGTAGTAACGACAACCAGATCGATCGACGGATCGGCGTAGAGCGACTCCATATCCCGGACGATCTGCACCCATGGGTATCTTTCCTTGGCGCTGTCCCCGCTACGCTGCACAACGGCGGTAAGCTTCAGCTCAGGCACCGAAGCGATGACAGGCGCGTGAAAGGTTCTTCCGGCGAAGCCGTAGCCGATCAGTCCTACGTTGATTACTTGATCCAAAACTTATATCCCCCCTTCGCATTCTTTTGGAGCGGGAACTGCTTCAATCCCGTCGTTGTTCTTTCCCACCGCTAGTCTCAAGTGGTCAAGGCGCCCACATGTTGTATAAAATCCGGTTCAACGGATACAGCGAATCGCCGTCGCTGATCGGAACGAGATCCTTGTAGATCGGATTAGAATGCTTCTTGCGATACTCCGTTGCAGTAATCCCCTTAACCGACTTAAATACCCGGCTGAAGTAATTCTCATCGGCAAAGCCGACTGCGTAAGCCACTTCCTTCACGCTCCGCTCTTCATGGAGCAGCAGCTGGCAGGCGCGGTCAACCCGCTTATGAATAATGGCCTCGCGCGGCGTCCGTCCAAGATGCTTCACAAATGAACGCGAGAAATGCTCATGCGTCCAGYCGGCCGTCTGCGCAAGCGTTTCCACGGACAGCGGCTCCTCCAAATGCTTCTCGATATAATCGAGCGCTTTCACCAACTGCGGAGGAATCCGGCTGGCTTGCGAAGCCATGGGTCCGTCTTCGACTAGGCCGTTGATCTCTTGTAACAGCGCCAGCAGAAGCGTCCCAGCCCTCTGATGCATCCGATCTGATTTTAAATACATGATATATAGAATTTGTTTCATCATCCCTACCAACAGCTCGTTGCCTTCGGGCACGCACGGCGGTCCGCCCTGCTTCAGAAGTTCTAGACCGGGCAGCATAGCCGGGTTCCGCTCGAAGCCGAAATGGATGAACAAATGTCTGGCCGGCTGGTTCGGGTCATATTCGTAGAGATGGCGCTCGCCCGGTCGCGTGATGATGAAGCTAGGCTCGCGCAGGACGTAGGCCTCGTCTCCGACCTTGTACACGCTGTCTGAGCCGTCCGGAAAAAACAGCAGCTCATAGTCGTCAAGAACCCGGGGGCCAAGACCGGTCCCGGGTTTTTTCACGATATCGCCAGCGACGTGAATAACAGGCAAATAATCATGGATCTGCACTGGAACCGATCTCCTCCTCCAAGTTACGGCTTCATAATGCCGAGCTTAGTCAAATTCTCGTAGCTGATACGCAAGCTCTCGAACGGATCGCGGCGGCTCTGGTCCTGCTCCACAACAAGCCATTTCACGCCGATTTCCTCTGCAACGCCGGCGATTTCCTTAAAGTCGAGCACGCCCTCGCCGATCTCGGCAAAAAACTGCTCTTCACCCTTCTCCACATCCTTGATATGAAGCATCGGTGCGCGGCCTTTCAACTTCCGGAGATAAGCGGCCGGGTCCTCGCCGCCCTTTTTGATCCAGTAGGTGTCCAGCTCAGTCTGTACCAATTCCGGATCCGTCTCGCGCAGCAGGATATCAAGCGCGTATTCGCCGCCGAATTTCTCGAACTCCCAGTCGTGGTTATGGTAGAGGAACGTAATGCCGCGCTTACGGAAAATCTCGCCCGTTTCATTCATTTTCTTCGCCTTCTCCAAGACGTCTTCGCGGGAAGAGAAGCGCAGAGAGATCGCGACAAAGCGTCCGCCATCCACCTCGTCGAGATATTCGGCGATTGCATTTGCGTCAAAATCGAAGCTATCGAAGCCGGCATGTGTGCCGACAACCTTCAGCCCAAGGCGGTCCAACAGCGCTTTCTGACGGCCAACCGTCATGCCTTGCGGCGGACGGCCAAGCTCAATTCCTTTGTAGCCGATCGCGGCTACTCTTTCAAGCGCTCCTTCATAATCCTGCGAGAGCGCTTCACGAATCGTATATGGCTGCACGGCAACCGGAAATTGCTTCATAGTCGGATTCACCTGATCCTTTCGGTTATTTGATCCTGCATGACACTGCTTTTATGGATATGCTTCGCCTGTAAGCGGTTATAAATCAAGCATGTTGTATTTGAGACCAAGCGGCAGAGGCTTCGGACGTTCGACGGTCGACTCGAGATGCACATGCTTCTCCCTATCGGATGCTTCAAAAATACCAAGTGAAATATCGAGGATATGGCTAGCCAGACGTCCGCTTGCGCGGTTCGCGCGGCCCGACTGTATCGCGTATGCCATATCTGCTACGCCCATGCCGCGGCCTTCCTCGGCGTAAGGATGCGAATGCGGAACCTCCTTCAGCTCGCCGTTCGCAAACTTAATCGATACCGTGCCTCCGAAGAAATTCGGATCGGGCACGATTAGGTTCCCTTCCGTGCCGTATATTTCAAGCCGAGGCGTGTAGCCGAAGCTTTCTTTGGCTGCCTGCAGGCTGGCAACGGCGCCGCTTGCGAAATCCAGCACCGCCGTAACGTTTGTCGGAGCCTCTACCGGAACCGTCCGGCCGAACGCGTGCGACTTCGGATTTTTTATTGTAATTTCCTTATTCAACTGCTGGGCGGAGCCCGTAACGCGGCGAACCGGTCCAAGAAGCGCGACCAGCGCGGTCAGATAATAAGGTCCCATATCCATAATCGGATCTCCGCCAAGCTTCAGGAAGTTCTGGAAGTTCGGATGCATACCGCCGGACGCATTGCCCATAATGATTGTACCGTTGGCCGCGTACGGCGTACCGATCCAGCCGTCGTCGATCAGCTTGATGCACGTCTGGATGCCGGCGCCAAGGAAGGTGTCGGGCGCGCAGCCAACGAGCAGGCCCTTCTGCTCGGCTAAAGCAAGCACCTCGTCCGCATCCGCGCGGTTCAGCGCGAACGGCTTCTCCGTATAGACATGTTTGCCGGCATGCAGCGCTCTCAAATTAAGCGGCGCGTGCGCGGCCGGCGCGGTCAGGTTAAGCACGATTTCAATCTCCGGATCGTCCAACAATTCGTCCACCGTATATACGTGCGGGATATTATACTCCTCCGCCCGTTTCCGGGCCAGCTCCGGTACCAGATCAGCAACCGCCTTAACCTCCAGAATGTTATCGAACATTCCCGTACAGTTTTTTAAATAAATGTTGCTGATAACTCCCGCACCAATAACACCGATCTTTATTTTGCGCATATGGATCTTCCTCTCCGACTGGTAATGGACTTGGACTTGCATGTTCCTATTATGGCGTACGAATGCTCCGATCTCAATGGATGATCCCGAATATAAACTGGACAAATTTGATATCCTCACTTACCATGGACACGCTTTCATATCCCTAATTTATGTTTGCCTACTGAGATAGCACGACATATTTGACATTGTCGATGCGGAAACGACTGGAGCTTCGCCCTACCGTCAGAGGCATATACAATGCTCGTTTCCGTTCTGCCCTTTGGCGGCACCGACTCGTTTCGCGATGAAACAAGCGTAAACGGCTGCCGACATCCTCAGCGGCAAAGCTAACGAAAAAAAGACTCCGCCTCAATATCTCGGGCAGGAGTCTTCAATTTGTTCTGGACATTAATCCAGTAGCCGGCAACGCCTTTGTCCATCAAATAATCCGTTTCGGCGTTACTGCCCTTTTCCACCTCGAGATCAACGCCTCTTACGACTTGATGCTGCTTGTAGGATTTTTGCAGTCCAACGACTTGAATCGAATTATTTTGCATAACTTCCCCCTCCTTATCGAACAGTAACCTTGGACAAATCGGCCCCCATGCCTTTAAGCGCAGCATAGGTCAGCTTATCCATAACTGCGTCGTCAAAGCAGATGGTTTTGATGGAACGGTAATACTTATTGGTCAACGAAAAAAACGCCTGAAAAGACACATTCTTGAGTGTAGCGCCCCTAAACGAAACTCCGTTTAATGCAGACTTGTCAAACTTAACGCCGATAAAGGTTTGCCCGTCAAGACGCAACCCGCTCAGGTCGGAATATATAAAGTTCACACCGTCAAAGATACAACCTTCAAAGATTGTTTTTCTAAGGTCGGTCTTGGTTAGCGTGACGTCGGTCAGTTTTACGCCTGTGAATTTTGCTCCGTCCATCCCCGAAATGCTGAAGTTGGTGCGTACAAGGATCGTTTCATTGAAGCTCGCATCCGAAAGGTCTAGGGCTGATAGGCTACAGTCAGTCAGATTCGCGCCGTCAAAATTGGCTTCACGTACGTCGCTGGACTTAAACGAACTGCCGGTCAAGTCTGCGCCCGCAAAGTCGGAACCGCGTAACGCACTCGATGTAAAATTCCCTTTATGCGCAATAACGCCCGCAAAGTCGCTCTTTGGCAAGTTGCTCGCGCTAAAGTTTGTTACCACTTGCCTCTCCAACGAGCGGGAGAGATTGGCGACCTCCAGTATCGTTTCCTCGATATCGCCGATGCCCTCAATGGTCATATTAAACGCTGTTTCATCGTCTTTGCCCTCGGCTTTAAGTTCACGGTACCTCTCCTGTAAATCGGAGAGCAGGTCCTCTTTTAATTCGTTGACGCTTTTTACCCCATCGTAAGGCGTAAATACGCCGTTCAAATAGTTCGTCAATTTCTGATTCATCATATCAAATCCCCTCATAGTAAGTTTTCTAACACTCGCTGTGCATACTCCCAGTTGCTTTTGTTGCGGGTGTAAGTATCCTTGCCCTTCTCGGTGATTCTAAAATACTTGCGCCGTCCGCCTTGAGATTCATCGCCCCAATACCACTCGATATCGCCGTCTGTCTCAAGACGTCTGACGCTGGAGTACATCGTGGCTTCCTTTAATTCATACTCACCGCCCGAGCGCTCCGCAATCAACTTGACAATTTCGTACCCATAGCGGTCAGCTTCGGATAGGAGTCGCAAAATCATCGTATCAGTATGTCCGCGAAGCAGGTCGGATGTGATTTTGTTCTCGCTCATATAATCACCTCTGTATTTGTATATTACGACATACTACCATGATTGTCAAGGTAATATTTTGAGTTAGGTACCTTATTTGAAATGTAAGTTATAAATTCATAACGGTATCTCACGGATTCATTCTCTTTTTCGAGCTTAATCCAATCATGAAACCAGCCAGTGTAAAGAACATAAATATACCGATGTCCACTCCGACTTATACATCGGTGCAGGCATCGGTATGAATGTAGTAATCCGCGCAATTTAACCCTCAACTGCTGAGCAAATCCTTAAACCTGAATACCAGCTTGCTTTCCAACATGACTGCGACTGTATCAACCGTCACCGCCCACAGACGCTCGTCGAACTCTTTAATAATCAGTGGGCATGATTAGATTGAAAGACATCACCCGTGATATGGAGATTAATCGTCTGTCCATTGCTACCATCGGCTTTCCAGGTTTTATCATTAACCTAACGGCGAACAATAATTAAACATAAAGGGTTCCACATATTAGTCATGTGTAATATGTAGAACCCTTTATTTTATTTGATTTTTTTAAGTTTAGCTCTCGATCATTTTCAGTCTAATACTTAATTATCTTTCAACATCAGGTTTGGAGGATTTTGGTTGAAAAGAAACAGCCCCCTCCCGGGAGCTGCCTGCGCTATGCGATATATGTTTACCGCCGCCGGACAAGCTTCGTAATCCTGCCGTCAAAGATCCACTCGGCGACATAGACTGCCCTGCGAATCCACGCATACGCCGTGCGGTAGTACGACTTGGGCAGGTTCGGCCAGCCCTCCTGCTTGTAAGCCTGCTGATCCTCCTCGGGGTCCAGTCCCGTTGACGGCTCGTCAAGGAAAACGATCTGCGGTATTCCCACGATACTCAAGGCGATGTCGAGCCTGCGGCGCATACCACCTGAATAAGTAGACGCCTTGCGGTCGGCAGCCTCTGTCAGACCAAAGCGCTTAAGCAAGTTGTCTGCAACCTGACGCGGATTTTTAAGGTATCTTAGCTTTGCAATCATGATCAGATTTTCCCGTCCGGTTAAAACTTCATCCACGGCGGCTAATTGCCCGGTCAGACTGATCGCCTGCCGCACATGGTCGGGGCTGGAAGTAACGTCGAATCCATTTACGGTAACGGATCCGCTGTCTGGTTTGAGCAGCGTAGTGAGGATTTTGACCGCGGTTGTCTTGCCCGCGCCATTGGAACCGAGCAGGGCGAAAATCTCGCCTCGCTTCACTTCCAAATCGACGCCTTTTAGGACATCTGTGTCCTTGAAAGACTTTCGCAGACCTTTCACTTCAATTGCTTTTTTCCATCCCGATTTCCCCTTTTACTTCTTTTTATCCGTAACCTTTTTCATAGCCTTGTTACCTGCTTGGTCAACAGATTCTTGATAGATGTCAGCGTAAGTTTTTGAATCTTTGATTAGATCGTCGCAGAAAGCGGCTACGTCTCTGCCCGTCACTTCGAGCACGCCTTTCCCCAAGGCCGCGCCTTCTTCAAAAAGATCGACAATCCCTGAGAGCAAACCCGTCCCGTCAGTTAGCTCAACAGGGCCGACCTTAAAGAAATATTTTTGAATCTCTTTATAAACAATCTGATAATCTTGCGGGAGCGCTTTGACACGCGCTATGTGCGCTCGCCATTCTTTTTTGCCTTCGATGATATCTTTTATTCTCATGTTATCCTCCTATTTACCTAATTTTTTAGCGATATTATGGTTAAGTTGCTCACGCCACTTGTCGCGAAAAGTCTTTGCCCCTTCTTCGCCGGCCAGCGCTGAACAGAAGCCTTTGATATCGTCACCCAAAACCTCATGGACACGCTGACCGTCCGCCGCCGTTTCTTCGAGCAGGCCAAGCACACCGTCAAGAATTGGCATGAGGTTGCGACCGGTAAAATCTGAGTGCGGCCAAAGATTGGCATTAATTTTTTCCCATGCCGCTTGATAATCAGCCGGCAGTTTTTTGGCTCGCGATTCAAAAGTTTTCATTTCTTTCGTCATATCACTGCCGGTGATTTTTTCCCAAAAATTCATTATTTTCTCTCCTTTAACTCGTTAATTTTTGATGATACGAACTCCCATTTTTCCCAGAACTTCCGCAGCTCCTCACGCCCCGCGTCGTTGAGCACGAAAAACTTGCGCGGCGGTCCCATCTCGGAGGGCTTCTTGGTGATCTCCACTAATTTGTTTTTTTCAAGCCGGATCAGGATCGTGTATACCGTTCCCTCCACAACATCTGTGAAGCCAAGGGCGTTCAGCCGCCGCGTGATTTCGTAGCCGTAGGTTTCTTTGCGGCTTATTATTTCAAGGACACAGCCCTCAAGCGCCCCTTTGAGCATTTCCGTTAGGTTTTCCAGCACAATCACTCCTTGCTATTCTGTATGACTGGTATGTTGTATTACTTACTACCTCTATAAAGTATCACGCAGTAGTTAGTTTGTCAATAGTGTTTATTCTGACACGGATTTTACGTTTTCAACTATCCTGCCCCTTAGCATAATGCCTAGCAGTACATCTGTACCAAATACCCTATTTTGCGAAGATAAAAAAGGAGCTGCCGCGGCAACTCCTTCATCGTTTGTATAGAGTCCTTCATTGAACTAATGTTCTATTGTTATTCGGTCTGTATTGATAGAGCCCTCGGAAAAACGAAAGGTTATTTCTAATTCACGATTTCCTATAATGTGATCTACAGCATTAAGAATCAATGAGGAGTATCTCCGATATAACCAGTCAGTAGCAAATGATTGTTCAACTATAGTATCCGTTAGTTGAATGATTCATAATTTATGTAATCTAATAAAAACTCTTTATCATCGGGGACGGAGAATTGCAGTTCAATCTCTCCGCAGCCTTTTTTTGTACAGGCTAGATCTCAGCATAATGAGCCAAATTCTCCTGACTGTCGCTGGCCCACAGAACAACCCAGCATTCCGTGAAATTCAGACGCCGCATAGCTTCGTGACGATGATTGCCATCACGAATCGACAGCTGACCGCCCACGAACTGAACGATCAATGGCGGGTATGACCAGTCTTTGCGATAAAGCTCCATCAGCTCTGCTACGTGCAGGTCCCAGTTGTCCTGCGAAACAAAATATTCCATCTCCGCTTCCGGTCCGCAGCAGCGGATAAACTCCTGAAGCGGTAAACGCACAGGCCCCGCCCAAAATCTCGGCTGTAGCTTAAGCCCTTCAGAAAACGGCTCGTTGCCCCCCGCCGTCTTCAGAAAAAGGTGTACCCACTCTTCGATGCAGCCGTGCTTGGCAAATTCGATCGCCTCTTCGGTTGTAAATGATAAAGGCAGCAAGCGGCAATCCCCCTCTGTCTTAATTGTGCTATCGTTTCCCGTTAGCTTAACGATCAAATGCAAATATTCATTTACAGTAAGTAAAGGAAACCGAAACCGGACTCTCGAGATAGCTTAACTATTGAAAGTCCAATGCCAAGAGTTCAAGTTTTACAGGAAACCTGTAACCCATAGACTCCAACAAAAGTTTGCCTTCCTTATCTTGTTCATTTACTAACGTCTCAACATCGGTTCGTCCATTTTTATGGTGATATTCAAAAGCCTTAGCAACGAGATACTCACCTAGTCCTTTATTCCGCCAACGTGGAACGACGAATAATCTTTCAACAGCACCTGTCTGCCAACTCATAACGCTTCCAACTAGCTCATCGCCTTCATACGCTGAGATGGTATATAGTTCTGGACCACCCATCATCCATTCCAGCATGTTGACGCTTCTATATAGAACACCTTGATGATATTGATTTTCAACTTTGGTGTATTTAACTCGTTCCTCTTTTGTTTCCATCGGGTAATGACAAACCTCGACACAGCTAGGTATATTCACTTCTGGAATGGATTTCTCAAGTGATCGCTTTGCGACTCGTGACGACTGAGAGTACATTCGATATGGATGAACAACAACTGTATATTCTTCTTCCCCTTCTCGATACGTAATGCTGATCTTCTGACCCTCTTTGATGGCTTGATCGATGCCATGCTTTGTTCAACTATCGTCCCCTGTTTAGTTGAACAGCAGCTTACTCAGCCTCGACTTAATCCAGTAATTCGAGCTGCAGAACGACCTCGTCTAATGGTCTAGAAGCGTCAACCTCAGTAGTTACTCTAGCCCTTAATAGGGGTTCGACTTCAGCGAGATGACATAAGATAAGCTCTCGCTCTTCGGGTTTTTTCCCGTAGTTGTTGTTCTCCCGGCCGGCTATCCGCGCGAGTATTACATCGGCAGGCGCGCTAAGCAAAACCACATGTTCGAAGAATGGGTAGAACTTTCCCTGATTTGACTTGCAACCAGCAACGAAGAGTTTACCTTCCTGGTGATTGGTCAGAAGTTCAATAATTGCCTCTTCACGCCAGACCCAGTCGGTGGAGCCGTCTGGAAAATGTACCCAATGGCTCCAAACGTCACTGTCGGTATCCACAACGCGGTGACCTCGTTCACCAAGTTTCTCCAAGGCTGTCGACTTTCCAGTTCCGGACATTCCGGTGACCAGTATTCTCAGCATTTTCCCTCCTAATTCACCTGCAAACAATATAAGAATGCTCGCAATTATTATTCTTTTAAGTATTCGCGAAATCATTGTGCTGTCCTGCCCGTTAGATGAACAGGCTGTCGAATTATCGGCAGCCTGTTGTTATTGCACTATCGTTCCCCATTAGTGATTGGTGTGCCATCCGTGTGCTTCAATACATTATTCTTTTATATTTTTAGCAAAGAAGACGATTCTATTGATTTCGAAAAAACCATTTTTCTTATAAAACTTTTCTGCTGGTACATCTCTATCTGTTAGTAATGTTATCACTTTTATATTTCTTTCTAGTAATTCTCTTTCTAGACTTTCAAACATTTTCGAACCAATACCTTGTCCTTGAAACGTAGGATGTACACACATTTCATTTACAAAGAACTCATCATTTTCCCACCACTTCTTACGGTATCCACAAATAAAACCAATCATTTCTTCTTCTTGAATCGCGACCAGACCCATAAACCCTGGCGTGTATACAAAATCCAATAAATATTCTCTTGCTTTATGATCCAACCATTGATCATTCCAAGGTTCTCCATTAAAAACTTCGCAAAATAACTTTGTACATTTGTCTAGATCTTTAATATCAAATAATCTAATCACATAAAGACATCCCATCGTTTTAATTTTATTCTGCATACCCTTCTTCTAAAATTCAATAGAACAGATAATTCTGTATTAACTTGCCCGTTAGCTTAATAAAATGAGCAGGCCACCGCTGCGCCTACTCATTGTGTTATTTATTCAATTATCGTTACTCGTTAGCATAACGAAGCAAAATTTATAATTTTTAGTTCCGAACAAAATTAGCTGTTACCATAGTTTTATTCCAAGTCACATTTATACTGTATGAGCCTGTCTGCAAATTAGAAAAAGTCTTTGTATCTGTATATTTTTCACCAGGCTCCAAATCAATGTAGTCTTTTATTGGGACCCCGCCTTCTTCTACTATATTGTTGTCGCTTAGCAACTTATAACTTGCTCCACCAATAACTGTCACTCTTTTTCCACTGTCATTTTTGAAAGTATAAGTTACATTTGTATCTGAACCTATGTCTTCTACCGTGACGAAACCAACTAAATCAGATTGAACAGTATTACTGTTTGAATCTGATGGTTTACTCGTAGTGGTATTAGTTTCTTTGTGTATTGGTTCGGACAAATTTAATGTTTTTGTAGTTGAACACCCGGCAAATACCATAGACACCACTAATACTAATATTAACAAGTAACTTCTCATTTTTGTCACTTCATATCACCTCGTCATACTTTAACGAACAACTTATTAAATTTGTTGCTCAATTTCAGGATTAAAAGTGATTAAACTATCCTGCCCGTTAGCTCAACGAGGCTGCCGTTTTATGCCGGCAGCCTCATCCTGGTGATTGTTAAACTACAGTGTCACGTTAGTTTAATGGCCTACCGTAATCCAATGTGAGTGTTCTTGCCACAATTTTGTCTTGGAAGATAGAAAAGCCGCAGTTATGGACTGAAAGATCTGATTCGCTGACCCTTTAGCCGAAAGGCGGAACGCCTCGTTCTGAATGGAAAGACCTGACCTCATTGGTTTCCATGGCGAAGGCAAACTTTCCGCCGGTATGAGTTCCTTCCGGGTTAGGACGGCGCACGGGCTCTGGGCCCGAGATGCTCAGAATCTAAGTACAACGTCGCAGCCAGCAACGGTACGCCGATCAGAAATACCGATAGAGGAGACTGGCGACATCCGGTACATTTAAGGGAATGCAAGACGACGGTGTCCTTCAAGGCTCCGCCGTCTTATATGCCGTTCTTCCGTTATCCCCAAGCAGCCAGCTCCATCTCGAAATCGGTCGTGAAATCTGGGCTGATCGGAGTGACGCGCACGTTCACGTTAGCCTTCCAGATGTTGATTGAGAAATCGGGTAAAGCGCCCTCGTAGACGTACAGTCCCTTGGCCTGCTGCTGTACCAGCTCTAGCTTTGCCTTCCAGATGCCACGACGGCCGTCGGAGCCGACCGCCTCCACGCGGACGTCCTTGTGCCAGATTGCGCCGAGTTGAATTTCGGCACGGAAGGCCGTCTTGTTCAGCCCGATCCTGCTGCTGTGGTCGGCCAGAATGTCCGCTTTCTTGACGCAGACGCCGGACCAGTTGTCTCGGATGAATTGCTTGTAGGTGGCAACCCTTGATGCGACCTCGAAGTTATCAGCGGCGAACCGCTTCCCCCTTACGGTCGTAGGTACATACAACTTGTGCCAGTAATCGCTTACCATTCTGTGGGTGTTGAAGACGGGCGCGATTGAGCAGATCGACTCTTTCATCAGGTTGACCCATTCCGTCGGAACCGCGCCATCACCCCGCTTGTAGAACAGCGGAATTATCTCTTCCTCGAGCAGCCGGTAAAGCGCTTCGCTGTCCTGCTGCACCTGATACTCGAAGTCGCCGTCCGTCGCGCCTTCGATGGCCCAGCCGTTCCGCCCGTTGTAGCCTTCCACCCACCAGCCGTCCAGTACGCTGCAGTTGAGTACGCCGTTCATGGCCGCCTTTTGCCCACTTGTACCGCTCGCTTCCATCGGCTTCACGGGCGTGTTGAGCCAAACGTCGACGCCTTGGACCAGCTTCTTCGCCTTATCCATCGCATAGTTCTCCACAATGTAAACCCTGCCCTTGAACCTTTCCTCCCGGGATAGCTCCACTATTCTGCGGATAAGTTCCTGTCCCGGTCCGTCCGCGGGATGCGCTTTTCCGGCGAAAACTAGGCACACGGGGCGCTGCGGATCGCCCAAAATGTGCGCGAGCCTTTCTAGGTCGCGGAAGATGAGCAGTGCCCGCTTATACGTCGCAAACCGCCTGGCGAAGCCGACGATCAACGGTCCTTCACCGGATGAGGCAAGCGGCAGGCCCAACTCCCGGACCATCTCAGATTTCGCCCGCTGATGCTCCTCCCACAGCTCTATGTGTGGGATATCCCGAACAGCAGCCCATACGTCCGGTTCCGCAGTGCGGACGGCCCAGTCAGGCGGGAGGTGCCGATCGAACAGCTCCTTCATGCCGGTGGCTAGCCACGTCCCGATATGGACGCCATTCGTGACTGAATCGACTGGAATGTCCTGTCTCGGAATATGCGGCATCCACCGGTGGAACAAGTCCTGGGTCACCTCGCCGTGCAGCTTGCTCACCCCGTTCACCTTTGACGACGTGCTGACGGCAAGCCGTGTCATGTTGAACGCATCGCCCACTCGTCCGAGCGACAGCACTCGCTCCCTGTCCGTCCCGAACTGCCAGTAATAGTCGCCGAAATAACGGTCCATCATGTCGATAGAGAAGACATCATGCCCAGCCGGAACCGGTGTGTGCGTCGTGAATACAGTGCTCGCCTTGACCGTTTCGAGTGCCGTCTCGAACAGCACTCCTTCGGCGGACAGCATGCGGATGCGCTCGAGCGTCAGGAACGCTGGGTGCCCTTCGTTCATATGCCAGACGTCCGGCCGGATGCCCAGCTTTGCAAGCAGTCTCGCTCCGCCGATGCCGAGGATCATTTCCTGGCTTATGCGAACGTCTTGGTCGCTCGGATAGAGTGTGTCGGTCAAGCGGCGGTCCGCGTCGCTATTCGATTCAACGTCGGTATTGAGCAGGTACAAAGTGACCGAGCCCAACTGAACGGACCACGCTTTCACATACACCTGCCTGCCGCCCACCATCATGTCGACGACGAGAGGCCGCCTTTCGGCATCCCGCACGAGACGAACTGGGTAGGAGCTCGCCTCTGGGTCGATTTTGTGATACAGATGCTGCTGCGATCCGCCCTCATCGATGTGCTGCTGGAAGTAACCATTACTGTAAAATATGCCAACGCCCGTAAGCTGAACATTCATGTCTGAGGCCGCCTTGATATGGTCGCCTGCCAATATGCCAAGGCCTCCCGAGTAAATCGGTAAAGTTTCGTCAAGTCCAAATTCTGCCGAGAAATATGCTACACCGCCGTTTGACATCATTCCACCTCATTTTCACTAAAAATTGCGCTTCGCCTTGTAAGCGCCTGACTTGATGCCTTTATACTATATGCCGGTTTGCAGTACACGTGCCTATAGCAAGCGGGAGCCACGGTGTGGTAAACCCCGGCAAGCCGGGTATATAGGAAACCCATTTTTCATACAGTTCCCTTTGGCGTTAACCGAAATATATAGTTCTTTTGCGGGGGATTTGCGTAAGTACATCAAAACTGAGCTCTCTCTCCATTTCGATGAATGTAATCGTAATCAATTTCTATTTCAAACACAAAAAAATGGACTTCCCATACTCTAAGCAATGGGTGTCCATATCTGCTCCGTCCGGTTAAAACTTTCTTCAACCTCGATGTCTACTTCGTGTGCTGCTAGACTTTACATTGGACATGGAGAATCGAGAACACGACAAAAAAAGAAACCCGCTTTTTAGAGCGGATTCCTTCGTTTTGGTTACTCTTGCAAGCGGTTCAATGTTTATCTGTTGTTGCTCTGCCTTGAACAGAGAAACTATAGAGAGCGATCTTTGCCCTCTTTGATAACCCCAACTGACATAATAACCAAAAGTAGGTGCTTATCAGCGTCGAGCATTTTGCAAAAGCTCTTTTCAGATAAAAAGTGTTAGCCCAGCGAGATTCCAATTGAAGCATTATCGTCGGGGGTACCGAGCCAATAGCCATAAGCTATGGCTACTTCAACAAAATGTTGTAAAACATCTGGCGCAGGAGGGCCCGGTGGCACAGTATCAACGGGACGGCCAATTTCATTAAAAAATTCTCCCATTCTCACAGTCGATACGACTATCAATGTTACTATTTCGTTAGAGGAATTTCTCCAAGCGTGCTTTACGTTTTCCGGAATATCAACAGTATCACCAGCCTTAACAACTTTCCAGCTGTCTTCCGTGAAAGCTTCGAGTTCACCTGAGAGAACAACAAAGGTTTCGCGATCTCCATGACTGTGAACAGGAACAATAACACCTGGTGGAACTTCAGCCTTCATAATGGAATAATCCCTATTTTCCGACAACTCCGTTAAGAGTTGAATACGTGGTCCCATTACATCCAAAAATGTTGACATAAATATTAGCCTCCATAACTTGTAATTTAGCAGCCCACTTCCACTCTCCGCTTGCAACCTTATTATAGGGTTAACCATTCATTTTTTTCTGTAATCTATTTTACAATTACGTTCGATACTTTAAACGTGTTCAGCAACTCGGCTCAAAAGCAAGAGGGATTATTGATTTGTTCCAGTCGTTCTATCGCCTTCTCTACCTGAACCAGGATGGTTTTTCTAACATTAATAATAACACCTTCATTGGAAAGCTTCTGCAAAACTAAAGAAACCGATTCTCTTGTAGCACCAATCATATTTGCCAATTCCTGGTGAGTCAGCGTCATTTCAATTTTTTGGTAACCATTTACATCAACACCGAATTTTTTGGATAGTTTGGTGAGAAAAAAAAGAACCTTACCACGAAGATCACTTAACGCCAGTGTTTCCAATACTTCGTCCCGGTCAAGCAATCGATTGCTCAACTCCTTTAAGAATTTCAGAGCGAGTTCTGGACGCTTGCTCAAAAATTGCTCGAATTGGTCCTTTTGAATGGAGCAGATAAGCGTATCTTCCAACGTTTCCATATAATTTCCATTGGTTCCAAACGAGAATGAACTGATTTCGCCATACATGCTACCTGGCCCCAAAATACCTACGGTATATTGCTTTCCAGACGAATTTGTTTTAAACAAACGAAGCTTTCCTGCAATAACAAAAAACAAACCATCACTTTTAATCTCAGGTGTTTGTACTAAAGATCTCTTAGGCAAAGCATTAAAATTTGTAATGGGTGCCATTTGATCAATTTTCTCTAAATCTTCTTGTGGGAGTGATTCAAATAATTTAAATCTCGACAAACTCCATGGCTTGTTCATGTCTAGTATTTAGCAGCTCCTCAATTTAATAATTAATAAATGTTTTCTAATGGAATCCAATCAATTATTTTGATTGGCATATAATAGGTTTAAGTTTCATCATCCCTATGCTGAAACACTTTGCGCTATTATAAGACGTAGGAAAGGAAGTGATTGTTTCCTACAATATTTGTTAAGCAAACCTACCCGCTAATTTAATAAACAAAATAGGAGCTGCCGCTAAGCAAGCCCCTTAACTTTTGTTAATCTTTAGATTAATGGTATCCGTTCAAGTCGCGTATGTCCTTATTTGAAACCATCCTCACGTACTATATACACCTTTCCTCCGTTATCTTCCCAAAAACAAATTCCACAAATGACATAAGTACCAGGCGGTTCCTCGTCTAAGGTTTTATACCCACAGCACGACAAGTGTATTTCCTCATAGTTATAAGGCCCTTTATTATGTTGCTATCGTGTCCCATTAGCTTAGGCTCGCACTTTTTTAAATTGTGATATCAATTGTTTTATACTTTCCCCCTCGATATAAAGGGTATAACTTTTTCATCAGTGATCATAATAAGACGAATTATTTTTCTTAGACAGGTGGTACGTCGTATGCTCCCAAATATACATAAGGCTTTAAAAGAGATCTCAAAATCAGTTGATTTTTTACAAACAACCATAAATATAAAAGATAAACATATTCACTTTTCTTACTATAAAACGCTTATAAACCATGAACAATTTCACCATGATTTACTCTCTTTTTTTCAAATCTCGAATTGTGAAATTAAAAATTTGCATGATTTAAAAGCCTTGATTCCCATTGAAGGAATCAAAGTTATTTCAAACCTGGAAGAAATTTTACATAGCTTGGCTCACGGTTCAATCTTTATTCAAATGGATCCCCATCTAAATGAAGGACTTATTGTGGACATCGCGGATTTAAAACGGGGCCATCGCGGTTATAATGATACCGAAAATGAATACAGCGTAATCGGTCCGAAAATCGGTTTTGTCGAAAATATAGATACCAATTTGTCTTTACTTCGAAGAGGGCTTATAACCGAAAAACTTATTTTTGAGGAGCACATCGTTGGTTCACTTTCAAAAACGAGAATCGTTATCGCTTATATGGAGGGTATTACCAATCTTCAATATATAAATACGGTAAGGCAGAGGCTCTTGGATCTAGATTTTGACGTGGTGTTTGAAACTTCTCTTCTGGAACAACTTATTACCGACAACTCGAATTCTCCCTTCCCGTTATTTATGTCCAGTGAACGCCTGGATAGAATCATGTATTCTTTGATAAACGGGGAAATAGCCCTTCTATGCGACGGTTCTCCTATTGTAATAACGGGACCCGTCAACTTATTTAGCTTTATCATTTCTCCTGAAGATTACTATTTGCCATGGATTTTGGGTTCGTTCTTTCGTCTCATTCGTTATTTTGGAATTGCGTTTTCAATTCTGGCTACCTCCATTTATGTTGCGATTCTTACTTTTCATTACACCGTCATTCCCAGGGATCTTTTAGGTCCGATTATTGAATCCAGAACGAATGTTCCCTTTCCTCCATTACTTGAAGTCCTGTTCTTGGAAATAACCATCGAGCTGTTGCGCGAAGCCGGGTCCAGATTGCCTACAAAAATCAGTCAAACGTTGGGCATTGTAGGAGGTATCATACTTGGGCAAGCAGCGGTGCAAGCCGCTTTAACCAGTAATATTTTGCTCATCATCGTTTCTCTTTCGGCATTGGCTTCCTTTACCACACCTATCTTTAAAATGTCCAACACGATACGGTTTTTGCGTTTTCCATTGATTGTCTTAGCATCCTTGTGGGGCGGTTTAGGCATAATGATTGGGTTAATGTTTATTTTAGGCCATTTATTGCGTTTGAAATCGTTGGGTTCGCCGTATATCGTGCCCCTGTTCCCTTTCCGCCACAAAAGTTTCAACGACAGTTTTATTCGCTCTTCCTTTACCCTTCTTTCTAAACGATTTTTATTTACTCGTCCACTCTCGACAAAAAGATTTTCAGTCCAAAAAAATAAAGATATCGGCGACGACTATAATAATGAATAGTTTTGTATAGATAGGAGGATCAAATAATGAAAGGGCATATCTTAGTTCTCTTCTGTTGCTGCCTATTATCCGGTTGCGCGCAAGCGAGGACAGTCGACCGGATTAATATCATCCAAAGCATGGGCGTAGACATCGAAGGAGAGACGATTAAAATGAGCGCTTCTTATCCTACGTATATAAAAGCTTCCCATAAACAATCCGTATCCCCGATAACCGCGGAGTCGAAAATTATGTACGGGATTTTCACAGACCTAACTACCAAGTCTTCTCAACCTGTCGAATTGGGACAAATGCGCACATTGGTAATTAGCGAAAAATTCGCAAGAGAAGCCATCTCTGAGCTAGCCGACATCATCAATCGAGAATTCATTAAAAGCAGCAATGCTACCATTGTTATAACTAAACAACATGCAAGCTCGATCATATCCGAAACCTCAAAAAAAACACCCTTTTTCTTGTCGGAGCTTATCGAACAAAACATGAACCATGGGAATACGCCGATGACAAATTATCATTCATTCGTAAATCAGTATTATGGAGAAGGCCAGGATGTTTATTTACCCGTTATCAATGAAGATCAGGGCTTATTACATATGGATGGTGTCGGCGTCTTTAATGGAGACGAATTAAAGCTTTGGTTAACCAACGAAGAAGGATTATATTTAAAGTTTCTTAAAGACAAAGCACTGACAGGCGCATATGATTTCATGACCGGTCCAAAAGAGATGTATTCTTTTTACATTCTGCGCGGAAAGAGCAAAATAGCCATCGCGCAAAACGGAAATACAACGATATCCCTTGAATTATCCATAGCGCTTAGGGAAATTCCGAAAAAAATTAACATTCACAATAAAGACGATTCGTATGAAGTAAAGAAGAAAATCGAAGAAAAATTATCCTCGGAAATCAAAACGATGCTAATCCGCTTACAAAAGAACAACGTCGATCCTATCGGCTTCGGAGAGCAATATAGGTGGCAGCATAGAAAGTATAGCGAGAAAGATTTTTATGGAAAAATCTATCCTAATTTGGATTTTGCAGTTAAAACGAAGATTATTATTTTACACTCAGGGGTTGGGCAATAGTGCAGAATCAGGTAAAGGAAAATTACACGATATCCGGATACTTTGTATTTTTCTTAATCGGCGTTCCCCAAGCTGCCGCTGGCATTTTAAATTTTCAAAGTCTTGTCCTTCGGGATGCCGGTCAAGATTCTTGGATATCGATTATTCTAGTGGGTTTGAGCCTGCATCTCATCATCTGGATGGTTTATAAGATGCTCGGTAATCCAGCTAAAGACGTAATTGACTTACATCGAATGATTTTCGGCAAATTCATGGGCAATGCCGCTTCTCTGTTATTAGTTGGATACTATTTCATAATGGCTCTATTTTACTTACGAGCTTATATTGAAATCATTCAAGTGTGGGTATTTCCAACCGTTAGAACATGGGCTATGGCAGGGCTCTTAATTTGTATGATATATTATGTCGTATCCGGCGGGTTCAGGGTTGTTGCCGGGTTTAGCTTTTTTTACATGGCTCTGATCCCTCTACTCTTTTTGCTTTACTTTCCGATTCGACAAGGCAATCTCCATCATTTATTGCCTGTTCTCAATCATTCTTTTCTTGATTTGCTTAAAGGTTCTAGATCTTCCAGTTTCATTTTCTTCGGACTTGAATCTTTGCTTATTTACTTTCCTTTCTTAAAATTACCCGAAAAAAATGTGAAATGGGCGCATTTCGCCTTACTCTTTACTACATTCAAATATACGGCAATAATTATTGTAACCCTAATATATTTTAGTCAGGGACTCCTGAAACATACTCTATGGCCAACTTTGGCGATGTCGAAAATCATTGAGTTATCCTTCATGGCAAGGTTCGAATATCTTTATATTTTTATGTGGCTTTTGGTTATCATCCCGACGGTTTGTATCCCTATTTGGTGCTGTACAAGAATTATGAAAAGAGTTACTACGCTTAAACCTCGACTTTCTTTACCTATATTACTGGCAACCCTTTTCATCGCCGCGCTTACGTTTAACGAACGAACGAAAATCGATGCATTTGAAAAATTCATAAATGAGTTAGGATTTTATTTCATCTTTGTCTATATCCCGTTACTATTTATAATCACTAGCGTTGCATTAAAGTCTAAATCCAATGTTGTTAAAAATTAATATACATTGTATTTTGTATATATGTATGTAAGTTGGTAAAAACCTTTGTTATACATGCCCTTTAGCTCAATGTGTGAGCGGCTGATTATCAAAAAAATAGCCTGCCTGAACGATATACAAGTTCAGGTAGGCTATAATTGTGTCACATCACACTAAACATAGTGACTAGTTTTCGTTCTAAGCACACATCATGTCAATTAATTCTTTGCATCCCGGTAACTATCCATGTCTTTTCCTTCATAGTTGCCCTTATCATATCGAGGGTGTTGAATAAATAAAGTATTTATAAAGCTCTTATTATATATTATTGTACATTTGAAATTCTTTAATAAATTGTTCAAGCCAATCTTCTGAATAATCAAGAACTCCAAAATCATTAGGGATGAAAGTAACTTCAAGACCCATCACCCAAAATCGACGAGCTTTCATAAACAATTCAACCGCCAATTCGTCTTGATCGGAGAAGTCTCTGACGGATCGATAGCCCGAGATTAACGCATTCCACAGCGACTCTTTCCTATCCTCTAATTGACGTTTTCTACCCCGAACTTGTGCCAAGTCATAGGCTCGCCAACCTTTCGCCGACCATTCAAAATCAAAATGAGTGAAATGGTCACTCTCATGGAATGCATTGTTGTTTCCATGCATATCTCCGTGGCAAATACCCCAATCCAAACCATGGCTAGCTGCTATGTTAATACGATCAATTAGTGCTTTCGCAAATTCACGTAGAAAAGGTGTTGCACCATTTTTCTCTCCAATGTAGTTCACAATACGATCTAGTGATTGACTGATGAGAAAGTCTGTATCCAGATTATACCTGGGTTGGTTTAAGGTAATCTGGTCCATCGCTGCATGTAATTCGGCAGCAGATCTCCCAAAAGAAAAGCATGATTTTTCGTCTTGAAGCACGTTCTCAGTGCCTTTCAAATAGCGGAAAATCACGGCAATTCTTTTCCCTTCTGGTGCATCTATAGTGGTGTATAAGCTGTTGTCTTTTTTGACAATGGGTTCCGATACCTTAGTAGCTACTGAGCTCAATTCGTTTTTTAATTGAGTTAATAAGGATAACTCATAAGCAACATCACTCTCATCAATTGAAAGGCGATAAACACGAAGTATGTAGAAACCACTGGATGTACGAACCCTGTAAGTATCGTTTAATCCACGTAACCAGTACAAACACTCATCCCATTCTCCAATATCATAATGTTTGCTAAGGAAGTACTCCAAGTATTTTGGATCTAAGACTGAACGTAAGGCAATCGGTTGAGTGTACATAATATAAACCCCTTAAACCTTTTATCTTAATCATATAACAGACCATACTCTCGAAAAAGGTATAGTTTAATTATATACATCGTTACTTTATACTGCCCGTTAGCATAATCAAGCATCGTCAATCTAAAACTTTATTTTGTTAGAGCCATAATATCCTAATTGATTCAAAACATTAGGAAAAGGGTAAACATACGATAAGTGGGAAGTGGTATTGAAAAACAGCGAAAACTGGAACTCAATTTTAGTTTCCGAAAGGTTGTTGATTCACCATGAAAACACGAAGAAGGATAAAAAGTTCGAGATTTCTGCTTCGATACTTTTTGAGTAAGACGTAGTTTTAGAAGCATATTTGTAAACCGCTTCCCACTATAAGAGGACTCTGCGATTTAATTCGCGGGGTCCTCGTTTTTATGATGCTTTCAATCAATTTCTCCTTTGTTATTACGCTATCCTGCTCGTTAGCTTAGCGAAGAAAGGATTAGCTGCCGCAGCAAACTGCTCCTCATTTGTTGAACTATCGTTCCCCGTTATCTATTAGATTCATTTCCAATTATTTTTCACAATGACAATGACAAGAACTAGCAAGAATAAGCCGGCAATATACCATAAAACTTTTCCCCAATCAAATGTGGAACCGGCATATTCACCCTCATAATTCGCTTTAATGAATGACCCATCTTTTATCTTTATCGCAATTGCCTCATTTTTGTCAACGCCTTTGATATCGTAATATTCAGTGCCCTTCGGATAGTGATTCGAAAAATTACCTGAGTATGTGCCTTCCTTGTCTGAAAATGATGTAACTTTGCCGATTATTGAACCGATTTGTTCCTTTTCCACTCGATTGTCAGAAATGATATAGGATTTACCGTCGTTTACAACAAAATTGTATGCCCAATCCGCATGAATTGGCCATATTGCAAAAAAAGTGCTTGCCAGCCAGAGCGGAATCATCAAATACAGAGATTTTCTCAAACTATCCCCCCCCTTGTTTCTTCATTTAATCAGACGAAAATAAAGATTTATTGTTGCACAATCCTGCCCGTTAGCTAAACGAGGCTGCCGTTTCATGCGGGTAGCCTCGTTCTGGTGATTAGTAACTGAAGTCGCTTGGGATTTAGGGACGTGAACTGTGGGATTAGAATTCTTTCATCAAGAGCAATCTATATTCCAAAATTTTGTAAAATGTCTTAAAGTATTCTCAATGGGGGGAGGTGGAATAATGAACAAGTTTAAAAAATTAATTTTGCCAGTTACATTCGCTTTTGCCATGTCTACTGCCGTTCCATCTGCATCAGCAGGAGCCGGATCATGGGATTATATTGGTGAAGAAACTGTTTACGAGTATGGTAGCAGTTGGGATTCTGGTGGAGGTAGCTGGAAAGTAACAAGTGACCCATACAATACAGTCTGCGTAAACTATGAGCTTTGGGAATATGATCCTTATGATCCAGATGACTATATAGGAAAGCGCTCTGTCTGCCCTGGTGAGAATGATGTATTTGATGTTAGCGGATTTACTGACGGAGGCGGTCAAGCAGAACTTTACGTAAAAAAAACAAATTATAAAGGTACTCCTACAAGATTAATTTATCACGACTGATCAAAGGCAAGCCGGCACTAAGCCGGCTTGTTTTTTCATTGCGTCAAAACAGATCCTTAGCAATTTGAAAGTTATTTTCAGCTAGCCTCAGACATTATAATATTTCGACATACCCTTCTGTTCCGTGCACGCGAATAAGTTGCCCATCTTTTATCAGTTTGGTAGCATTCTCCACTCCGACAACTGCTGGTAAGCCATATTCACGAGCGATAACGGCTCCATGGGTCATCAGTCCGCCAACTTCGGTGACCAGGCCTTTAATGGATACAAACAATGATGTCCAGCCAGGGTCAGTAAAGGCGGTGACTAATATATCTCCAACTTCCAGATCAGCATCTTCCATGTTTAAGATGACACGTGCTCGTCCCTCTATAACTCCGGTAGAAACAGGTATACCTACAATCGCTTTGTCTGGCAGATTTTCTCGTTTGTACTCACCCGCAATGATTTCACCATCAGACGTGATTACACGTGGGGGAGTTAGTTTTTCAAAAAATTTGTAATCGTCTTTTCGTTTACTGATGATCTGATAATCCAGTTTATTTGTGCGTACGACTTCGTGAAGTTCTTCAAAAGTGAGATAGAATATATCTTCTTTTTCAAGAATAACGCTAGCTTGTACGAGTTGTTCGGCTTCTTTCAGTAAAGCCTGCTTATAAACGAAGTAGCGATTAATCATGCCGTATTTTGGATATTCACGATAACCGATGAAATTCCGGATTAAGCTGATCACTCGTTTTGTCTCTTCAGCTTTTTGTTCACCATCCGGTAATTGCTTCAATTGATCTAATAACTCTTGTTCTTTTTCTAAAGCTTCCTGTCGCCCTTGCTCAAATCTCCGATTGCCAGCATTAGGCTCAAAGTTTTTGATATTACTGAGAATCATGGGGACAAGTGTAATTGGTTTTTCACTCCAACGAGTTCTCGAAATATCGATTTCACCGGCACATCGCATTCCGTATTTGTTGAGATAAGCATAGATAGCGTCTTGAGTTTCCTGTCCACCATCAAACTTAACCAGTTCATCCAAAAAATTATCATCTTTTACATGTTGTAAATAATCAATTACTTCCGGATAAGGACGAATCACATCTGCGACATCCAATAGCGCCAGACCCATTTCCGAAGTAATGTTGTTTGGTACAGATTGAGAAAGCGTATCTGCTGCGTTTTTTTCACCTAACCACTCGTACATTTTTTCATTGATCCATGACGAAGCATTCATAGCAGTCATAAAAACCTTTGAACTTTGTGGGTCAAATAAGATCTTCTTTAATTCTTGGATATCTTCCAGAATAAAATCAAATAAATCTGCTCCTGATTTCGTTTGGATGTTTTGTTTTAATTCTTCTATCGATGTTTGACTGTTCTTAATCAAATCAGAAACGATTGCCGGATCGTTTTCGATTTGTGCTTGAAAACCTGCAGACGACATACCTTTACTGCTATTACCTGGAC
>NZ_JBFTPE010000016.1:0-142229 GCF_056398325.1 Paenibacillus sp. 01T443
AAGTGAGACAAATCAAAACACCTTCAAGAGAATGTGAACATGTCGTAAGATGTGGATACAACCTTGGAGGTGTTTTTGCGTTGGYAACAAGAGTAAGCTACCCAGTGGAAACAAAGATGAAGGCTATTGAATTGAGATTGGCAGGTGTCCTAGTAAAAGAAGTAATGGAAGAACTGGACATTCGTAATGTAACGCAATTGAAGGTTTGGATGGCATGGTTCCGGAATAATGAGCTCCATCGCCTGGAGCAGCCTGTTGGTAAACTATACAGCTATGGAAAAGGTCCGGAACACACTTCAGAGCTTGAGAAAGTGAAAGCAGAAAATCGGTTTCTGAAGCAACAATTGGACGTTCTAAAAAAGTACAAGGAGATGGAAAGGAGGTGGAACCGCGAGTCGTTGTCGCCTTATTTGCCGTATGGTGGAAAAATGTTATACCTATCGAGTATCTTAGACTTGTTTAACGGAGAGATTGTCGCTAGCAGTATATCAGACAAACAAGATACTGCATTTGTGCTGCACACGCTAAATCAACTGCCAGCTCTGCCAGGTGCTGTGCTCCATAGCGATCAAGGCAGCGTCTACACGTCGCAGGCCTATCAGGAAGCTGTAAAAGGAAAAGGCATTACCATGAGCATGTCCCGCAAGGGTACGCCCGCTGATAATGCCCCCATCGAATCGTTTCATTCCACGCTAAAGTCTGAAACGTTCTATCTCGAAGGGTTAACCTGTACAACGACAGCCATCGTTGAGCAGACCGTTCGAGATTACAACACTTACTATAACTCAATTCGGATTCAAACGAAACGAAATAACCAGTCGCCGATTGATTTCCGACGACTGGCTGTTTAAACTTGAAAGGTGTTTTGATCCCTGTCTCACAAACGGGGGTCAGTCCCATGGAGACACCAGCTTTTTTTTGCGGTAAAATGCCCCTTCCGCCTCGAAGTGAAGACATGTCATTACTTCAGCTTCTGACGTTCCTGATATTGCTTCGTCCACTCCTCCTCAACATCCTTAATACCCATCTTCGCATACTTGGCCAGCAGTTCCTCAAGGCGTGCCCGGGCATCTTTTACGCTATCAGCGATCAGCACTTTCGTAATGTCCATGAGCAGAGCGGATTTTATATTCGCCCAGACGATCCCCGCTTTGCTGTTCGGGTCGATCGTTAAAACGCTCAGGTCCGTTCCGTCAAATTTGAAAAGCTCGGCAATACGGCGATCCTTTTGCTGGTCCGGCGATTCGCTTTGCCTTTCCCAATTATACTTTTGATATTGGTTCAGTTCGAGATAACGTACTCCCGTTTTCTGACTGTAGCCATCCCAATCCTTCTGAAATTCCTTGTAAGCGTTCTGCTTCAGGACCGGTGTACCATCTTTCATTTCCCAAGTCTCGCCTTCGATGCCATAGAAGCTTAACATTTGGCCTTCCGGACTCATGTAGTAATTGAAGAAGCGCATGATCGCTTCGGGATGTTTGGCGTTCTTGGTGATGACCGCCACGTTCCAGCCGACCGTGCTATAGCCCCCCATATAAGGCTTGACACCGTCTTTTCCTGCCGGAATTGCGTAGGCTTTGTAATAAATGCCGGGATCGGTCTTCTTTAGCACCTCATTCGGCGTCCAATAATCCCAAATCGCCGAGTAGCTTGCCGCCCACTTCCCGTTGCTCCGCGCTTCCCTTTTCATTCCGTCGTTATAAGAGAAATTCTCGGGGTCAATCATTTTCTCACGGTACATCTTGTTCAGCCATAGGAGCATGTCCTTGGTGGACTCGTTGAACATAAAAAACTTGACCTTCTGTTCCTTCTCGTCATAATAGCGGTAGTCCTTGTTTTTGCTTCCCCACATGTTCGACATTTCAATAAAAGAACCGTCGTCATAATCCAAACCGAGAGGAAACACTATTTCACCGTTCGTCGTGCTCAGATTGGCATTACGCACCTTGGCTAAATAGGCTTCGAAATCTTCGATCGTCTTGATGTCGGGCCTTCCCATTTTCTCATAAATGTCCTCACGCAGCATGAGGGTTCTGCCGACAGAGAGCTCCCCCTTGTCGCTGAACCAGTTGGGGATCCCGTAAAGATGGCCGTCCGGGTGTTTCAAGCTGTCGATGACATGCTGCGGAATATAAGTACCGATCAGCTTGTCGTACCCGTACTTTTCCGCAAGCACGTCAATTGGCAACAGCGCTTTCGAATTGACATAACCGTCCCACGTCGGCCCGCGGTCCATCCACATCACTTCCGGATAGTCTCCGGACACGAGCATGACATTCGCCTTCTGATCGCCGTCACCGCCGGGACCGCTAAAATCGAATTGAACGCCGGTTTTTTCAGTAATACGTTTCGTGACCGGATCTGCACCCCACTTCTTTCCTTTAAACCAGTCATACATCCACATGGCTTTGACGGTTACATTCGTCATGATATTCGAAGAGTTTTCGGGCGGTATCTGCGCAGCAATCCCCTTCGGTTTCGAATCGGCGCTCCCGCCGGAACAAGAGGCGACCAAAGCCGCGGTCAATGTTGTGGCGATCGCCATGCTCACTCCCCTCTGCCAACGCATCTCAACCACACCTTTCCACTATTTGAAAGCCGTTATTATCCATCCCGCATCAAAGTCAACTTGCGGTAATCGAGAGGCGAGTAGCCACAGCACTTTTTGAATTGCTGGGCAAAATAAGAAAAATGAGAGAACCCGACTGCTTCCGCGACCGCGCTGATCTTCAAGTTTGTTTGGGAAAGCAGACATTTCGCTTCCTCCATCCGGACGTTCAAAATATACTCCGACAAGGAATACCCCGTTTCTCTGCGAAAAATACGGGAGACGTAACCTGCGTTCACATGAACGATCCCTGCGATCGTATCACGGGTAAACTCTTCATGGAAATGCTCTTGGATCCATTGCTTGATCTTCATGACCGCAACGGAATCATCCTTGCAATACGCTTTAAAATAGGACACGCACGTCCGTATTACCTTATCGCACCACCCCACAAAGTGATGAACGGAGCGCCTGGCGGCCGGGGCGGAAAGTAAATCTTCGTCCGGATAGATAGCGGAGATGGAAATTGTTTTTTTATGCGCGGCCATATAAACCATATGGAGGATAGTATAGTACAACGATTCCAGCATTTCCGGATGTAAATCTTGCTCCCGACCCCAATGGTTGATCGTTTTTCTGATTTCCTCCATTAGAAGCTCCTCTTCTCCCGCTTCCAGCAAAGCAGACCACTGTGATGCAGGAAACTGACGGAACGCCCCCTTCAGAAGTTGAGGCGATCCTTCACGCAAGGAAACGACTTGATTCGATGCCGACACACTATCCCGTTCCAGCTTGACGAGCCGCCTATATACTTCTGCCAAATCGGGAACTAGTGTCCATTCGCCGATATAACAGGACAAGCTGCATTTGAAATACCGTATGCATGATTGGATGTATTCCCGGCACTTTCCCTTGATCTGCTCGTCGAGGTGATACGGATCATCCTGTTGATAGGCATCGAGATGAATCAATACGACATTGTGGCCATCCAGGCTCTGTACGGTAGTGCCGCTCCCATCGTGCAGAATGATCTCCTGCGCAGCCTTGCGCAATGCATACTCCATAATCTCCTCATCCCTCAGGCTGAATTCTTCTTTCCAGCGTTCCACGCTGATGAGAATGGGAAGAATAGTTCCGCCTGCTTGGACGGGAATTTCGTAGAGCTGAAACATCGCATTCAGCTTCTCCGGTTCTAATCTGCACCTCTCTGACAGCAAATCCTGCCATATACGCTCCGACATAGAGGGAAGCTGATCTTCCCATAAGCGTACGTATTTATTGTAGGTTTCCCGAAACGCTTCATTTTCTTTGCGCTGCTCCAGCTTCCGTATCATTTCCTTCACGACAGACAGCAATTTATCAAGCTCAATCGGCTTAAAGATATAGTCGTGAATCCCGAGATGAACGGCTTTCTGCGCATACGAAAAATCGGCATACCCGGTCAGAAATACCGACTCCAAGCCGGGATGGTTGTTCACGGCCCACTCCATCAACTCAATTCCGCTTCGCCCCGGCATTTCGATATCCGTAATCATACAATCAACCGGTTCGCGGTTCAGGATTTCGATCGCCTGCTTGGTGCTGTATGCTTTGTAGACAACAGAAACACCGACACCGGACCAGTCGATTCCTTCCGCAATGGCTTGTACCGCTAGTTTCTCGTCGTCAACCACCAGCATCCGATACAATCAAGACATCCCCTTTTCCTGATGATTGTTGCAAACGTTCGGGATCTCCAGGGTCACAGCCGCTCCCTGAGGCTGCCTATTGGCAAAACGGATAGCCACTTCTTCCCCGAAATGCATCCGCAAGCGATGATAGACGTTCCAAATGCCCACACTTTCTCCTTGCCTGTCAAAGTATTCTCCGGTTTGCAACCGTCTTAGCTTCTGTTCCTCAAAACCCTCTCCGTCGTCGAATACTGCAATGAATATTTTCCCCTCCGCCGTATCTGCGTCCATTCTCACTTCAATCGAGATATGAAGAACCGCTTCTTCGCCCTGGAAACCGTGAATCAACGTATTCTCTACGAATGGCTGAATGGTTAGCGGCGGGATCTCGACATCTTCTAGCTGTTTCGGAAGCAGTACCTGATAGAATAGTTGATCCGGAAACCGCAGCCTCTGAATTTCCAGATAATTGGCGATATGGGTGCACTCCTCCTTCAGTGTAACGATCTGACGGTCGGTTCGGATCGTAAAACGGAAGTAATCGGCCAGATGAATCGCCAATTTTTGTACGGTGGCATGATCCTTCAGCACCGCCAAACTATAGATGATATTCAGGGTATTCAAATAAAAGTGGGGTTTGATTTGACTTTGCAAATGCTTGAACTCGGCTTTTTGCACCCTCAATTTCTCTTCGTACATACCGATTGTTAAGCCTTCGATTTCGGAAGCCATATGATTGAATGTCTTGATCAAATAGGCGATTTCCCATTGTGCGGGAACCGGGAGACGAATCCTCAAATTTCCCTGGCCGATCATTCGCATCCCTTTCAGCAAGGAGCTGATCGGTTTAATTAACACACGCTGCAAAATCATAACAAAAATGAAAATGAGAAGAAGTACAATGAACGGAATCGAATAAATCGCTCGTTGAAAAAAAGGCAAGTTCAAGAGCAAATCTTGTTCCGGGATCAACAGCAGCATCCATATGGAAGACTGGGTGTACGGATGCACCATGTATATATAGCTTGCTGCACTTTTGTCATTGATCGTTCCATATTGTCCGTTTTTTTCGTTCCCCGGGTTCAACAATGGATCGGGAAAATCATTTGCGCTTATCGAAGTGAGTACTCGTCCCTCATCGGATACCAGCAAAAATTTGCCTGACTCGCCGAAATTCAAATTTTTCACCGGCTCCATGAACCTGGATTCCGGAATCCAGGCTCCTACATACATTCCGCTCGATCGGACGATACGAATCAGGCCCGATTCCGTGCCGGTGCTAACCCAGCGCCATCGGTCGCCCGATTCAGACGTGTTCACTAAGCTGCGGATCAACGCATTTCGTTCGCGCCCCCGATTCGTATCGTACGATTCGTAATACGAAATCAGATCATCATTGTCAGCGTTATATGCAAAGAACGAATCGACCAGATTGTATAGTCCGTGATCCACATCGAATTTATGCATCAGCATGATTCGAGAGAAGATATAGTCCTCGGATTGTTCGGGGAATATAGCTAGAGTTTTGACATAAGTATCAGTGGTTGCGAGCTTGTACAAGTAGGAGTTGATATCGCTTAAGGATTTATCCATTGCTCGGGTGTGCAGGGACAACAGGTTCAGGTTCGATTGGGCGACTTGCTTGCGGACCACTTCCATTGCGTAATAATTGCTGTAGTACAAAAAGGCCGCCAGAGGCACGATGACGGACAGAAACCCAAAAATGAGTTTGGTTCGCAGCGAGCTGTTGATAGCCATTGATCTCCCCCCGAAAAAACTCTTCTTGTTTATTCCTCCACAACATTTTGAACACAAATCGGTCCATGAAAGTCATGGCAATCGACGGTATATAGCTGCGAATCATTAGCCCCTTCGTTCAGAAAAAGTGTGGTCCTGGATTCGATTCGTACTTTGTACGTCACTCTTTCGTATACCTGCCACTGCTCCCGCGTACCACCAGTGTCGTAGGTATGATTACTGTTAACGGTACTTCTCGCCCTCTTATCCGTTCAAGAAGAAGATTCACAGCTGTTTTCCCCATTTGCTCAGCATAAAGCTTTACTGTTGTCAACGGGGGATGTACATAAGCAGATAAGTCGATGTCGTCAAAACCAATGATCGTAACATCTTGTGGAATCCGGATTCCCGCTTCATGCAATGCACGCATCGCACCGATTGCGATCGGGTCATTCGCGGCAAAGAAAGCTGTCGGCATATCCCCATTTGCAATGGCCGTTAACATGAGCTCATATCCGCTTGCCGAATTCCATTCCCCAATATAGATATCGGATTCCTTACAGTAGCCTTGATCCTTCGCGATTCGTTCGAACGTTCTGTACCGAACTTCAAACTCTTCATCACCCTTGTTAAAACCTGGTTTCAGAGAAAATTCCCGTCCACCTATAAAGCCAATGCGGGTATGTCCCAACTGCAACAAGTAGTTCAGGGCTTGCTCCGTACCGTTCCCTAAGTCAGAAATAACACAATCATATTTTTGATGATCCGGAGGGAGGTTGTTTACAAACACCACACGATTATCGCGGGAATATATTTTCTCGATATCGCTCATAGAAACCTTAGCTACCACAATCATGCCGTCCAAGTGATTCAACGTTTCATCTTGCCTAAACTGATTCATCCTTATGGTTTTCGCGAGTTCAAAACCCGCTTCCCTCGATTGCTTCTCAATCCCTTGCCTTATGGTGTGGAAGTAAGGATCTTCATATTCATCCTCCATCGAACACCACATTAACAGACCAATTTTCGGAATGTTATCCTTCTTTGGCCGCTTTGGAGCTTTCCTCACTTTGTTTTGATATCCCAATTGGTTTGCAATGAAGATGATTCTTTCTTTTGTTTCCTTTGTAACCGAAAGCGTCGGATCTTCATTGAGAACTCTGGAAACCGTTGCAATCGATACCTCAGCCACTTTTGCGATATCCGTTATGGTAGCCAATACCATCAGCCCTTTAGTAAAATATTTGTTATTTTAGTTAAACCGATCCTATCATATGACCTTTTTTTATGTCAATCACAATGTATATCCGGCTAAATAAATGCCATTTTGGTTAAAATGCATTTTTAACTATTTTATTTAACCTTTTTTAACTGATATTTCGTAGGCAAACCGACCGTTATGTTAAAAGATGGATCTCCGTTTCCCATGAAAGCAAAGAAGAGTATTCAATCCTCGAGGGATAAAAACCCAAATACATGTTATTTCCTCCGTTAATGTGCTGGAGGATATAGGCTTTTAATGTTTTCGGACTAAATCCTTGAATACGTTTGTCAGCCTCATACAATCGCCACAGCTCTCTCAAATTCATAACAAAACCTCCCGTTTAGAAGCTCTTAAATCTAGTTTGCTTCTAATAGGAGGTTTTAATCTGAAAGCTTTGAACTAGCGTTCCTTGTTAACTTAAATTCGCCCTTTATCTGCATCTACTTTAATTTTATTTATTATGTGTAATAGCAGCCAAGGTTAGTTAAATGTCGGATGACAAGAACTTGTACCATTCCCGTAACAATGGCTGTGATGCACAAAAAACAGCGATCAGGTTTTTCACTGATAGCTGTTTTTCATTCCCCATGGAATCCCTCAAGTCTATCTAACGGCAGATATGTATTTTTACCGGGATCTAATTTCCCCAAGTAATTCTGCATACTACTTTGTTTCATAGAAGTTTTCGACGATTCCATTGTACTAGACAAATTTATTTGTTCTTTATTCGAGGATCAAGCGGGGAGTTGCATGCTGATAGAAAAGATTACTGAAAGGGAAACACAATCTTGATTTTTTTACATCTTTCCATATTTCAATTTTAATTAACTATTTCTATGCTAAAAAGATGCTTGTCTCAGCCGTTTGACAAATCGAAACCATTTCTTGATTCGGACTTTCGTCCGTAATTATGGCAGTTACGACCTTTAAATCCGCGAAAGAAACCAGCATGCTCGTACCGAACTTAGAGTGATCCATTACAATATACGACTCTTTTGCTTTTTGAATAGCAACACGCTTGATTTCTGCTTCATGCATATTGGAGTTACTGAATCCGTGCTGGGGATGAAGCCCAGTTGCTCCTAAGAATACCTTATCAAATGCCATGCGAGAAATCGTCTCCAGCGTGACAGGCCCTACCATTGACTTGGTCGTATCCATTAATATTCCACCAAGAACTATTGTCGGAATCCTTTTTTCTGACAACTCGGCAGCTACGTTAATAGCATTCGTATCTCCAGCAGATGGTTTTTAAGCAAAAGCAATAAACGATTTCATTTCCGAAAGGTTGTACTTTAATTGTATGGGATGAATTTTTGGAAATCAACAAAATATGTTTCATTTCATAATGTTTTCGTCCTTTTTAAACATTCTACTGCTTGTAACTACTTCATTGCTTCTCGACTTTCAGTCGATCATATAGAAAATCCACGATATGGACAGCTTTCACTCGTTCAGGAGCGCCATGTTTTTCGATCCCATGCTTCATTTGCAGCAAGCAGCCGGGATTGCTGGTCACAATATATTCCGCCTGTGTATGATTTGCATGCACCATCTTATGCTCCAGTATTAGTCCTGCCATCTCCGGTTGCGTCACATTATAAATGCCTGCAGAGCCACAGCTTCTCGTCAACAATTCGTCAACAACATCCCTAAAGCCCTCAAAGACGTAATACGACGAGAAAAGACAAAAGACAACAAAAAAACCCTTGCGCCGCAAGGGTTTTCTAATTGTTATATATGGTACAGTTGACAGGATTTGAACCTGCACGCCCGTTGGACACTACCCCTTCAGGGTCGTTCCCATAATAATTAAATAGGACAACGAAAATCCCAATTTTCGTTGTCTTATTTAATTTAAAAACGCATGAACCAGCTTAATTTTCAACCTCTCAATAACTAATACTACTTCTCCAATATTTAGTCTTTCTTTTCAAACGTTCCTTCAAGTGTCCAATATAAATCTGATCTGGATCATCTGGATTGTATTTCTTGAGGACGGCCTTATTAACCGAATCAATTTCTCTAGCAAAATCATAAGCATTTAAATAAAATCCAAAAGTACGTTTCACAGGCCGGTAATATCGCAGCAATATTCCTTTAGCATCGGCATAGCCTAAAGACTCCAATTCCTTTAATACTTCCTGAATATATGGCTTATCCATCAATGTTTAACCATTTAGCTACCTCTATCTCAAAAGTGAATGTCCCAATAAAAACAGATCAAACAGCTTATCTCTTCGCCTTATAAAACTCATGATACAGCTTCATTAGTGCCCGCTTCTCTATCCGCGACACATAACTCCGCGAGATCCCTAATTCCTTAGCAATCTCCCGCTGCGTCCGCTCATCCCCGCCATGCTCCAGCCCGAAGCGGCCAATGACAACTTCCTTCTCGCGGTCATCGAGTATATCTAAATTCTTATATATTTTGCTCTTCTCAATCTTCAGCTGCACCTTATCCACGATATCATCAGCCTCAGTACCGAGGATATCGATCAACGTAATTTCATTACCTTCCTTGTCCGTGCCAATCGGGTCATGCAAAGATACATCCTTCCGAGTCTTCTTCAAAGACCGCAGATGCATAAGTATTTCGTTCTCGATACAACGAGCCGCGAACGTCGCGAGCTTCGTGCCCTTACCAGTCTGAAAGCTCTCGATTGCTTTGATCAATCCAATCGTACCGATCGAGATCAAATCCTCGAGGTCCTCCCCAGTATTGTCGAATTTTTTGACGTTGTGGACACAACCTGATGTAAGAACCAAACAAGGCCTCATCGCTGCCAGTGATGTACTCTCCCATTAGCACTCTTCACAATAAATCGGGTCACTCAATGCAGTAATAAGATATTTCAATTGGTTGATATAATCGTAATTGCTCACATCGTCACGAATAAAAGAAGTATCCATACCTGATTTGCGTATTCTCTCGATCCACTCCAACGCTGCGCTTTTCCCCACGCCTCTGTAAAGCATTCCATAGTAGAGATATGCAATCTCATTGCTAATATTTGTATTAAATACGATAGGGTCATCTGTATTAATATTAATCATGATATTAGGCAAGTCTTCGTCATTAAGCTTGTTAATCTGGAAAAATTGATTATCGAATATCGATTTCATGTTTCCGATTACATAATTAGATGATGGATTAACCTCGACTACAATCCCATTCATAGCCACTTTATGTTTGACATAACGCTGCATGTCCATCATGATTTCTTGTTCTATGTCCGTCGTCTTCACATAGATAGGCTCTGCCATTCGCTCTAGGTAAACTTTCTCATGATACATTTGTATCAGACTATCTATATCCCAACCTTTTCTCTCATTAGCTGAGTTCTGCTGTTGAGCATTAATTGCCGCACGAACCGTCTCCGGAATAGACTTGAACCTTCGCTTATACACTTCATACAACATCTCGATCGATAAGTGATAATCGAAAGCATCCTTCAAAATGCCTTTAGCCACCTCATGAATTTTGTGCTGTAAGTACGAATAGGTTTTGAAGTTAACATCCGACACCCGAGTATATACGCCCCAAATCCACAACAGATTATCGAGGTATTCGCCCCGTGGAATGATAATGATCCGGTTTTCGGAAACCCAGTCCTCCACAGATACACCTAATGCAATTCCGTGCCCGATGCGATCACCCGAATGGAACTTGCAGAAATCGATCACTTCATCGATGCGGCGGAGTCCGGAATTCAAATGTCTGAAATCTTCGCCCGCATGAAAGGTAAAGAACATGCTCTGTTGCTTGGTGATTGCTGCATTCCGATCAATCGTGAGCATTTTATCATGGTCGCTGTTGCGGGCTGTTTCAAATACAGGTGCAAACACATGGATCGGCGTATTGTTCTCCAAGCTAGCCGCGTCCAAACCAACAATGAAATTGGATAAATAGGGAATTCTATTACGTAAGTTCAGAATAGATTGGACTTTAGTTTTATACTGCTTCTGAATTTGTCCGAAATGCAAGGCTTTCACTCTCTTGTCGTCATCTCTAAAAACAGTCCAATCTTTATCGCTTTCATCCTTCTCCTTCTTCAAATGATATACAATTCCTAATCTTGGGAATTTTGATTCCATATTATCATTGACATTATAATCTTCATCCAATATTTGCTTATAGGCTACCAAAATCTTTAATATTCTTCCACGATTGGTTGCATCCGTATTGGATATCGACAGCCTAAATTCAACCTTCTTCAAATATTGGTTCTGAAACAAGTTTCTGAGCATATCCAGATAATAGCTATCGTCCTGATTATCGAAGCCCTTGGTTGCCCTGCTAAAATACTCTTGGAAATAATCCAAACCATTAAGCGTCTTAGATTGATTCACCTGCTGGTAGAATTCATTTTTAATTCGGATGTATCGAAAGAACATAAACATAAATTCGTTAAAAACTTTGTCCTTCGCGTTGTTTTCTTCCAGCTGTTTTATATATTGCATCACTTGATGCAAGTAAATATTTTCGCCATAGGTCTTAATCGTGGCTAGTTTTTTAAAAACAAGCAATATCCAGTCGTTCCCATCCTCCTGCTCTTCATTTCCAAATTCATTGTTCAGTTTCACTAGGCACTCCGACAAATCAACAACGCTGGCAAACTGGCTTTCATCAAAACAGATCGAGATAATCTTCTGTGCATTAGGATAATTTTTACTAATCCAAGAGCTGATTGGCTTTGTTTCGCCTGATTCCATATAGCGAGCCAAGACAAGTCGAATGATGTGAGCTGTCAGAATATACTCTTTGATTTGTTCAGAATGGCAAGTTAAAGAGCTTTTGAAATTCTCCAAGTAACCCCCTATACGACTCTTAGCAAACTTCCCATTGAAATTCATGCATTGCTGCCATAACATGGAAAAGGTAAACGCCGCGCTCGCATGCAAATGATTCTCTGCCACTCCATTGCGCAATACATCATGCAAAGGCGCATCCGCCAGATTAATATGCTGAAATAAGCCGTTAAGCTGAAGCGGGTCTGTTAATTTATTAGCAGTATAATAGCTTGCAATTAGCAAATCCATTGGAATGATTCGG
Organism: Paenibacillus sp. 01T443; assembly: GCF_056398325.1. NCBI lineage: Bacteria > Bacillati > Bacillota > Bacilli > Caryophanales > Paenibacillaceae > Paenibacillus > Paenibacillus sp. 01T443. The sequence continues at coordinate 12,276 of NZ_JBFTPE010000016.1, forward strand.
CTCAGCATGCTGAACATATGAACCTTGTCTAGTTCCGTATAGGCATCCCAAACATCAACGTAAGGGGTATCGCTATCCGAACGCTCATGCTTCCAATATTTAAATACCATCTCACCATCCCGATGAGACAATAGAGCACGCGCAAATTCTTTTAGTAAACCGGAGTAGTGATTATACAGCTTTCTCTCCATTCGGGCTTCATCCATCTTCAGTTCCTGAAAATACTTCCGGAACAAGTAGGGATGAAACTTTTCCATGTAGAGATCGATTTCATCCAGACTCGATGGGGCACATTGCGATAATAAGGCGCGATAGACCTTCTCCTTAAAGAGATCGCCTAACTTAGTGCGTTCTTTCGTGTGATTATGGATCGCAAGAGCCGTCTCTACCAACACTTTATTTTGCGCGAATAACAGATCTTTGAAGGGGATGAAAGCTGCATGCAGCATGAGATGCATTTTATCCAGCATCGTCATCTTCCCCAGAAACTTCGTCCTCCCAAAGCTCCATACCCAGCATTTTCAAATCTCCTGTAGCCAGCTGTTTCGCTTGATCGAAGGCTTCATCAAGCTTTACTCGCATTTCCATTTTCACTTGTTCATATTCAGTATCCACAAAAACAGATGTATTCACTTTATTTAAATAATGAATGAGATTTTTAATGACCCATAGTTCATCGGCCAACAAAATAGCGGGATCTAAATAGGCCTGTGCTTGAAGGTCCGCTGAGAGCTCTTTCGCTTCTTTTCTCCCATACCATACTTTAAAATTGTTAGATAGATCCTCAAGTAGTAACCTGCAATTACGATAGGTGTTGTAATCCGTATAGTCTCCTAGAAGCTGTCGGAATTCTTGTTTTACTTTGCTATAGTTTGTACCTGAGCTACCGTCGACTCCCTTATCAAATACATTAAGTTGAAGATTAATGATTGAGCTGTCTCTCCATAAGATCCTTAGCTTTCCTTCATTTGATATCGCTCTTTTAAATCCATTAAACAACTCTTTATAAAAGTCAGATATCAATCTGCTGATAATATTAATTTGATTTGGTTTAAACTGCCCACTATCGGTTTGGTTATGAGTCAGCTTATTTAAAACCGTTCTAAGCCGACTAGCTGCCGGATTACTTCTAACGTTTTCATTAACTATCAAATCCTTAAATGAATGATTAAAATCATCACTATCACGAGTTTGAATTTGAATAATCATATTAATAAAAAGCTCTATTACATAATCAGTATTGTACTGTGGCATTGTCGTTAATTTACGCCAATAACCTTGACCTTTCGGATATTCATACATGCTTTGATAGTAAACAAAATCTTTTCTTCTTGTACTTGTGTTATTTAGAAATTGAAGAACATTGTGTACATACCGATTCTTACGTTTACTCTTACTCGTAACATAAGCATCATAATAAAGATTCGTAAGCAAGTCTGGTTCTTTGTCATTACTCAGTAATTTATTAATCTGAAGCAGCATCCACTGGTCTTTTATTTCATTCGTATAAATTGATTCCTCATTCGCTTTATTGTAAGATTCTATTAACCAATTACTATGCTCCTCAATCTGGTTAATGAAAAAGAGCGAATTTTGAAAACTGATAAAATTCACAATTGCCTTTGCAACTCTACCTAGTTTTACAAGATTTATATCATCCAAATTATCCATCTTCAGCAGGTTAAGAAGCAGCTTATTTTGTAAAAAGTTACGAACCGCCTCATCATAACGTACCTCCTTAAGCAGCTGTTGAATGATTTCGCCGATAATGACCAATGGAAGAAGCAATGCAAAATCCAACACAATAATAGCTGAATTATCTTCTTTCTTGTTGAGTGCTACAACTTCTTCAAGCTTGGAATAATGAAGAATGGTGCTACTAGCATCATGTCCCCACTGAATAAAACCGTTGATTATATCCGATTGCTTTGCAAGAAGTGTTGTTGACGACAGCAGGATCGTGTCGATTAAGGATTTAACCGTATTAAACCAATTTTGCTTCTCCTCATCACTGAAACCTTGATGTTTTTGCCAAAAATCAGGATAGCGCTCATTGATTTCGTGAATATGGTAGTACACATTAATGATACCCCTCGGTGTAGTGTCAAATATACTATAGCTATTGTTGATTGGCATACGCTCTTCGCTGCCATCTGTTGTATAGCTGAATACATTTTTCACTCCGAGCAAACGATCCATCACATCCATCAGCGACTGTTTCCCAAAAGCGAATTTAGGCAGCGTATTTATATTCCACTTCAATAACTGATGCCGTCTGGCAGGAGGAATTATCTTTTTCAAATATTCATGCGCAAGAAATTGTTTTCGATCTTTAATGGAATGTTCCGCATTCACTTTAAAATGAACACTCAGATTCCCCTGACTGAGCCGTTCATCCTGAATAAGCCCCAGCATAATGGATTCCTGCATAATATAGTAATCGCCCGACAAGACCGTAATGATGTTAGGATGATTGGCATATTGCAGAATCGCTTCGACCAGTTCTTTGCTTCGAGTCATTTTCAAATCAATATCATCAATGAACAAGAATAGAATCGGCTCCTCCTCCGATTTCCGAATGCTTAAGTGCAATAGGGCACGCTGATTCTCAATAAAGGACGATATTAGCCAATGTAGTTTTTCCTTAAACTCGATATCAGGCGTAAGCAACCGCGCAGATTTTCTAATATGGGTTGCTAGATCGTCATAGGTGTGAATCAACAGCTTGCGGTACTCACTTGCTGTATACATATGATATTCAATTAATTCATTCAGGCTGTTCTGCAAGGGATTATTCGATTTATAAATACCTTTGCTAAAATATTCGTCAAAACCCTCTTTCCCTTCCAAATCCCGTAAATTCAACTGTTGAATTCGTTTCAGCTGCTGTTCAACAGCCCTTTTGAGAAGACCCACAACGGAGCCCATAATTTTGCTGTTATCACCGAAAAGGTCTGGTTCAATGATAGGAAGAATGATATTATGATGCGCCATAATGGAATCTGAATCCTGTACATCTGGACTCAACTTATTAATAAGCGTATAGAGCACGGATGTTTTACCCGTACCTCTTGCACCGAATATCCCAATTGTGTTGTTGACATCTTTTCTTATATTTTTTGATTCCTGAGCGCCTATCCGCAACTGCTCGATCTGCTTGACTAACAAATCGAATGTAGGCAATATTTTATAAACTTCCTCCTTCAAATCTCTGGCTCCTATAAAAACCCCAGATTTCTGGGATTGCTTATCGCTGCTACTCATCGATCTTCCTCCTTCAAGACTAAGAAAAATAGGTTTCAATATTGTATCAATATTACCAGAGTCTTACTGCATTTTTTACAATCATAACACAAAGTTCGACATTGGATAATCTTTCAATAGTACAGAATGACTACAAAATAATATATATATACCATCTTGGAAATTGCAAACAAAGCTCGTCTATCCAGCATGAGATGTCCCATTCGTTATTAAACTTGCTAAAGAAAATTATTTGAAAGGATTAGCCTGCGCAATAGGGTAACATGGTGTGCTCTACATTCCGCGCCTTCGTTCGAAGCGATTTCATTCACATTTCCCCCGCGGTCTGCTCTTTAGCATTCCACCAAACAACAAAAAACTACTTCCGAAGAAGTGGTTTTTTGTTGTTTGATGGAGCCTAGGGCGATCGAACCCCTGGCCTCATCGCTGCCAGTGTTAGAGATGGATTAGGATCTAGTATGATAATGTAGGAAGAATTCTTATAAAATAAGGGTTTTTACCGACTGTCGTATGATCTATTTGGTTCTTTTATGATGCTCGGTGACGGTTTTCGTCCCCAATTCGTCCCATTATTAATAAAAAGAAAATAATTGTTGAAAAACACGTAGCACAGCATATATTTCTAAAACGATGTATTACGTAGCGGAGTATATAGTTCGTAGCAGGTTTTATAAAAGCACAAAAAACGCTTTTCCAAAAAAAATTCACAACCCACTATGGGTGTAAGATAGCGCTCTTTGGAAAAGCGTTTTTAAGCCTCAGGACTCCTTGAGCCTTAAGGGAGGAGTAGAGTAGAGTAGTAGAATAGGATAAGAAAGATAGCTAGATTGTACCAAGTTGCTACGGGAGTTGCTAAAGAGCAAACCGCCCTTTGCTACTGTAAAGATGAGATTTTGAAGGGGGGCCGACTTATACTTTCTTAAAGCACAACTAGGCGTAGCCAAAAACATTAATAGAAGGAGATAATTATGAAATATCAAAATCTCTTTATTCTTGCCACACTTTTTATGTTATTATTGGGATGTTCCGCTACACCCGAAAGAGCTGTGAAAAATGGTGATGTTGTGTCTGACTTGGGTGTTGTAGGGAATATGGATAAACTAGACAATTTTATTTCAGAAGTATCAAACAAAAAAGACTCCAGTGTAAAGATTACACGTTTCACTAAAGAGGGAGATCCAGTATTCATTCAACTCAGTTATACTCAGAATAAAATAAAAATTGAAGAAGATCCCTCAAAGGATAAGAATGGTGATAAAGAAAAAAGGAACTATCTTTGTAAGAGTATCACTAAAAAAGAGCAAGCAAATGAAGTTCAATATCTCGTTTTGGATTGTAGCCCTTCGAGATCGAGTGAACTACTTGTTGTTCCGAAATAAAATAACCTCCCAACAAAGAGCAAAGCACTTCCTATTGTCATTTAGGGAGCGCTTTGCTCTTTGTCCTACATAAAGTTTTACTCGTTAAACTTAATGGTTGCCTCCTCAGTAAATTTCTTGATCATTTTATAATCACTATCGTCTTCTTCGGAATAAATCTCAACCGATCCGTCAGATGCTAACTTTCCTTGGGTTACACCATTAATTGTATAAACATTATCCACAGGTGTTTTGTTTAAGAATACGATATAGTTTTTGTTAGGGTTCATCGCCTTATATCCCTCGTAAGAAGAAACAACTCCTTTAAAAGTAGCAACCGGTTCAATTACCGTTATTGTTTTTACATCTTTTTTATTAATATTATCGGAATACACTTTATTAACTTCAAACACTGTCTCCGTATAATCAACGTCTATTGTTCCGATATCAGTGAGTCTTACTACTTCCTTGCCAGATAGTTTTTACCACGAACTATCAAATCGGAGTTTTGTTCTAGTTCTTCTATTGATTTGAAATAGTCTGATTTGCCTTCTGAAATACTTATTTTTTCTCCATCAACAACTTTATGAACTTCGAGTGAAAAAGACCTTTCTGAAGGGATTGCGTTTTTTTCTTCAATTTTATTCGTTCCAATGTTGATAATGATACAGATTACAGAAAAAACAACCATTGCAGAAATACCTATTATTTTTTTCTTCATATTTTACTCTCCTATATTCCGTTATATAGAGTGGTAATTTTATCTTGGTCCCACCAGGTTGGTGTGCTAGTTCCCAACCAGTCGTATTGAAGGCATCTGCTAACTCAAAAGAGCTTGGCAGATTTTCAATTGATAATCCTTCAATAAACCTATACTTTTGATCGTTATTGAAACTATTGGAATTCAACAATTGGTTTAAACATGAATTTCCTCCACATTCATCTATCTAGTTATTTATTACTAACAAAACATGGCCGGGCAGCTCACAGAGCGCCACGGCCACTATTTCTGATAAGCTATTTTTTAGGACGCATCCATCAAACTCCTAACGTAATCCAATCCTAAGGCAGGTTCAGCAGAAGGCATAAACTCCAGACCAAAATAGTTTGAATACCCCGCGTTGCGCAATGCTTGAATGACGTTGGCATAATGGATTTCGCCAAATTGTAATTCATTGCGCCCTGGACAACCTGCAGCATGTAAATGACCAATGCTTTGAAGATTACTCAGCATTGAGCTAATTAGATTACCTTCAGTGATCTGTTGATGGTAGATATCAAATAATACTTTCACATAATTACTTCCAACCTGTTCGATAAGCTCAAATGCCTCGCTGGAGCGCGTTAAGAGATACCCGGGATGATCAACTGTCGTGTTGAGAGGTTCCAGAAGGAGTGTAACTCCAGCCTCTTCCGCAATTGGAGCCGCCAGCCGTAACCCTGTCAAAACATTTTCAATTTGGTGCTCACGCGAGATACCACTTAATTCATTTCCAGTTTGAGTTATCAGCGTCCCGCAGCCAAGTCTTTTAGCAACACTTATCGCTTCCTTGAGGCCTTGCAAGTATTCCTTGTGAGACTCTTGGTCTACTAGATTGCCACCATCTGTACAAAACGTCGAGAGCGAAAGCTCAAGTCGTTTCATTTCGCTTGCCATCAGGTTTACGTCTTTATGTCTCCAATTCCAAAATTCGAATGCGTCAAACCCCGATGATTTTACATGTGACAATGCCTCTGACAAATTCATATTCCTAAATACGGAATCGATGCAAACTGAAAATTTCATAAGTTCCCCTTTCGTTATTACGCTCACTGTATCCTGTACTACTTCAATTAATATGGTGCATTAAACTCATCTCTCAAAGCGGAACCCTTTGAAGTCAAAATTGCTACCCGGTAAGAAGATAAACGTCACTTTCTTCATACTATCAACCTTTTCTAACTCAAATACTTGCTCTTCATAACCTTTGGTTTTCTTGAACTCTACGATTTGTCTTTTCTCACCATTCTCGTCGATGAACTGAATGTGAATAGTATTCTTGTCGATAGGTGATCTTCCCCAGACGACCAGCTTCGATGCACCTTCAACGGAAAAATCCATTTGTGAGAATTCAAGCGTAACGTTATTCCCGATGCCCTCAACGCAATGACCGGCCACAGTAAATGAGTCTCCATAGATATGGTCGCTATCTGCGGCCCAATTTTGCTCGAAAGCCCTGTTCTGGCGCTCAAAGGTGAAGCCTTTAATTTGCAGCTTTTGGTAGAGAACGATGCAAATTGATGTAATACCACGAAGGCGCTTAGAGAGACGATAGGTTTCTTCTTTATACGTACTCCACTCGTAAGGCTTTTGATAATAGGTGTCGGCAACTAATACGCTGCCGTCTTCTCCAGGAATTCCTTCCCAAATTTGAAGCTTGTATGCATTACTAGACAAGCCATAACCCGGAATCGTTACCGTGTCGGATCCGAAAGGTCCGAAGTCGATATTCCGGAAGCCAATATGCGTTTCGGTGTCATTAGCAGGCGCTACGCCTTTCTCATTACCAGTCGCTATATCTCCTTTGTTGTAATCGTATAGTCCTCCCGAAATAAAGGAGTAAGGATTCTTGTAAGCTGTTCCTAAACCCGTTACCTTAAATTCCAACTGTGAGATGAGTTTCGTTTTGTCCGTACCGTTCTTGCTTGAGCAACGAAGTAGAAAGTCGCCGTCACCAATAGCGTTAATTTTCACTTCCAATCCGTTTGCTTCTGTTCTCGCAATATTCGAGTCAATCCCTTGATCCGTTACAACCCGCCATTCGACATCTTGATAGGTGGTATTTTCCGGATATAGCCTAGCTTGAACGACGAGTTCTCTCACGGATTCGTTGAAAGATTGTCCCAATTTACTCACGATTTCGATTTTACGAAGTGGTATTTCGTCATTATGCCCACAAACGTATGGCTTTTCTTGATTTCTTGCATTCACAGAAATGCCGAAAGGTATTTCGTTATGTGCAGGGAAAGACTCAAACTGGAGTGTCTCCGTTTGTAAACCTACGCAATCTACTTCTACTTTAATCTTGCCAGGTTGTAGTGTCGCCCCGATTATCGCCATGAGTTTACCGCTGAACAATCTTCTACTTAACCCTTTGTATTCGTCGAAGTCGGTGCTGTCTCCATTATCAAGCCCGAGCAGACGCCCTTCCCCCGATACCTTTACATTCACGCGATTGTTTGCGTTCGCGACCGGGTTACCATCTTCATCCACCATACCGATCTCTACGAAAATCAAGTCAGTACCATCTGCCGTTAGAACCTGTTTGTCAGACTGAAGAGAAACTCGTTTCGCATCTCCAAAGGATCTTTGAATATCGGTTGCAATGACGTTGCCCTCTTCGTCATAAGCTATTGCTTTAATCTCTCCTTTTGCATAAGGGATTTTCCACCAACCTACAAGCTGCGTCCCATGATGATGGTCGATATCATAAGTACCTATGGTATAGCCGTTAAATTGCAACTCAATCTTAGGTGCATTCGAGCATACGCGGATGTCAATTAATTGTCCGTCATTGAAATCCCAGTACGGAAATACATGCACCATCGGTTGTGTCCGATAATCAGTCCAAGCAGCCTTATAGATATAGTAGGAATCTTTCGGAAACGTGGCCGTATCAATTTGGCCGAAATAAGAATTCTTGGTTTGGTACGGCGTCGGTTCTCCAATATAATCGAAGCCAGTCCATAGAAATTGCCCTAAGGAAAACGGAGCATCTCTTTCTGCAAGAATGCAAGCTTCAGCTGATTTCGCTCCCCAACTGAGCGGACTGTTCCCGAGGGCGGAACATTGTTCGTCGTCTTCGGAAAAAATCGACTTTTCGAATGGGAAATGATAGATCCCTCTGCTCTGGACGACCGAAGATGTCTCGCTGCCGTAGATGATCCAGTCCGAATGCTCGGCATGTTGGGTATGGTACAGATTTTCCCCATAGTTATAACCCGCCAGTTTCAAAACATCGGCACATTTCTGTCCATTCTCCCAGGCCATGTAGTTGGAACCGATCGTCGTCGTAGCATTTTTCTTTGGATCAAACTCCTCCACATATTCCTTGAGCATTCTAGTAATTTCTTGCCCTCTCTCGTCTGCATGCGTATCGTAAATCTCATTTCCGATACTCCACATAATTAGACTCGGATGATTTCGGTCCCGCAGCACCCAGCTTTTTATGTCACGGTATACCCAATCTTTGAAAAATCTTGCGTAGTCATAATTCGTCTTAGGTCGTTCCCACATGTCGAACGCTTCCGATGCGATGAAGAAGCCCATTTCATCGGCCAACTCCATAAGCTCCGGCGACGGCATATTATGAGCAGTACGGATAGCGTTGACACCCATTTCTTTCAGAATCCTAAATCTTCTGCGAAGGGCATTGACGTTAAACGCCGCTCCTAAAGCACCTAAATCATGGTGCTCACAAACACCGTTTAATTTCATTTTTACCCCATTAACATAAAATCCTTGCTCAGGATCCATTACAATGGTGCGGAATCCGAGGTTTTGCGTGATCGTCTCCAAAACTTCGTAACGTGGTTCCGCGTTAGGTTCGGACTCTGGTGCCTTTTGCTGCAATTTGGTAACCATTTTGTACAAATTCGGCTCGTCCGGGCTCCATAAAAACGGGTCCGGTACTTTCAATACCTGCTGATTGGACGCGATCGAACTGCGACTAGCAGTCATTTGCTCCAAAGTGGAAGTAATCACTTCTCCCTGATAAACAATGCTGTGTTCAAGATGCAGGCCTTCATAGTTGATGGCGTCGATTTGAACATTCGTATCAACTTCCACCAGCCATAGGCTGTCTTGTTCTTTCGTTGAAATATATACGCCATCTGTCACGATGTGATTGTTGTTTCTTGTCTTTAACCACACGTTTCGGTAGATTCCAGCACCCGAGTACCATCTGGAATTTGGGTGCTGGTGAACGACTTTCACGATGATTTCATTATCCCCTTCGACAAGTGCAGCCGAAATATCGTGTTCGAAAGAGGAATACCCATACTTCCACTCACCTACGAACTGTCCATTTACGTAGAGAGAGGAATCCATGTATACGCCTTCGAAATAGATTAAATGTTGTTGGCCGTTTTGTATGTCTGATTTTGTCCGAGATAGGATCTTGCGGTACCAGCCAATGCTATTCTCATATAGCGCCAACGTATTATATATGAGCCAATCATGGGGGAGATCAACTGGTTCAAAGCGTAAGTCCGTGCAATCTACTGCATCCACACCGCTCTTTGCAAATTCCCAGCTGTCATTGAAAAGCATTTTTGTATTCATAGTGAATTGCTCACTTTCTATTAATTGTTATTATCCATTATGCGGTACAGAAACAATAGCCGAAGCCTGGGTTTTGTTACCCGCATGATCAACGGCTTCATAGGTAACGGTGTATACCCTACCTGAGCCATTCCCCGATCTTTCGGCGCGCAAGAGAATCTTGTTATCACTTGTCCCAATCTCCGCGCCTTGGATATCTCCTGTCGTATTACCGTCTCCAGAGCCATTATCCGGCTCGTTGCTCGTAACTGATACTAGCTTCACACTTGCAATGCCAGAGTCGCTGTCTTCTGCTTCCCAAGAGAAAGTAACCTCTTCGAGTTTATGGTTGTTTTTTGTAAGTTTGGGCTTATCCGAAAAAACCTTTAAGGTTGGGGGAATTTTGTCAATATTATTAACGGTAGCCACTGCGGTCCCTTGGAGCCCTTTTTGATCAACAAACTCAAAGGTGAAACTTCCATTGTTGGCAAAGGTATAACTGCTCTTGCCATCATTATTCGTTATAGTGACCTGCTTATTCGTTGTGATGGTTGCCACCACATCTTGATTTGTTAAACCGGTTTTACTGTAGCTCACTTCTGCAACAGGTGCCAGCCCATATGAATACAAATCAGTGGGAAGTTCATCCCTTGTAATGACATAATCACTATGATAGACCTTTTGTAAATGCTGAGGATCATTCTGCAATCCATCACGGATCGAGTTTCCTGTCCAAGTCATGAAGTACAGCCAGTCCGCACCAAGGAGTGGTAAAAGATCAGGATCAGGAATAGGTCCATTCTCTGCTAGAGCAACCAACTTAGTACCGTTCACCAGCGAGACAAGTTGATCGTATTTGTTGACAAGTGGGTTGTAATCACCATTAGGAGCATAATAGTCTGTAGTCACGATATCAACGACGTCGTCGCCAGGATACCATTCTTCACTTTCCGAGTTAAATACCCAGATTAAGTTATTCAGCCCGTGTACATTTTTCATACGATCATACATGAGGCGGTATAACTCCTTGTATGCCTCAGGACCTTTTGCCCCCCACCAAAACCAACCGCCTTCAGCCTCATGCAATGGTCTCCAAATTACAGGAATATGTGCATCCTGCAGCCGCTTTAATTGATTGGAAATTACATCAATATCTCTAAGAAGCAACTGGTAGTCTTCCGAATCAGGATGGGCAAGTGCATAAGCAACGTCAAAAGTTGTCGCTCTCGTATAGAATCCACTCCACCATTCATTCCCAGGTTCGTCAAGAAGATCCTTTGGTGCGTTCCAATGCCAATGAATTTGAACAATCCCACCTTGTTGACCCCAATCGAGCGCCTGTTCAATCGATTGGGAGGACGTCCCATGTTCCACACGGCTAGGTGAATAATCCATCATATCTAAGCCAAGAAGTGCTGGGTACTTTCCTGTCTGATCATAAATCCAATCCGCATCATGTCTTTCCTGCTGACCAGAGATAATTCCGTTGCCATACGTGTCCACCAAGTAGTTCATCAATGCCTGTGTTTCTGGTGTAGCGTTCGGGTTAGAAAGAATTTTCTCAACTTGATGAGATCCGCCTACTTCAGCAGAAGTTACGATAATATAGTCAATATTGTACCAACCCCAGCCCAAGTTGATTTTTACTGTGTTATCACCGGATTGTAACTGTACTTTTCCTGCTGATACTTCTTGAAAACCTGTCGATTGCACTAAAGATATTTCACCCGTGCCTTGGCCATTCACAATCAATTCTGTTTTCTTATCTCCAAACGGTGAGTTGTAGCCGACAATGATTTCGAACAGTCCTTCATTAGGAGCGTGATAGGTAAGCGTTAAATCTCCCTCTCCCTTAAAAGAGGCATATCCTGAACCCGAATAACCGCTGATCGTATTTTCAACAGAAACCGTGCCTGTCTTGGTACCATCCTCTGCTTCGATCTTCTCAGATCCTCCAACAGGTGTTACCAAAAGATAGTCGAGATTGTACCAACCCCAACCCAAGTTGAACTTAAACGTATTTTCCCCAGCTTGCAACAGTACTTTGCCTGCTGATAGCTCATGAAAGTCAGCCGATTCCTCCAAGGAGATTTCGCCTGTACCTTGGCCATTCACAATTAATTCTGTTTTCTTACTTCCTAACGGAGAGTTATAGCCAACAGTGATTTCATACAGTCCTGCATTGGGAGCTTGATAAGTTAGCGTTAAATCTCCCTCACCCTTAAAAGAGGCATATCCTCTACCAGAGTAACCGCTGGTTGTATTGTCAACAGAAACCGTGCCTGTCATTACGCCATCCTCAGCCTCGATTTTGTTCCCTACTACAGAAACCTGAGTATTGGCAACCTGATTATTAACAGCGTAAACTGGTATGACAAAAGAAATTAACAAGCAAAGAGACAATAAATGGATTAAGCTGAATCTTAATAGTTTGAGACGTGATTTATTTTTCAAAATAAATTTCCTCCCTGGCATATTAGTTTTAAGATCGAATGAGTAAGCTTAAAAGCCAAAAAACAGTAAGTGTCTCTCTAAAACAATTAGATAAAACAGCAATCTTCTCTGTACTATTTGCCTGAAATCATTTCTCTGCCATACCACCCCCTCTCAGCAACGGATTAAGCTCCCAAATCGGAAGTTCGTCACGCGTGACGGTGACGGGGTCATCATAGAACTTGCGAAGCATCGTGCGTTCTGTATATCGCTCGGATAGCACGTTGTTGCCCACTTCATCCTAAATTGCCACATGTTATGCGTCACGAATTGGACTGGACAGTTTCTGCGTACAATTTCAAGCTGCCATCCTAGCAGATAGCCTACGCTGTCCGAGCAGAACCGCTTGCACTTCAGAAGATAAGAAGGATTCATCGGCTTGCTGGTACCGAGCGGCGTCGTTACTTCGGCCCAACTGCTGTACTCTCCGCTCCAGACGACCATACCCCACTCCCAATTCAACTCTTCCAGACTGGAATAACGCTTTTGCAGCCAAGCGACAAATGCACGATTGCACGTATCGCAATGGCATTCCTGGTAGTGCATCTCGTTATCGATTTGCCAGCCAATGATGGCGGGATGCTTCGCATAGCGCTGTGACACCGCTTCCACAAATTTGGAGCCCAGCATTCTCAAGGAATAGCTGTTGTTGCAATGATGTCCACGCACACCCGGCCGGATGATTTGACGTTGCTCAACCATTGGCAGTACATCCGGATAACGGGTTGTCATCTAGTTCGACGGCGTATTGGTAGGTGTGCATAACACGATCTCTATACCGCGTGCGGCGAATACTTCTATAGACGCATCCAATCAATCAAACCGATAATCACCCTCGGTCGGCTCCATTCGGCTCCAGGCGAACTCCGCCATTCGTACAACAGCAATACCCTTCTCTTGCATAAGCGCTGCATCCTTCTCCCATAGCTCGGGAGTCCATTGCTCTGGATAGTAATCAATTCCGATCTTAAACGTCATCCTGTGATCTCCTATATTCACCAATATATTGCGATTATATGCTATATTAACTGGAGTGAATATCTTAAATAATTAATACGATATAATAATATTAAGTTAACAGGAGAGTTGGTCGCATACCTCATCCCAATCGCGCTTTCCCGGTAAAGTGGATCGAACTTGAGATTGCCACTTCTTTAGTTGTGAACTGCTCACTTTACTACAGTTTCACCTTATAAAACTCATGATATAGCTTCATCAAAGCCGCTTCTCAATTCGCGACACATAACTCCGCGAGATCCCCAGTTCCTTCGCAATCTCCCGCTGACTCCGCTAATCCCCGCTATGATCCAGCCCAAATCGGCCGATCACGACTTCCTTCTCGCGGTCATCGAGTATATCCAAGTTTTTATAGATCTTAGATTTCTCGCATCATGATCCTGTAGATACCGATTCCGTATATCTTATTCGTGAGACCTCGTTCTCGCAGAGCTTGCATACTCATTCCTATCGCTCCTTTGTCAAGTACGACATATATTCCTCTACCTCACAGTTCAAACTTCTCTTTCAATCTTCGAGCCAACTCGTCGTCTGACAAGGGATTGCGATGCGTATTTTCTAAATAAATATATTTCTCCGTTTCCGGCATGAGATAATTTTTATACCAGGCAAAGAAATCGGGACTGTCTCCGTGGATACGGAGCCATCTTCTTAAAGTATCCATATTGTTCACAGTGCTCTGTATATTCGTGAGCCAGTCCGCTCTGTAGAAATTGTGCCAATGTCCGTGTTCAGCTTCTTGCATAGCTTCTAATCCCTGTTGATAGCACCACATTGCTCGCGATGCATGTACGAATGCAGCGGGAAATTCCTTATTCATATAAGCTTTATAAGAATCACCTAAAGCTACAAAACCCTCGCAGCCGGATAGATGCAGCTTGACGTGTAGCAGCAGATGATCATTCATTCTTTGCTGCTCCTCGTTCGGAAGCTTAGTTATAAGCTGCTCGATGCGCTTTTTGAGTAACTGCCAGCTAGGTACCGCGTCCGCACATTTACGGCTAAACCAATCAACCTGCTCCGCAAAACCGACCGACCCCGTTGCCCAGTTCAGCCTCTGCAACGGTTGTCCGTCTCTTCCTTGAAGCCAATGACCGACGATCTCTCGGGCCGGATGATGATAGAGTTCCTCACCCGCACGATCATCTTCATTTGGGCCGTACGAAATGGTCTGCTCAGCGTAATCAAGATGTAACGCGGCAATCTCGTCTTCGCAAGCGGAGTACATACGGTATACAAATTGAAGGAGGTGCTCCTTTGAATCCGCATGACCCTTGCTCCACAGCTCGCGGATAAAGTCCAAGGTATATACGTGCGGTCTAATATTACCGCTGTTCACCAGCAGGTATGAGCATGCTCCCGAATGGAAAGCATCCTCCAGTTCCTGCTGAATAAAGGAAGCTGGAGAGGGAAAAAGGGTCAAATGATTTGATGCCTGAAGATCGTGGAACGTTACATGATAATAAACACCGTGCTTCCCTCCGTCTTCTTTCGAAGGGAGCGAAGGAACTCTCAGATTATGGTTGTTATGACGACGGGAAACCATCTTACCGTACCCATTATCGGCCCATATTCGCATAATATCTTCAGGGATGTCGATATGACCTGCCTTGTATAATTCTGCGATCTCACCGTATAAAGCTACACAGCAATACGGTTCTTCAACCTTCTGCTTAACCATGTCATACTGCCTACGGACGACTCTGCTGATCATCTCTCCGCGCTTCTCTGGTGTATCGAATGAAGGGTCTTGTATCCAAAAAGGCTGGTCTCCTTGCCCTCGGAAGGAAAGAACCCAAACAATCTTCCGGTCCTTCTGTGTTTCAATTGCTTCCTCCCATAAAGCTTCGAACAGCTCCGGATTATCTTGATAGCTAGCCTTCTTGCCGGGATATGCACGCAGGAACATCTCAGCGCCAAGCGGCTCTGCATGATGGTGCGTTACCCATAACCCCATCTCTGACGCAAGATCAGCATGAATGCCATGTTTAGGCAGATCGGTACCGGGGATCAACATATTGCCGCCGCACCGCAGTAAGGCTTCGAAGACGGGATACCACACTTCTTTGGCTGGGGGATACTCCTCCTTCCATCCAATCAAGCACACTTCATCGTTGACGAACCATCCTCGGAAACGAACAAACGACTCTGGAGAATCGTAATTCTCTTCGGAAATGTGTATTTCGCCCCGGCGCACCGGGTATTTATCCATCCAGAACCAGAACGGATCCACTCCCAGATATCTGCGACTATATTCTAACAAACCAAATACTAGCCCGAGGTCATCGTGGGCCATAATGTGGAGCGTCATGACCCCATCTGCTTCGATAAACTGAAAAGAAAATGCCTCTGGATGCTCGGGGCATAGATCCTCCAGGAGAGCATAACGGACTTCCACTTCAACTGGAGCGTCTTCGTCCACTTGAAGCTTTGGCACCTCTCCAAACACATATTTAAGATCCCTTCCCACCATTTCCCAAGCATGGCGTACTGGAGAGGTTAACTTCTTAGGCAAGCGATAAGTCGTGTGTCGATCAATGATCATTGTTATCGAATTCCCCTTTCATGTACCTAATCGATGTAACACTGCATCTAGATCTCAACGATTTTCCGGTTTACTGAGCAATAAATGCAAAAGTCAGGCTATTGAGAACGTCTCATTGACTTTTGAACAGACCAATTTTTATGCTATTATTCTCATCTCGGAATGAAAAAGTTGATTAGAAACGATCTGAGAGACAGCTTTATCTACCGATTGACTAAATGCTCGGATCATCTTAACTATTGCAAACTTCCGATAGCTCTTATACAATTCCGACTATCCCAGTTTCTGCCCACGAGCCGGAAAAAGGACCATCCCTAAGGACGATCCTTTAGCAATGTTCTTGACACCTCTTCATACGTTTGAATGAGTAAATTTAGCCTTACAGATCCCCTGTACGGAACCTATACGCCCCCGAATGGATAGACGTTACGGCATAATGCTTTCCTTGTTCGCTTACCGGCTTGTAATCGACTTTCTGTCCGTTCTCATATAGATCATTACCGAATGAGAGGAGCGGAATCTTGACTAGTGCCGTTGTATTTGGAGGGATGCTTACGCTGAGTCTGGATCCAGCTTCGTCGTAAGAGAAATGAACGTCAATCAGCCCTCTTGCCGATTGATAACTGCCTTTGATATCCCGGACGGAATCCAGATACAGAGGAGAAATGTTTATTTCTTTGTAAGCATCTGTAATAGAAGAGATGCCTAGAAGCTCTCTATATAACCATTCCAAGATATGACCCATCATATCATGATTACTGGATCTTGCATTGTCCGTCCAAAACTCCGGCAGGGCCGTCTCGCCTTTCTCCACGAAGCGGATATAACTTGGGTGCTCAGGCTGCATCATCATATCGAAGATGATATCATTGCGCTTCATACCTGCGAGAGCATGGAATAAATAGCGAAGTCCGATCTCTCCCGATTTAAATTGCCTCCCTGCTGCGGCATTCAGCAGTGACGCTTCTACATCGGAACGATAGTTTTCGTCCACCAGTTCAAAAGATAATGGGATTGCCTGAATCACTTGGTTGAGCGGATCAAACTCTCCATTCCGTCTGCAATAAGCATAACGGTCTTCATCCGGTATCCAGCGCAATAGCTTGGCGTTATACACCACTTTTACCCGTTCCGCTTCTGACGCATAATGCGCGGCATCGTGATCCAGACCGAGCATAGTCGCAAATTGAGACAATCGTTTGTAGCACTCATAATAAAACGCCGTCTCGACATTTTCGATATAATCCCCGCCGCTTTGAGGCACGATTCCCCAATCCCCAAGCCCGTGGTTAATGAGTCCGCCTTCTACTTCTTTGCTCTTCAGATATCGCATGTACGCCTTCATGGCAGGATACGCTTCTACCATTGCCGTTCGATTGCCATACCATTTCAACAATAATTCGGGTACGAGAATAATAGCGCTGCCCCATGCGATAGAATCACGAAATCCTTCACTAAATTTGGAGTATTCCGGCGCAATATCGGGAATTAAGCCCTCTTCCGTCTGAGCTTCGATCATGTCTCGTGTTATTTTTAGCCACAGGGCTTCAACATCTTTGACAAACATAATGGAAGGTCCCATCAGACTCGCCGTTTCAATCCAGCCCAGTTTCTCGATAGTAGGACAATCCGAATGCACGCTTTGCAGATTGCTCTCGATCGCCTTAATAATAATTTGAGCAAGCTTGTTAATACGAGGATCATCGGTTTCGAAATGCCCCGCATCCATTGAAGCCGAAGTCACAAAATGCCCTTTCACATCATGAATGAATGGTTTGGATGTGTCCGACTCGTCACGCGTACATCCCTCGATTTGCACCCATCTCGCGCCATAACAGGAGAAGTCGGGTTTCCATACTTCCACTTCTCCGCTTCCGGCAAGAGTATATTCCGAATATGTGACAATATCCCACGGTGTAGCTACTGTAGCGTCTTCATTCCGAAGCTCACCAGGCTTGATTGTGACCTTGCTCCCCGCAGGACCGCTGACATAAATCTCGAACATACCCGACATATTTTGACCTAGATCAAAAACATAAATTTGATCCTTTGGCTCCTCAATCTTGATCGTATCGTAGGTGGTCTTCACTGTAATCGGGGGCTGGTTTTGACTTACTAGCTTTCCTTTAGGTGGCGTGAGTATCTTGGGAATTGCCCACGATGAATCATCATAGGAAAGATCATACCATCCTGCTGGATAAAGCCTTGCGTCGAAGTTCTCGGAACCATAAACATTAGCGAGTGTAGTCTTGCTTTCTCTAACTCTCCAATTCTCGCACTCCGTTCGTACATGTTGCACGGAACCGTCCTCATATTCGATATGCCATTCGCCTATTGCAAGCAACTCGGATCCATAAGACTCATAACCTTTATCGAGGGTATAGAAATGCCGGTCTCCGGCATCCCCCAAATAAAAGCCGTTGCCAACCGATAAACCTATTACATTGTTGCCATCACGCATCTGGTTCGTTACATCAAAACATACGTATTGTACGGATTTATTGTAGTTCGTCCAGCCCGGATCCATCTCGTTGGGTCCTACTTTCTCGCCGTTCATATAGAGTTTAAAATGACCAAGGCCAGACACAAGCGCATAAGCACTCTTAACCTTTCCTTCGGCCGCAAATCTCATGCGGGCATAGAAGGGCTTGGCCCCTCCATCTCCAATCCATTTTGCCTTCCAAGCTTCCTCATATAAATACCCCGTAAACAAGGACATCGGATCGCTCCAACTCATCTCTCCGTGCTGATTCCAGACGGCGACCCTCCAGTAATAAGTCGTTACACTTTTCAAAGGCTGCCCTTGGTAGCCGATGCCGAATTGCTCGGAAGAATACACTTTCCCGCTGTCCCAAAGTAAATCTTCGCATCGTTCGAGAGATACTTCCTGTTCAGCGAAGATGATTCGGTAATGGGATTGGCATTGATCCCGCTCCTCGCTATCCAGTTGCCAACCGAATAAAGGAACACCCGTGTCTATACCAAAGGGGCAGTAATAATTATTGATCCTTAACCGCACCGGTTTCAACGCTTCTCCACCTTTTTAATAAGCTTTATCGGTTCGATTAGTCCGTATGGAACTCCCTTGTATTCGGGAGTATACCCATCTTCCTTGGGATGGAAGGACCACCAATCCATCCAATTTGGCGCGTCATCCAATTCGTGAAGCGGACCAAACAAATTCCGAGGACTTCCAATAACTTCGATAACGACTTGACTCAACTTTCTATCCATCAAGCAAGGATCCAAATCCACCGATGATTCGCATCTCCAAGGAATCGTCTTACACGCTTCTCCGTTCACCTTCACGTCGAGCAGAACAGCTTCATACTTTCCGAGCTCCAGCTTGTATCCATTTCCAATTACAGCATCGTTATCAATTTCAAAACAATAGTTCATACTGCCGCAATAATAAGGATATCCTTGCTCGCGCCAGTCGCCGTACGACAGCATGCTAGGCTCGCGAGTGATTCTACGATTGTGATCCACCGCGAAATCACCGATGATATAACCATTTTCGAGCTCCATATCATGGCAATAAGCAATATGAACATCAAGGGTATTAATGCCTTCTCTCAAATCCAATAATTTAATCTTTTTCATGCAAATATCCATGTAGTAGCCTTCTGGCGATGCTTGTATGCGCCTGCCGTTTAGTTCGAACACGAAACGATCTGCATCTTCGAAAACCAGGAAGGTATCTGTCGCAGGGATATCCGTTACCACGAAAGTAAATCGAAGTTCAACCGCCGATTGATTGCAAGGATGCTCCTCATGAATCCACAAATACCTTTGTAGATTGCCATTATGGAAGACTTGACGCATGCCGAGGCGTTCACGGATGATTCGTTGAGCTCTCCATACCTCCATCGCCTCCGACCACTCTCCATCTTCCATACGGAATTGACATTGATCCAGAATAAAGGCGTTAGGTGCGGTTCGTTGGAATGCAACAGGTTCGAGCTCCGCAGCAAATTGTTCACCCGTGGTTGATTTCTCAACAAGACCATCGACCGCATCTGTTTCATTATTGGTCTGAACGACGGAGTCGCTCGCCAAGACATATAACCTGGACTGGGCAGGGCCAAATGTCTCGCGGAATATGACCGAATCACCTGCTGAATCAGTGAACCGTCTAGTAACCTTTCCCGTCCAAGCATCCCATTCTTCCAAGCGTTGTCCGCCCGAGATTTCAATTTCTACTTGATGAGTATGATGACGGTCATTATTCACAATGAAAACGACCGATCCATCATTGACTTGTCGATGCATGTGCAGGAAGTGTTCGGATTCGTTGCCCGACATATCCGTAATGGCAACTCCTCGGGACACCGTTTTCATCACATACGACTCAAGTTCACCTGCATTCTGTAAACGAATAAGATTTTTATGATTCAAAAACGCGTCCAGCCGATGACAATTGAATGTTGTTCCATCTAGTAAATAAGGGATTTCCCCGAACGAAACAACCTTCCCTCCACTGCGCATATAGGCAAGCAGCAATTCAAGTGTGGAAGACATGAGATTGTGAAGAGACGGCAACACAACTAAATGATATTGCGCCTCACCGACATGCATAGCTCCCCCCACAGCCGCGGCGAAGTCCTTCATGATTAGCTCATCGCCTAAATCGAAATCAATGTGCAATTCGACCAATCGGTTTACGAATGCATTAAACGAACGATCATACTCGGCAAGTATAGCTTCATTTCCAGCACTATTTTTCCACGATGCCGCATTCACGCTTCGCCCTAACCTTGACCATACAGATGTAGCTGGATGAATAACAAGTACGTTTCGAGTTAGTTTCCCTTCACTCAGTACGGCGCTAAGTCTGGCGTAATAATCTTCCATGCTTTTATTATGATTCCACCAATTCGTGTGATAGTTAAAAGAAGGGGGATAATCGCGTTTACGACAGCCTCTGAGCGAGTACCAAGATAAATGGTGCGTCAACAAATTAACACCTAAGGCAAATTGCCAATCTCCTATCCACCTGCGGTTCTCGAAAGTTAAGTCCCAGCCGGTTACGCCATAGGTTTCGGTAATGACCTGCTTCTTGCCCAGCTGGTTCGCAACGCTAGATACTTGCTTCAGAGTCAGATGCTCATCCGTTTTTTCGCATAAAGTATCGATCCCGGGTATATCTAGATACCGATAATGGGACATAACCGATCCGCTGTTCAATGCCTGACCGACGATACTGCCTTCGGAATGAAAATGTCCGGTAAATTGAAGACCGTGCTCCCTGCACCAATCTCCAATTTGTTTAGTATACGACTCGCTAAATGTTTCCGTAACGGTTAACCAATAATCGTAACGAATCTGCGAAGAAGCCGCTCCCCGGAAAAATAGGAACGGGAGGAGCTCCCATATCGAATAACCCCTTCTCCTTTCGAACTCCTCGGCTAATACCTCGCTCCATGCAATCCAAGTTAGATCAGGTTCTTCCAAACGCTCGGAAAAACCTTTAACCGTAGGTTCATCCGTAAATATCCCTGGAATTGTTTTTCCAAATTCTTCTCCTACTGCTTTTCTATATGGTTCATAATTCGTTTCGATAAATAATCTAACCGTTTCCGGATTCATTAGATCCGTATAGGTGTCACCGTGAGACCAATCATTTTTTTTAGCAATCCTTACACGGAATAAGAGATACACTTCATCGCTTTGCGAAAGTTCTTCTCTGACTTGTTTAACGGTTACTCGACTAAAATGAGTGAGATCATCTCCATTGATGTTGGCACGGTAAGCAACTAGGATCGATAGATCTTCAGGGTCAAAATTTCGGCTTATCGTCAGAGTCAGCGCCTTTGCGCGAACCGCATCCCCGCCTAATTTCGCAACCATTCCTCCTGCCATGCCGGAGGAATATCGGTCCTCATCATATAACCAGGCTGTCATTTCCGATTCCTTTGCTTTGGCGACACTATCCTTGATTCGGTCCATAAATAGTTCGCTCATGTAAGGGGTCTCTAAACCTTCGCGCACGTGCATCATAAATCCGCCCATGCCTTGTTCTTTGAAACCATCAATCTGACGATTCAATTCCTCTTGCTTTAACTCATCATTCCAAGCCCAGAAAGGAACTCCTCTATATTGATTTTCAGGTTGCTCAAAAGATTGCTTTAATTTCTCTCGATTCATTACACACCTCACCCTTTTACGCTTCCTAGTACGATTCCTTTAACAAAATACTTTTGCAGAAATGGATAGATACACAATACCGGCAGCATGGAGACAAACAGTTGAGCAGCCATGACGGTTCGATTCGAAATATTGGCGATAAGCGATAAATCGTTTGCGTTCATATTCGTTAAATCTCTAGAGACAATAACAGTTCTCAAATAGGTTTGTAGAGGATAGTTGCTAGGCGAGTTCATATATATCATGCCGTCAAACCAAGAATTCCAATGGAAAATGATTGTAAACAAAGCAATAGTCGCCAAGGACGGCATAGAGATTGGTAAATAAATACTCCATAACGTTCTCCAAGCTCCGGCTCCGTCCATCTGCGCCGATTCATCAAGCTCATGCGGCTGCGTACGGAAGAAATTCAGCATCAGTACAACATTGAATACATTAACCGCCGAGGGTAGGACGAGCGCCCAAATGGAGTCCATAAGCCCCGTTTCTTTGACCACCATAAAGGTCGGTATTAAGCCGCCGTTAAAGATCATCGTCACAACAAAAAACCACGAGTATGCCGTTCTCGATCTGAACTTCAATTGGGATTTGGAAAGCGGGTAAGAAGCTAGAACGGTAAGTGTCAAGCTTAGTGAAACGCCGATAAAAAGCCTTTGAAACGATACGCCTACCGTGTTCATAAATACATTGTTGCTGAAAATGTACTTGTAAGAATCCAGGTTAAATCCGATCGGCCACACCGTAACCCAACCAGCGGTTACGGCGGCATTGCTGCTCAATGACATCGCGGCCATATGAGCAATCGGAAACAAACAGGTTAAGGAAAATAAGGTAAGGAAAATATAGTTGGCGTATATAAACAATTTACGAGAAAACGTACGTCTTTCAATCATTCTGAATACCTCCTTATGTGACAATGATTAAAAAATCCGATAATTCGCGAGCCTGTAGGCTAGCAGGTAGGAGGTGCAGATAAAGACAAAAGAAACAAACGACTTGAAAAGTCCAACAGCCGTTGCTACGCCATACTGCATCTGTTCCATTCCAATCCGGTAAACGTAGGTGTCCAGAATATCAGCACTAGAATAGACTTGAGGACTATATAAATTGAATACCTGATCAAATCCCGCATTCAAAATATTTCCAAGACTCAACACGCTCAGCAACACGATAATCGGTCTCATGCCTGGCAACGTAATATGCCACATTTGTTTCATATGACCCGCACCGTCTAATGAGGCCGCTTCGTACAACGATTTATCGATGCTTAGAATGGCGGCTAAATACACGATCGTATCAAAGCCAAGTTCTTTCCAAATGTGTGAAGCCACTAATATAAAACGAAACCACGGGCCCTCGCCAAGAAAATAAATCGGTTCAAATCCCAGAAACGCAAGAAAATTGTTTACGATGCCTCCCGATGGTGACAAAATATCAATCAGAATACCGGATAAGATAATCCATGAAAGAAAGTAAGGCATATAAACGACGGTTTGAACGGTACGCTTGAATAGCACATTTTTGACTTCATTAAGCAAAATCGCCAAGCCAAGCGGAAATACGATACCCACTATCATTTTCAAAAAAGAGATTAATAAAGTGTTCACTATAACCTGCATCGTATTGGGCATTCCAAATACATACTTGAAATTGTCAAGGCCAATCCACTCCGACCCAAACCAGCCATTAGATGGGATAAAATCCTGGAAAGAGATTACGATGCCAACGATCGGACCGTAGCTATATATGAGAACCAAGATGACCGCCGGCAGCAGCATCAAATGATAAGCGCCTGTAGACAACCGACGTTTGCGGGTTCCTTTCAACTCCATCGACATGCACACTCCATCCCTATGTTTATATAGAAGAAGGAGGAATGACCGAGGTCCTCCTCCTCCACTGTTACTTATCGATACTTCAATTACTTCGCTGCATCCCAATCATTAACTTCCTTCGTTACCTCTTCAAGACCCAACTGGTTCAATTGGCTAACGAATTTCTCAAAGTTATTAACCGAATCCGATCCCATAATCACTTTTGTGTAATACTCTATGACCGCTTGTTCAATCGTTTTGAGACGATTTTTCATGACGTCAGTCGAAGCCCCATAGAACTCATCCATTTTAAATAAATTGTTAGTTACATACTCATTCATGGATTTGAAAGAACCGGTTTCGCCGAATACCTTCTCGAATTGGGCATTGGCGTTGTCTCCGTCTTTATATTTTTGGATATTATCATAATATCCCTTTTCCTCTGCATTAAGCTTGGAAGTATCTCCTGTTTTGAACGCTTCTTTAAGCTTAAGATGCGCTTGGAGATTTTTTTGCGCTTTCCATGCTTTCGCCACCGTCCAGTGATGTCCTGGAGCCGGAGCAGGACCTAGAAATTTGTCATACTCCTCTTGCGACGTATCCCCGTAATTCAGCTCTGTCCAGAAATTAATCAGCTTCATAATGGCTTCTGGGTGCTCGTAACCGCTGCGCATCACATAGTAGTTCTCCACATTCAGCTTGATTTGAGGATTGGCTGGCTGATCGTCTTTGGAAACAATCGGATTTGCCAGCCAATTGGAATCCGGGAAGTTATCCTTTGTTTGCTGAAGTGGAAACATCCCGTTCCACATTGCGCCGATATTGAAACCAACTCGTCCTGCAGCAGCCAATTCGGCTGCTTTATTTGAATCCTTAGCTGCAAAATCTTTCTCGATTAACCCTTCTGTATAAAGTTTATTTAGATAGGTTAGAGCGTCTTTCACCTCGGGTAATGCACTGCCGTAAACAAGCTTGCCATCTTCTCCGCGGACCCAAGTTTTCGGATATGCATCAAATGCATTGAATAAACCAATTGCTTCTGCCAAGCCCGGCGATAGAAAATCTTTGTTCATCATCAGACCAACGGTATCGTTTTTACCATTGCCGTCAGGATCCTGTTCTACAACTGCTTTGATAGCTGTATAAAGTTCATCTGTCGTTTTTGGAGCTGGAAGTCCAAGCTTATCCAGCCAGTCTTGCCTAGCCCACAGGAAGGA
This sequence comes from Paenibacillus sp. 01T443, assembly GCF_056398325.1. Lineage (NCBI taxonomy): Bacteria > Bacillati > Bacillota > Bacilli > Caryophanales > Paenibacillaceae > Paenibacillus > Paenibacillus sp. 01T443. The sequence continues at coordinate 37,433 of NZ_JBFTPE010000016.1, forward strand.
GGCGCCGTCGATTGCCGAATTCGTTCCCGGAATCGCAATGAGCTTTCCTCCGAAGGTAGCGGACTCCAGAGCCGAATTGCCTTCCTCCGTAATAATTCCCTTCGTTAATGATGTCGCGTAGTTTTCATACACTTCTGTTAAATCGGTATACAGATTCGTTCTGGACAATGTAGCGAGTTGTTCCGTGCTAACGCCGATAAGATCAGGAATATCACCAGACGCAATGGCAACGCTCATTTTTTGTTTACCTGCGTCAGAACCCTTCGTGTACCAAAGAGGCTTGATTATAATGCCCAGTTCATCCCGATAGGCTTTAATCCATACGCTATTTTCCCATTTTTCTTCTGTAAAATCGTCAGCCATTGCATCCCCGATCGCCACCCCAACGGTTAATTCGATTGGCGGATCAAACTTAGCCATAGGATCAATAGGAGTATTCGTCTCCGTACTGACGCTATTATTGCCCCCATTATTTGTTGTCTGGTTTGCATTGTTCGTGCTGCATCCCGCCAGTAGAGCGATACTCAGCGTAATTGCGGATACCATTGTAAACACTTTCCGTTTTCTGTAGTTCATGCTTGCTCCCCCATTCAGTCCTGATTGCTTACAAGATAATCATACTTTTCTGCGCAACAGAAAACGATTTCAAATTTCCGATTATCCTTGTATTATTCCGACTTCCATGTATGGTCGTCGTGAATATGCAATTCCAACTCAAGTTTTAGGTTGTTCGGAACTCCTGTGGGGTTTGTCCCGTTTCCTTCTTAAAAAAACGGCTAAAATAACCCGCCGATGTAAACCCTAGCGTCTTAGCAATGTCTTGAACTAGCATACGCGGATCGGAAAGCATTTCCTTAGCTTTTTGAACCTTCAACGCCGCGATGTATTCGGTTATTGTTAGTCCTTTCGATTGTTTGAACATTCTTGATAGATAATCTGGATTCAAGTAAACTTGTTCAGCAAGTTTTGTTACCGAAAGGTCCCCATCTAAATGATCAACGATATATTGAATGATTGTACCTAATACATCCACCCGCATCTTCGAGGACTGTTCTGCGTGATAATGATGAAATAAATTAACGATATGTTGAAGCAAATCAAGCCCTTCCTTGCGAGAATGAAATGAAGAAGGCTGTAAAAGCTTGATAAGATGCGGTGCAGCCGTAGAATCACGGTCTAAACCTATTTTGTTTGCTGATGACAAAATCCGAAGCGCTACCGCGTAATACAACTCCAGGTACCTCATCTCATCTATGGCTTCCCATTCTGTAAATGAGGCAAGTTCAGTGAGAATCATCTGAACCTCATCCTTGCGTCCTGATTCAATATAAGTATCGAGCGCATTCGCACGTTTATGGAATACTTCTATGAAGCCACGCACATCGTCTTCGTATTGCTTCACTTTCGACTGCACATTCTTATCCGTTACAATAATTTGTTTGGCATCAAAATAGCGTGACAAAAAGGCCTTAAGCACGATAAACTGTTTGGCCACATCATTCCATTCGATTGCTCTTTCGGTAAGAGCGAACGAGAACGTATATCCTGTGGATTTTTCCACTGTCTGTTGAATCGTTTCGAGTGAGCCGTGTAAGAAAGTCATTAGCCCCTCTAGTGTCTGAAAAGAGTTTTCGCGATCTTGAATGAATATAACGTAATATTCCCGACTGTAGCTAACATCCGTAAACTTCAGATAGGGTGATAATAAACGAACGTTAACGGAATGCAGTGCCGTGAATAGGAGATCCTTTTCTGGAAGACGCATCTTCGAGCTGGCTAAATCCATCCTGGCTATTGCCATAGCTATTGGGCTATCCATAGAGAGTCTAATACCTAGCCCTTCCAGCGTGAGCTGATTGAACTCTGACTGCGACAACATGCCATCCAACAAGTCAGATAGATAAATGGCTCGATGGTGTGCGACTTGTTCCCTTTGTATTTCGCGTGCTTGCTTAATTAGCATTCCCATCTTCTGTTGTTCGTCAAGCAGGGCTATCGATTTGCGAACGACCTCAAGGATCGCCTCGTCACCCTCGGATTTCAAGACATAATTTTCCGCACCTTGCTTTATTGCATGGTGAATGTAATTAAATTCATCAAAGCCGGTTAAAAATATTAATTTGCACTCCGGCCAACTTTGCTTAACCCGATCACCGAGTTCTAACCCTGACATCTTAGGCATTTTAATATCAGTCAACAGGATGTCGAAACGTTTTTCGGACATGGTTTTTAAGGCTTCCAATGCAGTCGAAGCCTTATATAGCTCAAGTCTGTGTCCTTCCATCTCCAAGAATAATTCATACAAGCCGTCCAGAATCAACTTCTCATCATCCACTATTAGCATTCGATACATCCGCAGTCACCGCTTTCGGATTAATGATTAACTCTATTTTGACGCCGCCTAGTGCGCTTCTGCCGACCTTTATCCCACTCTCCGGGCCATATTTGTAACGAAGCCTTTTGTGGACATTCAGAATACCTGTAATTTCTTGCGTAATCTGTTTATTCTGCTCGTCCATTACTAGAGCAGAAAGCCTTTCTAATCCTTCTTCGCTATTCTCCCCGTTATCTTCGACGACAATAACAAACCTTTCATGTTCCGGTACATCCACAAACGTCACTCTGAGAATGCCGCCTTCCAGAACGTTCTCTAATCCATGAACAAATGCATTCTCCACTAATGGCTGAATAATTAGTCGAGGCACCGAATATGGCTTAAGACTTGCCGGTAATTCTTCAAATTCAACGGAAACACGGTCTGAGAATCTTGCTAACTGAAGCATGACGTAGTTACGTGCATGAGCAACTTCATTTTCGAGCGGTACCGTATCTCTCGAATTACGAGTAATGAACTGAAAATATTTAGCCAACTGATTGGTAAAGTTCACGGCTTCATCATCTTTTTCCATCTTAATGAGACGAATGATGCTGAATAGGCAATTATAAAGAAAATGTGGATTGATCTGCGACTGTAATTGTTTCAGCTCTGCATTCTGCAAATGAATTCGCTGGTTGTAAACTTCATCTATCGAGATTTTCAAATTAATCAGCATCTCATTGAAACGTTCATATATATAACCGAATTCGTCTTCTTTATCATGCCGGATATTCAGCTCTAAATTGCCTTCCTCGATTCGTTTAAATGCTCTTACAAGCTTGACCATAGGTTTATTAATGATTTTGTTGATATAATACAGATATAAGGCGACCATTAGGATGGTCATGCAAAAAAACAACCAGAACCATTTGTAATACTCCGAAATCGTTTTAAACATAGTTGGTTTATATAAGTAATGGTCTACGTATAAGCTGCTATCCATAAGACTGGAATGTGTGAAAATATAGGTTTGATCAAGTTTGGCGGGAGGCTGTCTAACCGTCGCTTGTTTAGATGGCAACGATCGTCCGTAATGTTTCCTAATTGGCTCTTCCAACTTCTCGTCATTGATTATGTACATATTTTCAGCATTCGTACCCAATCCCAAAATCAGTGCTCCTGAATAGTCCTTTTTTAACGCCGCTTGAAAACCACGCTGAATCTCGCTCGGCCGCAATTCCATTTCAATTATTATGTTTGGGATTGTGGCAAACTCGCTTTCTAATGGATAGGCCACGATGAGCAGTTTATTATTATAACTGATAACATTATAAGGATCATGAAGCTTCGCAACAGGCACGTCCTCATCTTTCAAATGCCCATACCCATCGACCGCCGAAATTTCCACGTTAATTCCGGGAAGGTACAGACGAGTGTCAACGATTAATTCGCTGCTATTGCGCATGGAGACAAGCTTGGATCGCAAGAAGTGAATAAGTTCTATTCGACGATATGATTCAAGAATGTCGTATGTATTAACTAACTTATTCAAATATGTATCATTTAGCATATCGTACTGAAGCGAGTTAAAACGGCTAATCGTATCATTTAGCTCCCTTAAATAATTCTCGGACTGAGTTTCAGCTGAGTCCATAATATCCTGGCGAAGTAGATTTGATGCCCAGCTGTATAAGATGCCAGCAAGGATATATATGGGTATCGTTGCAATAATAAAGGCAATGATTAGCCGCTTGTAAACCGAAGATTGCCAAACTTTTCGTGAAAGCTTCATCTCCGTCTCCTTTCCAACTTACAATGTAATATTTCATTATACCCATCACTTAAGATGTGTAACAACGAGACAATTCCGACTTCACTTTCACATTTCCGATATCCGTCTAGCCCCCTTACAATTAAGATTCGCGCAAAAAAACTACTAAGAGAACTCAGTAGTCAGGCTGTTGGTAATCCCGCATTTTTTATGTCTTCCACAAGCATACCTAAACGGCTGGGCATCGAATTAAACAAAATCTCCAGATCGCCAAGCTCATCTTTAGCCGTGTTGCGGATGCTGACATCGAATTGATCTTGATTGACATTTACATACGCGTTCCTAGCTTATGAATGCGCCACACGACATTTTTCAGCACCGTCATAATCAAAAAAATGGAACAAAGCAGAAATTTGTCCCTGTAGCTTTCAAGCGCAAGATACCGCGCAGACTATATCCACTTTTACATTAACGAACGGTTACAAGCAAAACTAAACGGCCTCAGTCCGATGGAATACAGAACTAAGGCCGCTTAATTGATTTTTATTTATTGTTCTGTCTGCTTGACGAAGTGCAGTTCACTACAAGGATTGCTCCCTCATTGTTTATAGCTATCCTTGCTCTTTCAGCAATACTTCATATTGCTCCTGCCATTCTTGCTTAACTTCAGTCCAGTGCCCACGTTTCTCAAGGGCATCGCGGAAAGCCAACCAAGTTGCTTCGAACTGCTCGTCGCTTTTGGACATGATGAATTTCGCTCTATATTCTTTACGAATGTTTTCGAGCTCAGGCAAGTATTTCTCTAGCAGACCGCCTGCCTTCGCTTTAACTAAGTCATAGGTTTGCGTGCTGCGCACGGCGCCCATCTGTCCAACCGTTGCCGTGAATTCCGACGTTTTTTCGTTTCCGACTTTATCACCTGTGCCGTAATTCCACCACGGATACCAGTCGTTATTGTAAGAAGAAATCATGTAAAGCTCTGGCGTTACTTTCGCTTTCTGTGCAGGCTCGCCAGAATTACGCGCTTTATCATATTCTGCATCAATATAATTCCATCGACCTAGCGGCTGATCGATCCAGCCCCAAAACTTTCCTTCCGGTCCTTCGTTAATGACTTGCTGCTGTTCCGCTCCAGGCTTAAGTGAGTAATCAAGAAACTTCAAAACCGCCTCTAGATTTTTGGAATCTTTGCTAATGTAGACGTCATATCCTGGATACGGATTGATGACAGTGTTCGCGCCAAGCTTCTCGACGCCCTCTACCTTAGGGAATGGAACGACTTGATAGAACCAGCCTGGCTCAGTCGGGCCGTCCAGCGTCTCCCAGATTGAATTATCCACGTTAAAGAAGGAGCCTACGTTCATTGCTACGCGTCCAGCTTTGTTTTTCTCTTTGTAGCGTTCCTTTTTATCGGTTACGACCTCTGGGTCCACCAGATTGGAACGATACATTTTGTTCATCCATTGGTAAGCCACTTTATACTGTGGGTCGTCATACAAGAGGACAAGGTCGTCACCCTTCTTCTCTACCGGGATAATACCGCCTCCCGTCGTTACGCCAAACGTGCTCAAAACTGTATTTTCATCGTTCCAGCCTGCCGTATCGTTAGGATCCATTAAGAAGCTAAGCGGAATTAGCGGCTTGCCTGATGCGTCTTTTTGCTCAGCGGCTTTTTTCAAGTACGCTTCAACGCCTTCAATCGTAGCCAAATCAGCCGTGGTCATTCCCGCTTTCTCAAGCACGTCCGTACGGACAAGCCATGTTTGCGATGCCCAGCCCGGCCATGGATTGTCTGGATTTTGGTCGAACCAGGTTGGAATGGACCAAATATGCCCGTCCGCATCCTTCATTTGGTCCAAATATTGCTTAGGAATCGCTGCAAGGTTAGGATATTGATCAGGCATATCGAAATATTGCTCGACTGACATAATTTTATTGGAGCGAATCATCGCTGCTTTCACGATTTCACTGCGGTTGAAGACCGCTGCATCTTCGAAGCCGCCCGTATTCAGCTTCAAGTTAAGCGCCGTAACGGCGTCACCTTGAGTAGCTTCAAGCACAACTTCAATGCCTGGCTCCGTTTCCTTCCAATTTTTTTGGACGAGGCTATCATTATTAACCGTTGCTGACCAGCCCAGCCATAGATTGAATTTGTTCGAGCCTTTTGTCGTTTCCGTTCCGCCTTGCGCTGCGTTCGTGCTTTTCGGATCGTTCTTGGATGCGTTCGAACCGGAACATCCTGCGACCACAGAAAGCAGTACGACCGCGGACATAGCCATTAAACCGGTCTTCTTTACCCATTTGCTCTGCATGCTTCTTTTCTCCCCTTTTCGCTTGCCTAAATAACGGTATGTGATGAAGCCCAATACCCTCAAAGTAACGGCTCTTAACCTTTGACCGAGCCGATCAATACGCCCTTCACGAAATACTTCTGAAGGAACGGATACACACATAGAATCGGAATCGCGCTTACCATGACGGTTGCCATTTTGACTGACATGAGTGTCACGTTTTGCATTTGCGATCCTCTGGCTAGTGCTTCCTGATTCGAGTTCGAGCCCAGAATGGCTGACATATCCTGTGCCGACAATAACTGCTGCAGAAACGTTTGTACCGGAATAAGATCCTGCTTGGTAACGTAGAACGCCCCGGCGAACCAATCATTCCAATGGCCGACTGCGGTGAACAATCCGATCGCCGCGAGCATCGGCTTCGACAGCGGAACGATAATTTGGAGCAATACGCGGAACGGTCCTGCACCGTCCAGCTCTGCCGACTCCACAAGAGCCTCCGGAATGCCTTGAATGAACTTCAGCATGACAAACATATTCCAAGCCGAGAACATGCCAGGTATGATATAAACTAAGAAGTTGTTAATAAGTCCCAAATTATAAAGTTGAATATAAAGAGGCACAAGCCCGCCGCTGAAAAGCATCGTCAGCAAAATATAGCTTAGAATCGATTTGCGGAATGGAACCTTCGTATACGATAAGCCGAATGCCACCATCAGCGTGACCATAAGGCCAGCTATTGTACCCGCAATCGTACGCAATATTGTAATGAGATAAGCGTGCTGAATTACTTCGTTACCGAGTACGATTTCATAGTTGATTAGCGTGAATGCCCTAGGCCATAAATATACGCCGCCCTTCGCTGCGTCGGTTCCCTCATTCAGCGAGATCGCCAGCATATAGGCAAACGGATACAGCACGGACACACATAGCAGAATCATGAGAACGACAAGGATGCTTTGTGAGATGAGTTCTCCCATTGTACGTTTCATCGGTTACCACAACCCCTCGCCGTTCAATTTTCTAGATACCTGATTCGTGAACACGACTAGAATAAGACTTATTACGGATGACAGCAGTCCGATAGCGGTCGCCATACCGAAATACCCCTGTTGCAGGCCAGTTCGAAGAACATACGTATCAAGAACGTCCGCCACCTGCATGTTTGCCGGATTCAAGAGCGGATAAATCTGATCCATGCCTACGGTAATCAGGCTTGGAATGCTAAGAATAAGGACGATCGAGACCGTTGGGATCATGCCTGGCAGCGTGACATGCCGAATCTGTGCCCATTTGCCCGCGCCTTCCACCTTGGCCGCTTCATATTGCTGGGGATCGATCGCCGTAATCGCCGCGAGATATAGAATCGTATTCCAGCCCACTTCTTTCCATAAACCGCTAGAGACGATCATTGGCCGGAACCAGCTCTCCGAGCCTAGGAAAAAGATAGGTTCTCCGCCCATTTTCGCAATCAAGTCGTTTGCCAAACCGCCGTCTAGCGTAAGAAAGGATTGTAGAATATAAGCAACGACAATCCATGAGAAGAAGTGAGGCAAGTAGCTGACCGATTGAACAAATCTTTTGAAGCCTGCGCTCACCAATTCATTAATCATTATGGCCAATATGATTGGAGCCGGAAATCCGAATACGAATTTCAATACCGAAATAAACAACGTATTTTTCACGACGATCCAAAACTGAGGCTCTTGCAGAAACGTGAAGTTTTGGAATCCAACCCACGCGCTGTCCCATATAGAGGACCCGATCTGAAAATCGCGGAATGCGATTTGAATGCCCGCCATCGGAACATAGTTAAACAGAAACAAAAGCAAAACTGCCGGTAAAATCATGACATACTGCCAACGATATTTGTATAATTGTGCTAACATGATGTCGCATCCCTCCTTCTGTTATACATTGTAAGGGGTTACAATTAGTTAAACCATATAACGTTGATTGGATTTTCATCGTAATGATTTGTTCTTTGTGCCAGAACAAAAAAAAAGCGGCCATGAGGCCACCTGTTAATATCTTCGTTTTTTCTCGAGAATGCTTATTGTTACCTTATCCATTTGGAGAAAAAGGATTGCTTGCATGCGTTTTTTATATTTAAATTAATCACATCATCGATTCGATTGTTGGGAAACTTCCTAGCGAGCGCTTCACTACCCTGATTTAATTTGAATTTCATCTCTTCATCGAATAGCGGAACAAGGCAGTAGCAGCGTACATTGCATTCGCTGTCCATTATTAGTATATGAAAGGCAGTCTCTTTACGATTGGGAGATAGAAGATTGATGCCCGTCATCTTTTTGTCCGTTGAAAAAGGTTCTGTTGGATCTCCATTAGGAATGGTAGGTCCTTCGCTGAGCCAAGTATGGTGTTCATGAGGCAATCTTGCCAGCTTTTTCAACCAGTGGATTGGCCAATAGTGATTAAAATCTTTGAACGCCTAATCCGATAGCGGTCAGTCAGGCGGAAGTAAAACATTAGCTCTGCATATCGGTAAACTTCTTTGCCCTCTGGATATTCATGAGCAGATAGCTCATCCCCGTTATGAACTATACATAATAGGGTTGATGCGGAGTTGGCTTAATATGATGCACATCAATGAGAATCAAATCTTTGAAGAATGCCTGCTCAAGCAAAGCTGGCATTTCACTGAAATCCTAATAAAAACGCGTTATCCCATATGGATAACGCGTTTTTTATGTCCAATGAATTTGCTTCCAAGAAGTTGACTAGGTACAAATTTACTCTCCGTACGCACTTAGACAGCACATATGTTACGACTTCTGATAGCTACGGCGGAAGGCACCAGGAGTCAGCCGTTCCAGCTTCTTGAAGATAGCTCCATAATAGCTGGCAGATTCGAAGCCGACTTGATGAGCAATATCCTGCATCCCGTGCTGCACATTGTCGAGCAGCAGTTCCTTGCTCTTGTTGATCCTTACCTGATTGACATAACTAATAGGGCGAATGCCTGTCGTCTTCTTGAACAAATGGCAAAAATATTCCGGTGTGACGCACAACAATCCGGCGAGCGTATGCAAAGCAATCTCTTCAGCATAATGCTGGTCAATGTAATCCAAGACCGGTTTTAACCGCTCATACTGCTGCCCGACGGTATCGCTACCTTCGACAGAGACGCGCTGAATAATTTCCGTCAATAAGGTATAGAGGATGGCGGAACAGGCGTAATTGCTTAACGTTTGCTCTTGCGGCGTAAGGGCAGCTTGCAGCAGCTCCCGCATGCGGGATAAAAGGTATTCGGGCGATGCAAGCGCGAATACGCATGTGTCTACAATGCCGACTGTTTCAAACAAGCTCGCTGACCCGCTGCCATCAAAGATAATCCAGTCGACTTCCCAGTTCCCCGACAAAGCATAGTATTCGTGCTTCTGACCGGGGAACAGCAGCATGCCCATGCCTTGCTTGACGATATACTCCGTTTCGCTTAGCTTGAGCTTGCCTTCGCCACTGCGGCATTGAATCCACTGATAATCGAGAATGCCTGGGTCTCGGCGTATATGCTCCTGTTCATGATGCAGGCCAATGCCAAGCAAATAAAAAGGGAGCAGCTTGTCTCGGGCGGAAAGTACTGGGAAAACGCGATTGGGATGAGGCATGCGATCAACTCTCCTGATATCTTAATATTGTTATACTATATTAATTATTTAAGATTTTCACTCCAGTTAATATATCATATACTCGCAATATATTGATGGACAAAGGAGATTACAGAATGGCGATTAAGATCGGAATCGATTATTATCCAGAGCAATGGGCTCCCGAGCTTTGGGAGAAGGATGCTGCGCTTATGCAAGAAACAGGTGTTGCAGTTGTACGATTCGCGGAGTTCGCCTGGAGCCGAATGGAGCCAACCGAGGGTAATTATCGGTTTGAATGGTTGGATGCGGCTATAGAAGTATTCGCCGCACGCGGCATGGAGATCGTATTATGCACACCTACCAATACGCCGCCGAACTGGATGACAACCCGTTATCCGGATGTGCTGCCAAGGGATGAGCAACGTCAAATCATCCGGCCGGGTGTGCGTGGACATCGCTGCAACAACAGCTATTCCTTGAGAATGCTGGGCTCCAAATTTGTGGAAGTGATGTCACAGCGCTATGCGAAGCATCCCGCCGTCATTGGCTGGCAAATCGATAACGAGATGCACTATCAAGAATGCCATTGCGACACGTGCAATCGTGCATTTGTCGCTTGGCTGCAGAAGCGTTATTCCAGTCTGGAAGAGATAAACCGGGAGTGGGGCATGGTCGTCTGGAGCGGAGAGTACAGCAGTTGGGCCGAGGTAACAACGCCGCTCGGTACGAGTAAGCCGATGAATCCTTCTTATCTTCTAGAGTACAAGCGGTTCTGCTCGGACAGCGTAGGCTATCTGCTCGGATGGCAGCTTGAAATTATACGCAGCAACTGTCCAGGCCAATTCGTCACGCATAACATGTGGCAATTCCCGAATAGCTTGGACTATTATGATCTTTACAAAGAGTTGGACTTTGCCTCTGTCGATTATTACCCGAATGAGCTGTATCGCGATCATGGCGATCGGTTTCCGAGGAACGGAGCGCTGACGCTGGACTTGGTTCGCGGCATCAAGCGCCGCAATTTCTGGGTAATGGAGCAGCTGAGCGGAGCGCAAGGCGCCTGGATGCCAATTCAGCGCACCCCTTATCCCGGACTGATCCGAGCTCGTTCCTGGCAGACAATCGCCCGCGGCGCCGATATGGTCGTCCATTTCCGCTGGCGGAGTGCTGCCGTTGGAGCCGAACAGTTCTGGCATGGGCTTATCGACCATAGCAATGTTCCTGGACGCAGGTTCAGGGAGTTCGCGGAGCTTACTCGCGAGGTGAACCAGCTGGGAGAACTGCTTGCAGACTCGACGATCGTTACCCAGGTTGCTATTCTGCATTCGCATGATCAACACACGGCGCTTTCCCTTCAGGCGCAAACGGAAGGAGGAATGCATTATATAGACAACTTGTCCTCTATGCACAATGCATTTCTGAAAATGGGCGTCGGTACGGACGTTATCAACTGGACCGAGGAGCTCGATGGCTACAAGTTGGTCATTGTCCCATCCCTCTTTCTGTTAAGTGAAGAAGTAGCGCAGCGGCTGGAGCGATTCGCAGCCGGTGGTGGCACGGTCGTCCTCACCAATCGGACAGGCGTGAAGAACATGAGAAATGTATGTGAGATGCTGCCTCTGCCAGGGCTGCTTGCAGAAGCGGCGGGTGTTGTCGTGAGTGAATATGATGCAATCGGCAACAGCGAACATCGAATACGGAACGCGGCGGGACAGACATTCGCTGCGAAGCAATGGTGTGATTTGCTGGAACTGCGAGGAGCAGAACCGATTGCCTGGTATGACAACGACTTTTACGAAGGTGTGCCGGCGGTCACTGTCAATAAGCTTGGTGAAGGTGAAGTGTATTATGTCGGCACTTGGCCGGAGCCATCGTATTTCTATCAGCTGTTCGAAGGGATATTGAAGGAAAACGACTTGGCTCCCAAGCTCCAGCTGCCGGAAGGTGTCGAGCTCTCAATTCGAACGAAGGGTGAGGAAAGCTTCCTGTTCCTAATCAATTTGACGAATGATCAACGTGAGGTTACGCTTGACGTTCCCTATCGCAGCTTGTTGACGAGCGAGAGATCAGAGCAGAAGATCACGCTGCCCGCTCTGGGAGTAGATATTCTAACATTATAAGATCAAGCAGCTTGCATCTTGCTAAGGGCTGTCTCACAAAGCTGAATACTTTGAGGGACAGCCCTTTATCGATGTTCAACAGGAGTGTCGATGGACGCGTGATAAAAATGAAAGCATTTCATTCTTGTATATTCTATGTACAATATTTCTTTCATCCAAGGAGATTCTGCAACAAGAAAATATCTGACTCCCAGGCCATTTCGGCCGTTACATGCAAAATGCCCCTTTTCATAAAAATGGGGCATCAGTCAATTGCAAGTTCTCTAGAACATTTAAAGGAGTCTTACCCTAGCTTAATTGCTTTAAGTCTGAACGATCCACTTTCATAGTCTTTCTGATGATAAGCAAGGTGTAGTCCTAATTGCATGAGCCTGTCTCCCCCATAGCTTGACTTTTCACCATCGTCACCTGACCAAACTTCGTATTCAAGTTCCGGGTTAAGCCCATCAAGCCGCAAGGTTCTTCGCCTTGCATTCGGCACGGCCATCACTTGGAAAAAGTACACAACGGCTTCTTCTTTGTCTTCGGATACAAACATCCAAGCCGATTCGTTCCCTTCAAATGGACTCTTCAAGCGATACATATCGCCTTTTTGAACTAAACCACGAATTTGCTTGTAGGTGATGACTTGATTTTTGACAATCTCTTTTTCTTCATCGCTGAATTTGGTTAGATCAAGCTCATATCCAAAGTTTCCAGACATAGCGACGTTCCCTCGAAAATCAAGTGGCGTAATCCGTCCAACTTGGTGGTTAGGTACGGCTGATACATGAGCTCCAATTGCACTTACAGGGTAAACAAGGCTGGTACCGTATTGAATCTTTAACCTTTCTACAGCATCCGTATTATCACTTGTCCAGGTTTGAGGCATGTAGTAGAGCATTCCAGGGTCGAAGCGGCCTCCTCCACTTGAGCAACTCTCAAACAAAATATTCGGATATGCCGTGGTGATGCGTTCCAACAGCTCGTACAATCCTAAAACATAACGATGGGAAGTCTCCGATTGACGTTCAGGGGGCAGTGAAGCGGAACCCATTTCAGTTAGAGCGCGGTTCATGTCCCATTTCACATAAGAAACCGGCACGCTGGAGAAGATCGCTGAAAGGGAGTCGTAAATGTAATCTCGAACTTCCTTTCGAGTATAATCCAGCACGAGCTGCCACCTTGCTTCGCTGCGCCTGCGTCCAGGAACATGAAGACACCAGTCCGGATGCTCCCGGTAAAGATCGCTGTCCGGCGATATCATCTCGGGTTCAAACCAAAGTCCGAATTGAAGCCCAAGTCGATTAATGCGTTCCGCCACATCCGCAAGTCCGTCCGGCAGTTTTCGGCGATCCTCGTACCAATCACCAAGAGATGAATTATCGGAATCCCGCTTTCCGAACCAGCCGTCATCTAAAACGRACAGCTCTATTCCTAGCTTCTCCCCCTCTTCCGCTATTGCTAACAACTTTTCAGCATTAAAATTAAAATAAGTAGCCTCCCAGTTATTGACTAGAATCGGCCGCTCTTTATCCCGATATTCCCCTCGGCATAGCTTTGTCCGGTACAAGCGATGATAAGTACGCGACATCTCGCCCAACCCTTGCTTAGAGTAAACCATAACGACTTCCGGTGTTTGGAAACTATCACTTGGATTCAATAGCCATGTGAAATCAAAGGAATTCACTCCCATGCTAATTCGCGTAGAGCCGAATGAATCCACTTCAGCTACCGCTTCAAATCCACCGCTGTATACTAAGCTGAAGCCGTAAGCCTCACCATGGTTTTCTGTTGTTTCCGGAGTGACCAACGCGTAAAAGGGGTTTAATTGATGGCTGCTCATGCCTCTCTTGCTATCGATTCGAGTTTCACCTTGATGTAGCGCTCTACGGGTTATATTACCTTCTCGAGCCCAGGCTCCGGTGAGATAGATGATTTCTAAGTCCTCTTTATCCGGGAAGTCTACACTTGCACTTAAAGCACGGAGAAGCCGAAGCTTCTTTTCCCCTTCATTACTGAACCGCGCAGAACGGATAATGACATTCCGATCAACAAAAACAGTATAGATAAGGACAACTTTTAGACCAGAATAAGCATCCTTCAGCTCCAGCTCCAAAGTCTCTGCTTCGGTTTCATTTTCTACATAAACGGCTGGAAGTCCAGCTAATGAAGGCTTCCCCTTAATGAGCTTATATCCTTCGTACTTTAACTCCGTAATTCGGGTTCCATCCTCAAGCTCTACTTGATAAGCCKGGTTACGAAAATCCCCGCTCCCGTATTGAGGGTATTCTTGGAATAAGCGATCCAATCCAGCCTTCTCGGCAGTGTGAATTAATAAATCCGCCATGGGTTCCCTATGCTTCAGGTTGCCCCCCCAATATACATGGATAGGATATCCATCCTTAATTTGAATAAGATAACTCATGCCGACCGACTGCAGGTGAAAAAGCCCCGTATTCTCTTGAACAATGATGCCCATTAAACTTCTCCTCTCAACACTACCCTCTTAGAGCAAATGTTTTAATGTATTCTCAAAATAAAATATGGTTTTAAGCTTGGCACTAATTAATTGATGCTTTGTCAACTATACAGGAATAATATATCAATACTTAATATTGCGTACATAGCTTGATGCTCACTAGTTATGTTATAATGCTTGGAATTTAATATGAAGGGGATATACCATGATTGAGTATTTGTCACGAAGCAAACAGCACACTGAATTGTATTTAACACAATTTGGCATTGAAGAATGTATTCCAAGTCATTTTTTTGGGCCAGCCATAAGAAGTCATTTTCTTCTTCATTATATTTTGGACGGAGAAGGAATCTTTGAAGTCGACGGAAACAAATACCGGCTTCAGAAGGGTCAGGGTTTTCTTATTAGCCCAGCTGTCATTACTTATTATCAAGCCGATTCCAGAAGCCCTTGGTCTTATTGCTGGTTTGGTTTTGACGGAACATTGGCAGAATTGCTCCTCAAGCAAGCAGGATTAACGAGGGAATGCCCCATACTCAACTGTGGTAAAGACGATATGATTTATAAATATTTGAAGTTAATGGCCGAGCCCAATGAAAATCATAAAACGAGAGAAACCAGGCTGACCGGTTTGCTTTACCTATTATTATCCCTGCTTGCAGAATCTGGTCCAGTAACGCCTATAGAGCAAAAGGAAAGTCGTGCGGAAATTTACGTTGAAAAGGTAAAGGAAATCATCGAAACTAACTTTGCTCAGAAAATTACCATTGGAGACATTGCCAGCATAATCGGACTCAATCGCAGCTATCTATGTTCGTTATTCAAACAACAAATGAATACTAGTATTCAGGAATACTTAATTCGTATTAGGGTCCAAAAAGCATGTGAAATGATGGGGAACGTTGAGCTGACGATAGGTGATATCTCCCGCTCCGTCGGCTACAATGACCCTTTGCTCTTCTCCAAAATGTTTAAAAAGATTAAAGGAGCTTCCCCTAAGCATTATCGTGCTGAAACTGAATGATAATTCGTCCGTTTACCGTAATCACGTCGGTCCCATCCAGCAGACGAAGGCTCGCACGAAGTTCTTCTACTAAGCTTCGCCGCTGCTCCTCTCGGGGTACACCGGCTTGCTCACTGCCCACTGTCAAGATGAGCGTTCGGCACTGCAGTCGCTTCGTCACCTCCAGCGTTTCTTTCAATCCATCTAAATAAGACAAACGTGCGGAGGGCTTCGTCAGATTTGCATGCTTTACACAGAAGGCACTTAGCAATAAATTCAATTCCTGTGCCAGCTTCGTCATCAGACCTTAGTCCATCTTCTCTGTAAATCAGAACCTGCCAAACTCGAAATTCGAACCCGGCAGGGCCTTACCGAGCCTTGCCGCCATACGTTAATCCCGCAACGGATAGTTTTGAAGATCTGGCAGCTCGTCCTTCGTTATGGAGAAAGGGTGATGGTAAAATTTAATGAGCTGGTCGAGCTCCTAGCCTAGGGATAGAACCCATAGAACCCCTGACCTCATCGCTGCCAACAATGGACCAGCTGTCCCTAGCGATCAGATATGTCAAGTAAGAGAATGCTGACTCCCAAGGCTCCTCTGATTAATCCCATTTAATTGTTATACGGTATAACAAAATATACAAACCGATTCATCTCTTCGCCTTATAAAACTCATGATAAAGCTTCATCAGCGCCCTCTTCTCAATGCGCGACACATAACTCCGCGAAATCCCAAGCTCCTTCGCAATCTCCCGCTGCGTCCGCTCATCCCCGCCATGCTCCAGCTCGAAGCGGCCGATCACAACTTCCTTCTCCCGGTCATCGAGTATATCCAAATTCTTATATATCTTGCTCTTCTCAATTTTCAGCTGCACCTTATCCACGATATCATCAGCCTCAGTACCGACCCGATGTAAACCAAACGTCAACACATCTAAGTTCGTCCCTATAAAATAATATTCATGTCTCCGCACTCCACATACACCGTATTTGCAAAATATCTCTTGAAGATTTATTTTCTTACAATCGGATAAATCATTGGATTTACTAATCAGCCAAATGATTTGCGATGTTAAAGATCTCTTCTAGAGCTTTAATGATGAGGTTTTTTTCATTTTCACATCAATAATCCCAAAGATTTATTTAGTCCAGATCGGGCTTGATAAGAGTTACTCTGCTGCTGCACCAGCAGCTTCCCTGATCCCAGCAGTTACTTCTGAAACGACTTGAGATTGTGAATTTGCATTAATCTCAAATTCCTTCATCATCATACTGTAGTGAGCAAGATGATTTTTCTTCTCAAATATGCTCTTGAAGACACTCAAATATCTGCTTACTATGTCCAGGTTACTTTCTACATATAAATCTTCACTAACAGAATGAGAGCCATCATTTATCCATGATAGTAATGAACGACAAATCATTTTTTCATCATTATCAAAGTCATTTTCAAGATCATCAATATTTGTATCGCCAAAAAATTTAAAATAATTTTCAAGAATTCGTCTCATTGTATTTTGAATTGATACAAAATTATAATTATTTGGGTTCCTTAGTTCCTTCCAGAGTAATTCGTAAGATGTTCTAATTGGATTCCTAGAAAATGGCTCAATTGATGTTGTATCATTATTCTTTCTTAATATCCAATAAGTTGCTTCTCCAAAACTTTTATTCCCTTGGTTGAAGGTAACTTCTTTGTGAAAGTAAATATTATGCGTTAGAAGAAATAACTGTTTAATATCAGACGAATCCTCTTTTATTTCAAATATTATTTTTCTAATTAGACTACTAACCATAAAAAGAACGCTACTATCCAAACTGGAAATGGGGTCATCAATAACTACAATTTTCTCGGACTGTATATCCTTAATTTCATTACTACCTTTTAATAATTGGTAAAAATAAAGAAAAGTGATGAACGTCCTTTCACCTTCACTAAGTGTGTTATGTGCTTCTTCACCATTCTCTCGAACAATCCTATAATTTCCTTCTTCATCCGCGGAAGCCAAACGAAATGATTTAAAGCCAAATGAATGTAATATCTTATTAATCTCGGCTACGGAGTAATCAACGCTTGTAACTTGCTGTTGTTTTTGATGTAAATCTTGTTCAAACTGATTCATGAAATTTGCTTTTTGTTGTTTACTATTTTCTAATCCTAATATTACCCTTTCAAGATCTCCTTTCTTTTTCATAAATACTTGATAGTTCGAGCTATTTTGTTCGATTATGTATCTCCATACATCCCTAGACAGGTTTTCTTTTTCATTTTTTATATTTTCAATTAGTTTGTTATGCTTATCAATCTTTTGATTGGATTCCTTTACTTCTTGATTTATTTCAAAAATCAAAGCCTCTATCTCTGCCAATTCAACACTTCTGCTGGGCTCCTTTATTTTACCTTCAATTAACAATTTGTTTTCTTCAAGCTTCGATTTAATTAATTTCAGACTAATCTCTATTTTTTGTTTATTAATAAACTCACCTTTAGAATAATCCAACAAGAATTTAATTTGTATGATTACATTCTCCACATTCTCAATATATTTTTTCGATATCAAGTCTAATCGTTGAATGTTATCAATATAAGATTGATCAAAATATAAATTCAGCTTCTCCTCAAACATAGACGGAAGTGTTTGCTGGCAGAAAGGGCATACGTCATCTGTCTCTTTTACAATATTTTGACCTTGTTTAACCCAGTCACTTATTTGTAATTTTGTAATCAACGTAGCAATATCTACATCTTCTTTTCCGATGATTTTTCTTCTGAATATATGGTGATCATCTAATCGTTCCTCTAGTAATATTCTGTTATTTTTTTTGATCATTTCACCTTTTAACTCGTAAAGACTACTTTTGAGTTTCCCCAATTCTTCTAGCGAACGAATTTCTCTTGAATTGTTTGTGGCTTCCTCTAAAAATTTATCCATAAATTTATCTCGTGAATTTCTAACTCCTTCAATCGACTCTTTAAAAGAGTCATCCATTCTTTTTTTTATCTCCCAACATGAATCTTTAAAATCATCACTAATGCCAATTAAAACGGATTTCTTTTCAGAAATTGTCTCTTTTAATTTAAAAATTGCTTCATCATGTTTTCTTATTTTCTCTCTAAGTTCATTAATTTGAAACTGCAGCTCTACAGACTCTTTACCCAATGTGAATATTCCTCTAATGGAATTACCTATCCTAAAGTTTTCATCCACAAAATTTCGATTGTACACACAAATCTTGAGTACCTTACCATTCCAATCCATACTACTTTCAGGATACATTTCTGGTCTTCGTAGATATTCTGTTAATGTAGTTTTTCCAGAGCCATTGTTTCCATAAACGAAATTTATCTTCTTTAAACCATCCATCGAAACACCTAAATGATTATATGTAGCTGTATTTTTAATACTAAGTTTTTTGATCATACTGTTTTCTTGCCCCCATCTTTATCAAGTTCATATAGACTCATTCTATTCATTCGAGTTTGAGAAGTATGTCGAATACTGTAGACTAATGACTTGTATTTATGAATTGACCTTGCCCCTAATACTCAACATAACTTAACTAGTTGACCGCACACTATATAGCACCATCGATACTTACTCCATTGAACAAGTTGGGGTAGATATTAAATACGTGCAAAATTTTGTTGATTTTGGTATTAGAAGATATCGATACTAAACTCGGTATATCTTCAAACTTAAAATATCGATCATTTATACTACCTGAATACTGCTGCAATAAAAGAGATAAAAAGAATTTTTCACCTGAAGAAATTGATTTCACTACAGTTTCTAAATGATCAAAATTTATACCAACTACGTTTGTATTCTTATCAAATGCGCCTCGCCTAATCAATATACAATCTTCGAACTTTAATAAAGAAGTAGCAAAGATTTCTTCCCATAAATCTTTAATAAGTTTAAATTTTGTATATTTCTGATACTTCGTTTTTAGACATAACTCCAATTCTGATAAAACTTTTGTTAGTATATCTATAAGAATATTGGCTTTCTCAAGTGAAAAAGGATTACTATTCACAGTTCTCCCACCTAGGATATATTCCCTGTTTGATATTGTATTATCATGTACCAGTCTATTTCTATACTCCGAAACCTCTTCTATTGCACTTCTATTAAATGTTAATCCAATAGCCATAAGACTTTGTGCTATTTGCAAAAGAGCTAACGCATTACCTTTCAAATAGATTTAATTTCGGCATTAATAATAGTATCGAGTATGTAACTAGATGAATAAATATTATTAAAAATATCTGAATTTTTAAGTTTCGGCTGTTTTTCATCTGATAACTTTTCGGGAAAGGCAGCCAGTATGCGCCGTAAAGCCTCACAAATACTACTTTCAAATAAAGCAAATGAGTAAACAAAAAATGCTTCATAGTTATTTTTATCCAATTGTGCAGACATATCTTTAATCTTTTCGATATTTACTTTAAGGTCATTAGTCAGTTCTTCGCAAACAAGTATCCTCATTCTCAATTCACTCCCATTTATTAAAATAACTAATAAAAATAAACCATGATTAATTTTATTTCAACAAGATTAGAAGAGAGAAAAACTCATGATAAAGCTTCATCAACGCCCTTTTCTCAATCCGCGACACATAACTCCGCGATATCCCCAATTCCTTCGCAATCTCCCGCTGCGTCCGCTCATCCCCGCCATGCTCCAGCCCAAAGCGGCCGATCACAACTTCCTTCTCGCGGTCATCGATTATATCCAAATTTTTATATATTTTGCTCTTCTCAATCTTCAACTGCACCTTATCGACAATATCATCCGCCTCGGTGCCGAGGATATCGATCAACGTAATCTCGTTCCCTTCCTTGTCCGTGCCAATCGGATCATGAAGAGACACGTCCTTCCGAGTCTTCTTCAAAGACCGCAGATGCATAAGTATTTCATTCTCGATACAACGAGCCGCGAACGTCGCGAGCTTCGTGCCCTTACCAGTCTGAAAGCTCTCGATTGCTTTGATCAATCCAATCGTCTCGATCGAGATCAAATCCTCGAGATCCTCACCTGTATTGTCGAATTTTTTACAATACGAACCACTCTATTGAGAGTGTGATTCAATTGGTTAATATTACAATTACGAAAAACTTCCTAATCCCCTTGCTCAAGCTTCCTGCTGCCATTCTCATAAACTTACTTAATACCGTAATTTCACGTTCCACCCTTGTGTAGATACCAGCATACATCTCTAAGGCATATAAATTTTAAACTCTTGTAAAAAATCGTTTGTTTGTTTAGAAAATGGCATCGTATCAAAGTCTTCTTCACTTAGATAGGAACAGAATACCTATCTACGGCTATCATCTTCACAACTGAATAATCTGCTCTAGTCATTAAAAGTTTCTTTCAACCATGTCTCATTGTGCATCACTGCCTTTTGTAATAACTCGGTGACTTGATCTTTATGATGATTTTATACATCCTCTAAAAGAAAATACCCTCGCAGAAAGTGCGAGGGCTCTGTAATTACATTTAAATAAGAAGTTTATGCTAATGTAGCTTTATTTACTATAAAACTCCATACACTCAAATTGCCAGTATTCCACGCGCGCACTCTATAAATGTGAGACGTCTTCGGTGCTAGTCCTGTATGCACATATGTTGTATTTGCACCTACATTAATAACAATTCCATCTACTTCTATCTCATATTCCGTCGCACCTACAATAGATCCCCAGTTCACTGTAATTTGGTTATTCGTCGATGTCGCTGTTGCGGTTGGAGTCAACAGCAATGTTTTCGTCATTACCGGGGCGCTCCATTCTCCAACGCCCCCTGTGTTCTTGGCCCTTACACGTACAGTATAACTTGTGTTAGCTGATAAGCCTGATTTTGTGTAGCTCGTAGAACTGTTTGTGACGGCTGTTCCGTTAATTTCTACATCGTAGCCTGTTGCACCAATTACCGCTGGCCAAGTGACTACTAGTGATGCACTAGTTGGTGCTACATTCACTGTTTCTATTGTTGCAGGGGTTGTGTATTTCGTAACGATTGTACTCCATGCACTAGAATTATCAACACTTTTTGCACGTACTTTGTAGGTGTGAGAAGTACTTGGCGTAAGGTTTTCGTGCATGTATGTGGTGTTGGCGATGTCACTTGCAACGATTATTCCATCTGCTTCTACTTCATACAGTAATGCACCTACAATAGATCCCCAGTTTAGCGTAACTTGAGTGCTCGCCGATACCGCTGTTACGGTTGGAGTCAACAGTAATGTTTTCTTCATTACCGGAGCACTCCACTCTCCAACGCCCCCTGTGTTCTTGGCCCTTACACGTACAGTATAACTTGTGTTAGCTGGTAAACTTGATTTTGTGTAGCTCGTAGAACTGTTTGTGACGGCTGTTCCGTTAATTTCTACATCGTAGCCTGTTGCACCAATTACCGCTGGCCAAGTGACTACTAGTGATGTACTAGTTGGTGCTACATTCACTGTTTCTATTGTTGCAGGTGTTGTGTATTTCGTGACGATTGTACTCCATGCGCTAGAATTATCAACACTTTTTGCACGTACTTTGTAGGTGTGAGAAGTGCTTGGCGTAAGGTTTTCGTGCATGTATGTGGTGTTGACGATGTCACTTGCAACGATTATTCCATCTGCTTCTACTTCATACAGTGATGCACCTACAATAGATCCCCAGTTTAGCGTAACTTGAGTGCTCGTCGATACTGCTGTTATGGTTGGAGTCAACAATAATGTTTTCGTCATTACCGGAGCGCTCCACTCTCCAACTCCCCCCGTGTTCTTGGCCCTTACACGTATCGTATAACTTGTATTCGCTAGCAAGCTTGATTTTGTGTAGCTCGTAGAACTGTTTGCGACGGCTGTTCCGTTAATTTCTACATCGTAGCCCGTTGCACCATTTACCGCTGGCCAGTTGACTACAAGTGATGTACTGGTTGGTACTACACTCACTGTTCCTGTTGTTGTAGGGGTTGTGTATTTCGTGACTATTGTACTCCACGCACTTACATTGTCAGTACTAATTGAACGCACTTTGTAAGTGTGGGAAGTACTCGGTAATAGGCCAGTATGAGTATAATTCGTGTTCAATATGTTACTAATAATAGTACCGTCCACTTCTAGCTCATATCCAGTTGCTCCTAAAATTGATCCCCAGGTTAGTGTGATTTGGCTATCCAATGACACTGTTGTAACTGTTGGAGTCGATAATAGTGTTTTTGACACCACCATAGAACTCCATTCTCCCACTCCACCTGTGTTCTTAGCTCTTAAACGAATTGAATAATTTGTATTCGCCAGTAAGCTTACCTTAGTGTAGCTGGTCGTAGAAACAGAAACTATAGCACCATTAATCTCTAATTCGTAGCCTGTAGCACCACTCACCGCCTGCCAGTTAATTGCTAGTGTCGTACTCGTCGGTAATATGGTAATTTGTTCTGTTTTTGTAGGAGTAGTATATTTAGTAACTGTTGTACTCCATGCGCTTATATTGTCAGCACTAATCGCACGCACCTTATATGTATGCGATGTACTAGGTGATAAGCTTTCGTGTACATATTTTATATCCATGACATTACTAACAATAACTCCATCCAGCTGTACTTCATAATTTGTAGCTCCAGCAATAGAATTCCAATTTAGTGTTATTTGATTTTCTGTCGATGTTGCAGTTATTACAGGAGTAACTAACTGTGTCTTCGTAACCACAAGAGCACTCCAATCACCAGTTCCACCTGCATTCTTGGCCCTCATACGGATTGAATAGTTTGTATTGGCCGGTAAACTCGGTTTTGTATAACTAGTTGTGGTAACCGAGGTTAACGCACCATTTATCTCCAAGTCATACCCTGTTGCACCATTTATTGCTGCCCAGCTAATTGCCAATGAAGTACTTGTCGGTATTATATTAATTGATTCCGATGTAGCAGGAGTTGTATATTTCGTCGTAGTTGTACTCCATGCACTTGAGTTATTCGTACTCTTTGCACGAACTTTGTATATGTGAGATGTGCTAGGTATTAAGTCTGTATGGACAAAATTTGTATTTGATCCGTTACTAAGTACAGTACCATCAACTTCCACTTCATACTCCGTCGCACCTTCGACTGCTGCCCAGTTCAAAGTAATTTCAGTACTCTTGGCTACCGCCGAAATTACTGGGGTCACCAGTTGAGTTCTAGATAACAACGGGATACTCCACTCCCCGTATTCGGAAGTATTATTTGCTCGTATACGAATTGTGTAACTCGTATTAGCTTTTTGACCGCCTAATCCGTAACTATTAGTTGTTGTCTTTGAAACATATCCATTAACCTCAACTTCGTAACCCGTTGCACCAGTTACTGCTGGCCATGTGATTGAAATCGTTGTACTTGTAGAAACAACATTAACTACATCAATTGATGTTGGCGCAGTATACTTTGTAAATATTGTGCTCCATGCACTCACATTATCTACGCTTTTCGCACGCACTTTGTATGTGTGAGGAGTGCTTGGCAATAGATCTGTATGAGTATATTTTGTATTCGTTCCAGTGCTTATGATTTCACCGTCCACTTCAACCTCATACTCCATAGCATTTGCAATAGGTGACCAATTTAGTTCAATTAAATCTTTTGTGGACACAACAGTTATTGACGGTGTAAATAACTGTGTTTTAGTTACGACCAGAGTGCTCCATTCTCCAAGCTCTCCAAGGTTATTCTTTGCCCTAACACGTATAGTATAACTAGTATTGGATATTAAATTATATTTTGTGTAATTCGTAGAAGACACTTCAACAATTGATTCATTTATTTCTAAATCATAGCTTACTGCCCCTGATACTTGCGACCAGTTTATTACTAGAGATGTACTAGAGGGAATAACATTTAATATATTCGTTTTTATTGGAGCAGTTTTTTTATACAAGGATGTACTCCATGCACTTACATTTTCATTGTTCTTCGATCGTACTCTAAAGAAATATCCAGTATTAGGTAATAAATTATGATGTACGTAAGTCGTACTCAATCCATTACTTATTATTACACCATCCACTTCAACCTCATATTCGGTTGCTCCACCAATTGCTCCCCATCCCAATGTAATTTTGTTACTCGTTGAATCTGCTTTTACTATAGGAATTGTATATGAAGCAACTAACCACTTGACTTCAGACCACTCGGACCAAAGTGTTTCATCTTTTACTCTTACGCGAACTTGTAAAAGTTCATTTGATGGAAGCCCTACATTTGGTATCCAGCTTCCACTCTCTGAAGAACTATCCATAGAGACTATATTAGAGTCAGCAATAATTTCACCACTAAGATTTAATACCTGCACCTGGTACTCTTTAAAAATCGTATTCACGGCCGAATCCACTTGACTCCATGTAATTTTAGGGGTTCCAATAGTAGTTTCTGTTGGATTGTCCTTTGTCCCAAGCGGATAAGAAAGTGATATAATAGGCGCTGTATTCTCCTTCATTTGGACCGGAGTTAATCGTTGAATGAGCGTCCCATCACCTAATTGCCCATTGTAATTTTTCCCCCAAGCCCAAACCGTTCCGTCTGTTTTAAATGCTGCTCCATGTGCAGTTCCAGTTGCTACATCCTTTGAATTAAACAGGGAAGGGATGATCTTAGGAACGTTGCTTGCATTAAGTGACCCGTCTCCTATATCACCATAGTTATTGAGTCCCCATGCCCAAAATTCCCCATCACTTGTTAGCGCGTAAGTTTTCCCATAATTTACTCTTACTAAAACAACATTTTCTATACCACTGACTTGAGCAGCGGTTTGATTACTAACAAATCC
Organism: Paenibacillus sp. 01T443; assembly: GCF_056398325.1. Lineage (NCBI taxonomy): Bacteria > Bacillati > Bacillota > Bacilli > Caryophanales > Paenibacillaceae > Paenibacillus > Paenibacillus sp. 01T443. The sequence goes on from NZ_JBFTPE010000016.1 coordinate 62,805, forward strand.
GTTATTACCTACTGACCATAACGATCCATCTACTTTTATATATGCACTATGATTCCCACCAGCCGATATACTAACTACATCATTCAGACTTGTTTGTACTGGCAAAGATCGATTAGTGGTTGTTCCGTCACCAAGTCTTCCATCGTAATTACTCCCCCATGACCAAACCGTCATATCATCTCTGAGCGCAATTGCAAAATCGTTTCCTGCACTTATTTCGGTGACGCCATTTAGTGCAGTGATTTGTACTGGAGAAAACTGGTGACCATAATTCCCAATCCCCAATTGTCCGTAACTATTCGAACCCCATGCCCATATTGTTCCATCTTCTTTTAAAGCATAACTACTATTATCATAGCCGGAAATTCCAACAATGTTCGCAAGCCCGTCTATCCTCTCAGGAACAATTTTATCAATTGTTTGCTCCCTACCCAATTGACCATAGCTGTTATCTCCCCATGTCCATATTGTTCCATCAACTTTTAAAGCAATGATATGCCTCCTACCAACAGCAATTGAAACAACATCACTCAAGCCCGGAATTTGTATGGCCGTTGTTTTAATTGTTTTTGTTCCATCTGCAGATAAACCACTACCATTTTCTCCCCACATCCAAACTGTTCCATCTGGCTTAACATAAGCCGTAGTTTCATAAGAACTAGATAGGGTAGTTATATTTCTAAAATAACTATGTGTCACTGCATTAGACTCTACCGATTCATTACCTGCTGCATCCGTTGATTTAACTGTATATTTATAGGCATTCTTTGGATTTAGCCCCTCAACTAAATACTCTGTAGCATTGGTTGAGTCTATTAAGTTCCCATTTTGGTAAATGTTATAACCCACTATCTCTTCATCCATTGTAGAGTTGGTCCATATTAAGGAGACGGAGGTACGTGACCATGAGTCAACTTTCAAATTCCCAGGAGCATTAGGAGGATTCAGATCCGTACCAGTGGTAAATATTAAAGAATCACTAGCAATTGATACATTATCATCAGCATCTTTTGCTTTTATATAGACATTATATTCAGTATTTGGAATAAGACTAGTTAATGTATAGCTAGTTTTAGTAGATGCTCCAATTACATTTGCACCTGAATAAATTTCATACTGAACAACAGCAACATTGTCTAAGGATGCCTTCCATGTCAATTCATATGTACCGTTTGCTTTTTTCACTACTGCTAGTGAATGAGGAGCACTAGGTGACTCAAAATCCTCATTTGTTTTTACACTTAGCGAGTTACTTGGTAACGATAAATTTTCAGATGTATCTTTAGACTTAACTGTAAAATTATAAAGTGTATTCATGGAAAGACCAGTTACGGAATATGTGGTTGAATTAGTTGATCCAATTAACTTCCCACTTTTGTATATATTGTAACCACTTAATGAAACATCATCAGTTGATGGTAACCAAGAAAAAGAAATACTTGTATTGGTTTTAAGTGTTAATTTTAAATCACTAGGTGCCGAGGGAGGCTGAGTATCTGATTTTAATTGTAATCTCTCATCAGCTGTATCTACCATGCCTTCGTATTGAATGAGTGAATTAGTATCAACATATCTAACAGTATACGTTAATATTGTATTCTCTCCGCTCCAATAATAACTATTGAACTTCACAAACCGATGACTAATGTGACCAGAGACTATTTGTATGCTACTTCCATCTCGACCTTCAACTGAGAACCCGCAACATGTAGTTCCGCGTAAATATAATACTCCTATTTTATTGACATCTAAATTACTTGCATTGCCTGCACTATCAACTGATCTAGCATATATATCCGCTCCCGCACTAAACTTTAAGGTAAATTCCTTCAAGTATGTAATCCATTCTCCAGACTCCCCAATTCGGTACTGCGTAATCACGTCGCTTGAGTCATCTGTTCCTTTTGTTATAAGTACCTCTGCACTATCATGAGTCCATACAAAATCATTTATTTTATTCCAGGGTAAATTTCCTCGTTTAGTTTGGATTTTAGGTGGTGAAGGCGGAGTTCTATCAATTTTAATAACAGCACTTGCTTCTTCACTAATAATTCCCACATTATCAACAGACCTTGCATATATGGTTGAAGTCCCTACCTCAGAGAAAGTTAGATCGCCCAAATACTCCGTCCAAACTCCATCTTCTCCAATTTTATATTCATTCCCCATTACACCACTTAATGTATCTATGCCATCGACTATTTGAACGATCACATCCTCATTAGTCCATGATGTATGGTTTAATGTAATAGTTGGTTTTGTGGGTGGACTTTTATCAATCTTAACTACGGATTCTGCTTCCCCACCAATATTTCCAGCCCAATCTATCGCTCGTGCATAAATATCGTATTGCCCTTCATCTTCAATTACTTCGACTCCCATGTATTCTTGCCAAGTACCCTGTTCACCTATTTTAAATTCTAATCGTCGTATCTTACTTTCCTCATCCATACCCCCAGTAACATTAAACACAATTTCTTCATCTGACCAATCATCATAACTTAATTTAATTTCTGGAGATGTTGGAGGCGTTTTATCTATTGCTACTGTATCCATGGTTATTTCGCTTGAATTACCTGCAAAGTCTATAGACCTTGCATACACTACTTGTTCTGGATTATTTACAGTAAACGAACTTTCATAATTCGTCCATACATCCGTCTCACTAAGACGGTATTGTGTCTTCCTTATACCACTTTCTTCATCAATTCCATGAATTAATGATACATTTACACTAGTATTCGTCCAATCACTTGGATCAAACAAAATATGAGGACTAGATGGAGGAATTGAATCTAAATTAATTTTTGTTTTTTTGATCTTTTCAGTATTTCCTGCCTTATCAATTGAACGATAGGAAATCACATTTTTTTGGGGATCCTCAATTAAAACAGGAGCAATATACCTATTCCAAGTTTCTCCTCCATCAACGCTATATTCCGTATAATCTACCCCTGATTGATTATCAACAGCTGTAAGTATAATGTTTACGGCTCCTATATAAAATGAATTTTGGCCCATATTCCCTTGAACTTGAATAGATGTAGCAGGTGAAGATAAATCAGGCTTTAGTGTGAATTTTTTTAGTTTTGTACTTTCCACGTTATTATTATTATCAATAGAGCGGTAGGAGAGCGAATATACTTTGCTTTCAGTAAAAGTTATCGGAATTGTATAATTGCTCCAGGTTTGTCCACCATTTAAGCTATATTGCGTCTTTGACACACCTGAAACGTAGTCCTGTGCAGACAATTCAACCTGCAAATCACCATAATAGATTCCGTTTGAACCTAAATTTCCGTTCAAATTAATTGTAGTAATTGGCGGTTCGAAATCCGAAACCGCTAGAACTTGCGATGCCGGCATCACTAACATTAATAATGCCAATATTAAAACTATACTCTTCTTCAACAGTACAACCTCCGATTTGTTGTATCACATTCTCCAATTGGCAAGGTAAATAGTAACGAAACCAACGAGAATAGTATCTTGATCAATTTATCAATAAATGATTTTTATTCTATCTAGAATACTTATACATCTGCTATTACAGAAAGTAATTGAAACTACATTTATTAGCTGGGGGGACACAAATAATATGTTGAGGAGTTCTTAATTCTATCTATATGTATTTTCCATTATCCGGGGAATGCATTTCGAATTCACAATGTCTATATAATGCCAATGTACTAAACTGTTTCGTTGATATAGGACGTAATACATCACAAAAAGATATAAAACGATTATCAATTCATAAGCTGCGACCGCACATTCGCTGCCATTGAAGTAATGAAAAAATAGAGAATACTCTAACACCATACGTTCAAATTTCAAATGAAGGATGTAACCTTACGTCGTTGGGGCTACAGCCTTCACCTGAATTTTTAATTACGAAGCTTCAAAATAATCCAATAACAATTCCTAATAGCTAATAAAAACTACGAATCCCTCTAAATATCATATGATTCTACTTCATGATATTTCAAATCAAACAATATTGGTGGTAAATAAACTGGATTCATCCAAAAATATGATAAGTCGTTACCTAACTGACCCAACATCATAGTACCTGTTTTATTATGCTGTAAAATCCATTTCCCACTTGCAACCGCTTTTCCAGTTTGCACTCTTTCCATTGCCTCATGCCAGTTAAATTTAGTATCGCTACTTTTTTCTATTTCAATGAGCTTTTGTTCATAAATCAGTAATTTATTCTTTTCGATTTCTTCTGTAAAGTCAGAATCCCACACCTCTAAAAAATCAAAACCTTGTAACTTAGATTGAATAACTAAATCACGAAATTTATCTGTTACGTAAACGCTAGTGTTTACTTTCTCAGGTATTTTAAAAATCCACTCATCTTGTAAACAATGTTCATGGAAATATAATGAATTAAATCCCCCAAATCTCCCTGAAGGCATCACATCATAGTTTGATCTCACATAATCAACACAGTCAATTACATTTGTTACATTCACGAGAAACAATTCGTACTCATGTTCAATAGGTAATAACTCTACATAGGGATCTATGTACGTTTTCAAAATACTTAGTGAAGATTTTGATAAAACAGGTACCGATTTAGTGAAATTAGGAAAATCAATAATTTTCCTTTTTATAGTCGTTTTGAATTTAATAGGTTGCCAATCAACACTTTTTTCTCCATTAAATTTTATTTTCATTCGGTCTTCTTCATGATTAGTCGTCATAATAACGATACTTTTATCGGACGATAACAATTCCCATATCTTCAATATGTTCATCTCCAATTCTATAATCTTCCTAGAGTTAGTGTCCCATCTAGAAGCTTTTCACGAATTTTATGCATTTGAAAAAGAATCGCTGCTTGATCTCCTTCATAATCTTCAATCATTTCTAGAACATAATCATAATACCTTTTTGCATGGCTACCATTATGTGCAGCTGCTTTCCACATTACCTGTGTGTTTTCATCTATGAATTCTGTCGTTTTATCACCTTTTTTGATTGGCAACCATACTCCGTTTGCAACCGAATTTTTATAAATCCCTGCAGCTTCCATTATTCTTCTTGCTTCTTTAGCAGAATAAAATCTATTTTCTGAAGCTGGTACTATATGATGTGCTGCCCAACCAGTAATTCCACTTTCTAGTGGGGGTTTTTTTATATTATGTTTTTCTAGTTCGTTTGCTAAGATAGTACTATCTTGCTTACCACCGGTAGTAGTCTTAGTTGTTGGAAGAGTTCCACTGTAAGAGTTAATATTACAAACCAGATTATGGGTATACACCTCTAGTTCTGTCGCAAAAAAAGTATGATAATCCTTTACTGTTAAATTGTACACTTTTGTTTCTTGCATTTTTATTTCAATCGCATCTATTAAAATAAGAGAATTATCGCTTGATATTAATTGGTCACCTATATCAAGATTTTCTGCATCTACCCAACCCTTATCCTTAATCCAGAAAGGGTGATTATATGTTGTAGCAATTTCCTTACCACCAGCTGTAATAATATAAAGTTCGTTGGTTTCTTTTTCAAAAAGATATTCGACTGGTTTATGCATTTTCATGCCTGTTTTTTCATCTTTAGCTAAAACTAAATCTCCGATTTTAATATCTTCTATTTTTTTATTTCCTTTATCGGTTACCACTACGGTGCCCTCAGCAAAACAATTACATGGTGCTTTAGCATAAGTAGCATCATACTTTTTTAAACCAGCAATTTTCTTTCCGCTATATGCAGCAACTTCAACTATCGGTATCAATGATACTGCAGATATTGCAGCCTGGACATTATCACCTCTAATTAAATATACTACTGCATTCACTCCATCTGCTGGAGCACCTAAAACAGGGATAAACCCTATAAGTTCAATTGTACCTTGAATATTATCAATTACTGATTTTTTTTCATCATAAATTAATTTTTCAGTTTTCGCCCAGAACTTCTCTATGCCATTTTTACCATATATTTCTCTTGACCATGTTACATAACCTGTTTCAGGCGCAGGAGAATCAATTGGTAATACATATCTATAGTAATAATTTTTACATGCTTCACATGACTGTTTATTATCCCTAGTTACCTTAGTACCATCAGAATCCTTTTTTGGGGGTACAGGTACCCAATTGTATTCATTTAATGCATCATTAGAAACGTTAACATAATATACTCTTCGATGATTTTTGTTATCTTTTGGAGTTACTTCAATCCTGTATTGTCCATTTTTGGCCCAATATATATATCCCCCATCATAAGTATAGCCTGGGAAGTAGTGTCTATTTGCAAATACATCTCTGTTTGAGGTAACATCCCCCTTCCATTCGATTGACAAACTATTATTCTTCTTTTGACTAGTATACTTTTTGCTATGAGCTTTCATGTAATAAGCATCGCGGGGATAAATATCAACTAGTAATTCATTAGTATCAATTTTATTTTTATAATTAAATTTTACACCTTTACTTGTAGGCGTGGCATCAAATGATTTTGATGTAGTATTCGAAGAAGCACGTGCTAAACTTGGTACAGCTGTTGCTTCTTCAGGGTTATAATCCATCTCATTAATATATACACCCAGATAATATTCAAACTGATTAAATAATGAATACTCCAATAATCTTGTTTTCCCTAAAATGTCATTCTTTATTTTTAAATAATAGGTTCCTGCAGTCAGTTCAAATACTGACTCTCCTTTCTCACTAAAATAACCATATATACGCCCATTGCTATTTTCAATTAAGCCAGTTGCTTTTCCGATATTGATATTTACTTGTTCATCTTCAGTGAGATTTAAAACAAAATAATCAACATCATATAAGGATGTAATACTTAAGTTCCTATTTGTTCCATCTATTTCAATTAAATTGTTCCATTCAATCTGTTGTGCTGCTTGTTTAGACGAATGTAAACTATCTTCAATTGTGAATCTCACTTTTAGATCTTCTGACTGTGCCAGGTTCTTAACCGATATATAATAAGTTATTCCAGCAGTTAGACTATAATCCAGCTTTGAATATAAGGCGCCATATGGATTACTACCTTCTGCGTCATCATTAGTCGCTAATCTGTTATTCAATGAGCTATCTGAATATAATGTCACTTGGGTGTCCTGCCGTACATCCAAACCCTCAGGAGAAGCTGATGTAAATAATCTATAGGTCCCAGATAATTCGGGTATGAACTTTAAAATCTCGTATTCTCCAATTGATTTTGAAATATTAATAGGGACTCTATTATCAATTAGTACAGGTATTTGTTCTTTCTTTGTCACTAATAACCGAGCATATACTTTACTATTATCAAAACCACTTACTTTGATAAAATATGGAACCGCTTGTGTTAATGTCACTCCTACTTCTGAAAACACCGAGTCGAACGTATCATCATTATAACCATCGGGCAACAGGGTAATTAAATTAACATCTGTGAATATTGATATTTGTGTGTCATTTTCTCTACTGACAGGATTACCAGAATAAAAATTCGTGTTTATATTAAACTTCCCACTCTGAGTAGGAACAAATATATAGACTGTGCTATTGTTGTTTTGCTCATCAATATCTATAGATTGATTCTCTTGAATATAAGGGATGGTAGAGCTTATGACATCAGCAACTATACGTGCTTGCAATGTTTCCTCACCGAATGCAGAAAGTTTAATGTAATAGGTTTCACCACCAGTCAAACTCTGTTTAATTTGAGAATAGGATGACCCTTCAAATTCATCATTACTATTAATTTGTTTAGTAAGCGCACTATCTGAATAAATAGTTAATTGAGTATCACTACCTTCACCCGTTTGACCATTTGCAGATGTATTAAATCGATAGACACCAGTTGCAGCCGGATGAAATATAAATAATTGACTTGGTTTCTGTTGTTTAACATCAATTGGGGTAAAAACAATTAATTCCTGAATAATTGTACTTGATGTAATTTCAGAATATGAACTGATGATTCCATCTTGATAATGTGCTGCAACAGCTAACTTATACTGCGTTAATGGTTCTAAATTATTGAAGGTATACGATGCGTTAGCTGAATTACTAATGAAAACTCCATTCAATAACAATGAATATGAAACTGCTTCTTTTGGTGGTGTCCAACTTAGCTTTATACTGTTACCTGATGGAACTGTGATAAGGTCTGAAGGAGAAGGATGATCCATACCCTCTACATAAATGATAAATATATCATCATCGACACCAGTAGGACGCGCCGGATATCGAAACTTGATGTTATATGTTCCGGGTACCGTTTCTACTGAGGTTGTCCATAAATATTCTATCACTTCATTTAAGTTAGGAAATTCAATTTCTTTAGTAGAAATTATATTTTCCGGTTCGTTTCTTGGGTAAACCTCGATTATAATTTTCTCATGAATATTCTCCCCATTTTGATCTCCATTCAACTTAACAGATACTGCAGCAGTTTCACCTGCTGTAATAACTTGCCCATCTCCTGTCTGATCGTAGGATGCTATATTTAATTCGCCATCTTCTGAAGGAATCCAAATGTTTTCTTCGTTAATAATAGACTCGTTTGTTAAAGGGAGTATTGCATTTGCAGTTATCCCAATAGCTTTAGCAATATTGACTAATCCAAGTCCATATTCATTAACATCTCCAAGATTAGTTGAAGTGCCTGTTAGTAATGTTGCAATTTCATCTGGACCTTTAGTCCGATCTTTAGACCATAATAAAGCCGCAGCACCTGTAACATGAGCTGCTGCTATTGATGTACCTGATGTTACACTATAGCCACCGTGTTTATTTGTAGTTAATATATTCGTACCGGGAGCGACGATATCCAATTCCGGTCCAGTGCTGGAAAAAATAGATTTTCTATGTGCTTGATCAATTGCTCCGACTGCGATAACTTCTGGATATTTAGCAGGAAATTTAATGGTATTAATACCTTCACCAGAATTTCCTGCAGCAGCAATAACCAAAATACCATTTTCTTTAGCGATCTGAACGGCTTCATGTAATAATTCACTGTCGTTAGAACTAACGAAACTTAGATTTATAATATCGACCTCATTGTTAATTGCCCATTCAATACCTTGAATGACGGAGCTGATGTTTCCTTGACCTCTTGCATCTATTACTTTAACTGCATATAAATCAACATTGCTGGTACTTCCTACAATTCCTTTTAAATCATCCGCTGCGGCAATCGTACCCGCAATTTGGGTGCCATGCCCATTGTCATCAATATAACTTTCGTTTGAGGTTACAAATGAAACACCATCTTTAATAGATAACTCAGCATGATTGGAGATACCTGTATCAAAAACAGCAACCCCGATTCGCTCGCCTTTTGAATCCAGAGCGTTTACAGCATAGGCACCTGTTGAATAGATTCCCCATGGTACAAGTTGAGAGCTTGACTCAATAACCTGGTTATTAACCAATTCTTGCGTTTCATTAGCTATACTAATCTCCTGATCCGGTTCTATGAATTCTACTGACTCTTGTTGCATTAAATCTTCGACTTGGGATGTTGATAATTCCATAACAACGGAATTAATTATATCTAACTGTTCAATAACTAATCCTTCATTATTACCAGCTACTAAACCTTCACTAGTATCAACTACCAAGTTTTCCTGATTTATCTCTCTTGCTGAAGTAGCAAAGTTTTTACTTTCAAGAACAGCGGGTTTTAATCTAACTATATACTTTTGTTTTTCCAAACCATAAGTTGATTCAATAACAGATAATAGTGAATCAATGGCTTGGGCTTCTTCAGTACTAACAGATGATTCTGATGATTCTACAATAGTATTACTTTCCAAATCTGCTTCACTCAAAGTCATGTTCTTTTCTTCTGCATATGACTTCATATCAGAAAAAATTGTTGAGAGTAAGCAAACAAGCAATGTTAATGCTAGATATTTTTGAAATTTCATTTTTCATCCTCCACTTTTAAATTAGAGCTCGATAAATAAATGTCTATTCATTCGTTATTAAGAATAAATTTCAGTTAATTAACCCTTTTTAAAGGTACGAATCACATAATAATTTTTTACAACTTTGTAAATATGAACATTTCCCGCTATAAATAATAAGTATTTCTATTGATATTCTCCTTTTTCCAAAAATTATAAAATGCTCATTAATAGAATATATTCCTTTTTACATAATTCGACAAGAGTGTTAAAATGTCGAATCGTAGGTTATTTTGTCGCTCGATACTATTTGTTAGTAATACAATTTCTTTTCGATCCACCCAGTTGGAGTAAAGAGCGACGGGATCACGCTAGCAATTAGTAAAACCGCTTACGAACTCAATTTTCGCTGAGCGGCTCGATTTACGGTTGATAGCAATTGGTTATGATCCGAGACATTGAGTGTGCCAACCTTGTGCATTGATCGACAAAAGCTAATCATTCATCTCGAGCAGAATGCTGAGGATCTGTGCCTGAAGATCGAGAGATTGATGAGGCTACGGGCATCGACAGCGGCATGATTCTAATGTGGCTTGCCAATAGGATCGTCCTGCCTAATTTACTGAATGATTTATACAAAGGTGAAATTGATGAAGGATAATCCTCAATTTCATCGAATTTCTCTTTAAATTAGGAGGGTGATTCAATGTGGATTGATGAATATTTAGAGCTTGTYGTTGTATTGGAGCTAGAAACCATGGCGACTCATGAGGGCTACCTTGAAGATGCTGAGGGTAGTCACGTGAAAATTTCGAACAGTTCAGAGGTATGGGTGATTCCTAGGCAAGAAATAGTAAAAATTACTCCAATCTTGCCCAAGCGATTTAAAAGCGAATAAGCACAAAGATCGTTGGAAGCTCCATCGATATAGAGAACCATTCCTCATGCAATTCTCTTCAACAATTCGTCAACAACATCCCTAAAGCTCTCAAAGACGTAATACGACGAGAAAAAGACAACATAAAAAACCCTTGCGCCGCAAGGGTTTTCTAATTGTTATATATGCTGCGGCAGACAGGATTTAAACCTGCAAGCCCATTGGACACTATCCTCCCAATTTTCGTTGTCCTAAAAAATTTACAAACGCATGAACCAGCTTTATTTTCAACCACTCAATAACTACTACTACACTAATATTTAGCCTTTCTTTTCAAACGTTCCTTCAAGTGTCCAATATAAATCTGATCTGGATCATCAGGATTGTATTTCTTGAGAACGGCCTTATTAACCGAATCAATTTCTCTAGCAAAATCATAAGCATTTAAATAAAATCCAAAAGAACGTTTCACAGGCCTGTAATATCGCAGCAATATTCCTTTAGCATCTACATAGCCTAAGGACTCCAATTCCTTTAATACTTCCTGAATATATGGCTTATCCATCATATGTTTAACCATTTAGCTACCTCGATCTCAAAAGTGAATGTTCCAATAAAAACAGATTAAACAGTTTATCTCTTCGCCTTATAAAACTCATGATACAGCTTCATGAGTGCCCGCTTCTCTATCCGCGACACATAACTCCGCGAGATCCCTAATTCCTTAGCAATCTCCCGCTGCGTCCGCTCATCCCCGCCATGTTCCAGCCCAAAGCGGCCGATAACGACTTCCTTCTCCCGGTCATCGAGTATATCCAGATTCTTATAGATCTTCGATTTCTCAATCTTCAGCTGCACCTTATCCACGATATCATCAGCCTCAGTACCGAGGATATCGATCAATGTAATTTCATTACCTTCCTTATCCGTGCCAATCGGATCATGCAAAGAAACGTCTTTCCGCGTCTTCTTTAAAGAACGCAGATGCATAAGTATTTCATTCTCGATACAACGAGCCGCAAATGTCGCGAGCTTCGTGCCTTTTCCTGTCTGGAAACTCTCGATGGCCTTGATAAGTCCAATCGTGCCGATCGAAATTAGATCCTCGAGATCTTCACCTGTATTGTCGAATTTTTTTACAATATGGGCTACCAAGCGAAGATTGTGTTCAATTAGTAGGTTACGGGAACGCTGATTACCTTCTGCCATCAATTGCAAATGCTTTGTTTCTTCCTCCTCTTGAAGCGGTTGAGGAAAAGCATTATTTTTGACATAAGAGACAAGAAGTGAAAGCTGTTTAATAAAAAGCGCAATCGCTGAGAACAGTCCAGGCATTTACCGTACACCCCCACGTTGTATTTGCTTAGATGATAAGCACAATTGAAGCTTTATCTAAGCAAATTGAAGTCTGTTCTTTATTGTATGTGGGTAATAGCCTATACGTGCATGTACGCCTGATTCAAGACAGAATTCACATAATGCTTCTCCCTCTTTTTCTTTGTATCACACCATTTAAAATAACTGGTGGCCCATCAAACTCCTTAACTGTATCCTTACTAAGTCCTAAATGAAGTTCACTTAAAAATCCTACAACTTTAATTTGAATGTTCGGCTCTTTACAGGTGACGATTATTTCATTCAAAAGTGATTCAACGAGAAACCTCTTGTCATTAACACCAAGTTCACTCCCTCTCTGATTAATAAATGCTAAAATACTTTGAAACGCTTCATTATTGTTCTCATCTGTACTCCGTTTACTTTTCAATGTGTTTATCTGTTCTAAATATTGAACTCGTTTCATTTTCAACTCATTAATTGCGCCCTTCACTATGATAAATTCATCTTCCATTTCTTTCTCGTCGATGACCTCCCGTTTATACATAATCTTTATCTTATTTATTTCTTTTTCCTTTAGTAAAATCTGTGATTGAACGGATTCCGCTAGGTTCTCTAATTCTGAAATTGCTTCCATGGAGTTTTTAATTAATTGATTCATGTAGTCATTCGGATCAGATATTATCTCCATAATCATTTCCCAAACACATTCTTCAATAATCTCAGCTCTTACTGTATGACTTGGACATTTTGGAATGTTCTCCCCGTATCTTCTTGGAAAGATATTAGGGCAGCGATAACACTTATAGATCACTTTTTGGCCTGTTGCTTTATTGATTCGACCTGAATAATTTGTTGCAGACCACTTCCTACCACAATGCCCACATCTTATTAGTGAATTAAGTAAATATTCATGTTTAACGTCTCCAGTTCCTCTCATATTATTAACTCGTTGTACTTTTGCAAGCTCATATAACTCCTCATCTATAATCAAGGGCACCTCCACCGATATCCATTCCTTTTCATCACGTAATGAATATGTTTTTTTAGGTGCCCCTGATTTAGTTCGCTGTCCTTTTATTTTATTCCAATTTCGCCGATTGTAATAATAGATTCCTTTATAAATCTCTGATGTCAAAATTCTTAATATTGAGCTTGCACCCCAGTTTTTACTTTCTGCTCGTTTAGGYGTTGCCCCCATAACAAATAGCTTAGTACCAATTTCTTTGACAGTTAACTCGTCATGTACGTACCATTTATAAATTAGCCTTACAAAACGTGCCTCATCCTCATTAACTAATAAAGCACCATCACACCAATCATAGCCATATGGAGCAGATCTCATTGGCATTACTTTCTTGTTTTTTTCTACTGCATTAAGACGGCCGCGAATTGTTCTTCTCTTTATTAATGCTAATTCGTAATGTGCAATTACACTCATTAAATTAAAGAACAATTGACCTTCAGATGTTTTTTTATATTCTCCATCAATAAAGATTAGATTAATGTCCTCATCCTCAAATTCTCGGCACAAAGTCAATTTATCCGTTAAATCCCGTGAAAGTCGATCTGGATGAGTTACTATCACATTTGAGATTAATCCGTCTCGTACATCTTTCCTAAGCCTATTTAATTCAGGCCTTTCAATATCTTCACCACTAACTCCCCTTTCTTTATAAATGTTCAACTTGTCTTCGTTTACATTCAGTTCCTTTGCTTTTGCGAGACATAGCTCAATTTGGCTCTCCAGGCTTGTGCCATCAATTACTTGATTAATTGTAGAGACACGTACATAAATAGCTGTGTACATAACAATCTATTCCTTTCATATAAAAATCTCAGATAAGGAAAATTCCATCCTTACCTTCAGAAGATACCGCCCCATTTTATTTGCTTTTTAAATTCCCCACAATCATAGGAGCCCTAGTATTTTTCTCATGTTTAGAACCTGAACGAAGTTCATCTAAATAGCCAACTGCAGTTATTGTTATTTCTGATTCACCGTATCTAATAAGCAGCTCATCAACAAGACTATTAACTACAAACCTTCTGTCTTCAAAACTTAATTTATTCCCATTTTGCTGTATGAAATTATTGATTTTCTCAATAACATTTACATTCTCCTCATGTGTTGTAGCCTCTTCCTTCAATTGCCGAATCTGATCCTTATATGTATTGAATCGTATCTTTAATTCCCTCGTTTCATCTTTAATTAAACGGAACTCCATCTCCATTTCATCCTCATCAATCAATTCTTTTTTAAATAAAATCTTAATCTTCTCAGCCTCCTTTTCTTTTACCGAAATTTGCTTCTGAATAGATTCAGTTATCAGAGCTAATTCTCCCAGTAGTGATCCCTTCTTACTATTCAATCTCTCTATGTACTCCTCCGGGTCAGATATGACCTCCATAATTAATGCCCATACATAAGCGTCAATGGTCTCAGCTCTTATTGAACGACTAGGGCAAGCTTGAATGTTCTTACCAAAAATTTTCGGGTTTTTATTCGGACAGCGATAAACTCTATACTTTTCGCGTTTTCCTGATGACTTATCATAACCTCCCGAATACGTGGTTGCTTCCCACTTGCGCCCACAATGTCCACATCTAAGTAAAGATTTGAGCAAATACTCATATTTCACATTACCAGCGTTCTTCGTATTTATTACTCTTTGCTTTTGTGCTTGTTTAAATAACGCTTCATCAATGACAGGCGGTATTTCAACAAGAATCCAATCTTTTTTATCACGAATTGTATATGTTCTTTTTGGTGCACCATTTTTCGTGCGCTCCCCTTTCAGTTTTTGAGTATGTCTTCTATTGTAAAAGTACTTTCCGATGTATATTTCGCTCTTAAGCACATTTTGARTTGAACTCGCACTCCAGTTTTTACTTTCCGCTCTTTTTGGCTCTGCTCCCATTTCGACTAATTTGTTTCCGATCTCTCTCATTGTTAGGTTTTCGAAAACGTACCACTTAAAAATCAATTCCACATATCTTGCCTCTATTTCATTAATGACTAAACGATTTTCTAACAGGTCATAACCAAACGGTGGCACTCTCATTGGCATAATTTTTTTATCTTTTTCTACTGCTTTAATTCGTCCTCGAATCGTTCTCTTTTTAATCAATGATAGTTCATACTGTGCGATGACACTGATCAAGTTGAAAAACAATTGCCCTTCTGGCGTATTTTTATATTCAGTGTCAACGAAAAGCAAATTTACATTTTTCGATTCAATCTCACGACAGATAAACAATTTATCCGTCAAGTCACGAGATAGACGATCAGGATGTGTAATAATAATCTGCGAAATCAAACCTGATCTAATATCCTCCCTAAGTTCGTTCATGACGGGTCGATCTATATCTTCACCGCTGAAACCTTCTTCTCTGTATACTTTGATATCAGCAACAACTACGTTTAACTCCTTAGCTTTTTGGATGCATAGATCCACCTGGCCATCTAGACTAGTTCCCTCAATAGCCTGCATGCCCGTTGAAACCCTAGCATAAACGGCAGTAATCATGGTTTATTCCCCTTTTTTAAAAACTCCTCTTCCCTTGTTAACACTTCTCCTATCCAAAAAGCTTTTTATCTCTTTAACCATTTGCATTTTTTCGAAGTAAGGTTCCAACAAATCTGAAGTATTTTCTCTTCGATTAACTCGAAAACACATTTCATTTCTAACACTGAAATGAATAAAACCTTCATCTGGTTTATTTGAATCAACATAAAAATCAATTTCAACGGGACCTGACTCAAGGCTCTTTAAATACCATTGATCTTTAACAGATAATGAACAAGTATAGACAGCCCCATCTACTTCGATTCCATTCTGTGTGATGTAGGCTTTTTTAGATTGTATTGGCAATTTCAACCCACCTCTCAAATAAGAACATTTGTTCTCATCGGAAAAGTATGTCCTATTTAACAAAAAATAAACCGACTGAAGTAATATCAGTCGGTTATACTGTTCTTGTTAACTGGCTGATATTATTTCAGTCGGTTTTGATGATGATTTTTTTCAATATGTAGTCGATAACTTTTTCCTTTGCTTGTATTTCTTTTCGTTTATCAACTATTTGGGTCTGATCCTCATCGTTTATCTTATTCTTTATCTGTCTCACTCCGTTCCGGTTTCCGATTGCATTCTTGGTTTGTTACTCTCTCCTCCTCCTGCTTCAATAACTGATGAACTACCTCAAACGCTTTTCTTCGTAACTCTTCTTCGTTCTTTTCATTAGACATAAAAAACCTCCTGAAGTGTTTTCTTCAGAAGGTTACTCATGAATCATACATTAATTACTTATAACCCTACAGGAGGGTTATTTATTTAAGTGAAAGCGTTTATATCATCCTGTAACTCTGTAACAGACGTGATTTTGCGAATTTCATTCACATAATTAGCCATACCAATTTTGCTTTTTTGATCCGTACCGACAATACAGAGTTTAATACGATTCGGTCGTAAAATTGATGGAGCATAGTAATAGCAATAAGGTCTTAATGGGGAGAGCACTTTTAACAATTCGTCACCGACTATATGTCGAGATATGGGTAGAGAAAATCTTAACTCGTAGAAGTTTTTATAAATATGCACATTTAAAAAAAGTTCATTGCTGCTTGTTCGAACAACTAACGCAGATGCTTGTTTCGCGATCCCTTTAACTAGCCGCGTTCGTGCATCTTCAAGAGCGTGTCTGATACTCTTCAGCAATTCGTTCATAGATACAATTTTGATTCCCATTGAATAAAATTCGAATCCAGAAGTTTCTGTGAGATCTGGGGTCATTTCAATACAATACTCTGCTGGCAACTCCATTAAAATCGATGTCATCATTTGGTACGATAACTTAGTCATATTAGTTTCCTTTTTTTGATAACCCATTACGATGTCGTGGCCAGTACCACTCATAGGCCCCCCTAGATTTTTAAAACTCGCTTTAACCTCCTTATTCGTTAAATTCACCAAAGTTGTACATTGTCTAAGACGATTGATCGGGTCTAACTTTAACAAAACAGAGTCCAACTTTCGTGGATTGTTATAGAAATATGCGCGTCGCAGCATTATTTTCATCTCTCGTGCATCTTTAAGATATACATGAGTTGAATCATAATTTTCATTTTCTTTATCATCCAGATTTTCCTTGTCACCCTTTTTTTTATCGCCCCTTTTTGGGCGAAAAATCCCGTTTGTGGCTCCTAACGGATTGAGAAACCGCTCCACGATATCATGAAAACGTTTATATTCAGAATCATCATTCAAAAGTTTATATTCGTCCAAGCGCATCACCTTTTTGTATTATATTTGATAATTGTATATAAATGGCTATTGACCCGCTCTTGGGGTCACAATTCTTTTTTTTATCCAAAAACATTTCACTTTTCATGCATTCTATATTTTGGGCAACCCCCTGTTGGGGTTTCTGCTATTATTCCGAAAATATCGGGTACAATTGTGAACCGAGAGGAGGTTGTTAAAATGCATTCGCATAAGACTTTTCAAAATGATACTTGGAAACTCATTACACCTGACAAAAAAAAAAAGATGGATCAATAGTTGATCCATCTTTTCCCATTAGATTTCCGACCTACAAAAAAGTAGGTTGGAAATCTAGTATTTAATTTACAATTCCGGGAAAAATAAAAATACACCCATAAACACCAAACAGCAGTGTTGAAATGGGTGCATTCACGTTTTAGAACGCATTTAAGTAAGGTAGCTAAAATAGAATTCACAATTAGTGGCTTTCGACCAATTAGAACTTAATTTCCCCCAAGGCGCATGCCAGGGGAACGCTTTACAAATTACTTCCAGATATATCTACTATACCATTTCCAATTGTTTCTGAATATACGAGGAGTTGAAAAAATGGAAGCTGCAATGATCTTAAGTAAGACAATTAAAACTATACCGGTAGGCCACCAATCACAGTCTCCCTTA
Source organism: Paenibacillus sp. 01T443 (assembly GCF_056398325.1). Lineage (NCBI taxonomy): Bacteria > Bacillati > Bacillota > Bacilli > Caryophanales > Paenibacillaceae > Paenibacillus > Paenibacillus sp. 01T443. The sequence goes on from NZ_JBFTPE010000016.1 coordinate 80,842, forward strand.
ATTAATCAATATCTTGTAAATTATCGTGCTTCAATAAGAACTGTACAGGCCATAACGGGCCGACTTACACACTTTCTAAGGTTTATAGGAAAAACGCTTACAAAAGAAATACAAGACTTAGACAAAAACGACATCATATTAATAACATCTGAACAAGTATTGCTATACAAAGACGAAATACAGAGAACGAAGAAAAAATACTTGGCCCAATACTATCTCAATGATATAAAAAAATTTCTGTGTTTTCACAAAATTTCACGATCTCTTTTAAACAGCTTGGAATCAGGCAATCAACCTCAAGTTAAAATAGTCCAGAGTTTTTTAAAATATCTTGAGGACGTTAAGAAATTCAGTCAAATCCACACATATAGGAAGCATCTAAATCTATTTTTCAAATTCTTAAGCGACCGTTACAAGATCGATTTCCACTTGGAATATGAATTTAGCGAAATCGACTTAACTCATATCTTGGAGTATGAAAAATACCAAAGAAATCGGATTGAAAGACGACAGATAAAGAAAATATACGCCTACTCTTTACTCCGAACTGTCTCACAATTCTTTAGATATCTTAGGAAAGAGAACCTGTCAGATATTCAATACCAACCACCGAGATTTTTGCACAGAGATCGGGCAAGAAGAAATGATTATGTGGAAACCGACGACATGAAGGTAATGATTGAATCGGTTTTTGCAACGACTCCTGATATTCGACTAGCGTATCGAAATGTGTCAATTATTTTGATTTTAATTATTACCGGCTGCCGATCAATTGAAATTTGCAATTTAAAAACTCAAGATCTCTGGCATACAGATTACACCGCTTTGTTTAAATCAAAGAAATCTAAAAATCGGAAATTAAAAATGAACAAGACTGTAATGGATTGCATCAATCAATATATTTCTTTAAGGGATACTTTTGATCCACTAGATGACACTCTCTTTTTAAAGAAAAATGGACACCCGATTTGTTCGCGAGAGATTTACAATATTTTTTATAAAATCAACAATTTCGCCTTCGGAAAATCAAAGAACCCTCCTGTTGCACTTCGCCATACCTATATTACAAATGCTTGTGAAGCAGGATACGACTTGCGGAAAGTAGCTGCCGCGGCGGGACACAAGATACTGAGTTCAACAGATTGGTATAGGCACAAGTCGCCGGAAAGGTTGAAGAAAAACACCTTTTCCCATGATCCAACTAAAAGGTTCGAGAAGGAGTTTAATTTATGAGTCAAGAGCGATACACATTGAAGGAACTTTGCAATCTAATAGACTTACCCTTTGAACTTCTAACGAAGGTTAGGGACAATAAAGAGTTCATTCTTAGACAACTTTCCGAGCAAAACACCATCAATAAAACAATATTTGAGGTGATCAATGAGTTCCTAGTTGAACTAGACTCTCGAGTTGAACAAAATGTTATCACTAAGCGGTCGAAGGATAACTACATAGATTTTCTTCGGCCGTTCTCAAAATTTATCATAGCTAATTATGCAGATAAAGACATTTCGAGTTTGGATCAAAAGATTCTTACTGATTATTTAAAACAATGTAAAGTTTTAAAACGAGGAATTGAGAATGAGAATATCGATCAAAATGGCATAAATAAACATACAAGAAACGCTTACACTAAATATATTAGATCCCTTTTATATTTCGCTATGGATAAGGGATACTATTATCATCTTAATGGTACAGAAAGCATAAAAAAAATTTTCTATTATGTGAAACCGGAACGTCTACCACGTGCCGTGCCTGATACGCTTGTTACGGCCGTATTGCAAGAAGCCAGCAAGACACAAGAGGCATATCGAAATCATGCAATCATCTGTTTTCTGCTAGGAACTGGTGCTCGAGTGGATGAGTTAGTCAATGTTAAAATCACAGACGTAAATATAAAAAATGACATGGTTAAACTTGTTGGAAAATATCGCCGCACACGATTTGTACCACTGTATCCTTTTTTAAAAAAACTGCTAAATGCCTATCTTGACCTCGTGACGAAAAACTGTGAAACACCTCCGGTGTATTTGTTCACAACAAGTTATGTTAAAAAATATAAACAAATGGACGTAAGCACTGTACAAGACATGATTAGTGACCTATTTAGAAAGCTGGGGCACGCCAATGAGTACTCAACCCATTGTTTCCGACACACTTATGCAGTGAATTGTTTAAAGGCGGGGATGAAAATTGAGTATATTTCCGAATTGCTTGGTCACCGGACAATAGAAAGCACTCTGATTTACACCAAGCTGTTACCACAGGACCTGGTGGCTGAAGCTCAGAAATATCCTCTACCACTGGAGAAAATTCTATTTACTTTGCTAGAAATTGAGGAGGATCCAATCACTCATGAAGACAATGATTGATGAAATACAAAACTTTATTTTGACTGCAGATTTAGCCAAGAAAACAAAATCAAGATACAAAAGTCTATTATTACAATTTGCTAGATTCTTATCCGTTGAGACCGGTATTCCAATAGAAAATATCTACTTAGACAGAATACGGTACATCCCTTTTGATAATGAAAAAGGTATCTACCTGCCTATCAATACTTCTATAATAGATACGTACCTCGAAAAAAATATCGGTAAGCGCTACGATTGGTTAGCTTCGACCACTTCGGCTATGAGTAGTTTTTTTGAATATCTAGCATCCCAAAATAATTTTCGTAACGTTGTTAGAGATATTGAATTTCGACTTCGCGATCACTATATTGAACCTACCAAAAGAGCCTTTAATCGCCAAGAAATTTTAAAGTTTCTAATGACATTAATTGAACACAGTGATAATGTAACCCAAGAAGCATTATTATTTATCATCCTATTTACGACTGGGTGTCGTATTAATGAAATTCTTTCTTTGACAAAGAAGGACCTTAATTTTGATGAACAGACTTTCTTCTTGGCTAAGACTAAAAACAAACGCCAAATGTATGTCGCAACAAAATTAGGATTAATGAAGGCCTTACGTGTATACTGCAAAAAGTATAACCTTGGAAATTCTGACCCTTTGTTTAACGTGCTTGGAAAACCAATGCAGGATACCGATGTGAGAGAAAAACTGAAACGTTATTCTGAGCTTGGCAAGCTTCCTCCCACCCGGGTTCATGATATACGCAGTTCCTTCGTTACAATTATGTACGAGAACGGATCTGATATTTCCATCGTTCAACAGATGGTAAATCACATTACGATAAATTCAACCCAAAAATACCTAGAAGATAATGCAGTTCGGAATAGTAAAATCAACATATCGATGTATGATGAACTCATGAAGGAATGTCGGCCAATCATATTAAAAAGTAAACATATTATGATTTAAGGGAAATTTTGATCGAAAAAGCAATTACAAAATTAGAAAGAATTTAAGAAAACATACTTCTCAAGGAGTGGTTTTCTTATTTTTTTGTTTTTTACTTTTAAAAACCAACCCCACACTAATATCTATAATTCTCCTTGAACTTCACGTATAAATGTATAAAATAATCGGTTGCGGTGGGTAGTGAACCTGATACCAGTACATGCATATCCAACTCCAATGTCCTTGCTTCTGATAAGCCGCTCCTGCCACGTTCAAAATTGCTGATTTGGTTTTCAACCCGTTGGAACTCACCAAATCAATCTGACGCCCGCCGATCTGTGCAAGGAAAGGGAACGCCTTCGGCAATCAATGCAAACAACCTCATCGCCATTGGACAACTGAGGGCGCAGCCGTTCCGAGATCGGCGAGCTGACGCTGAACAGCGAGGTTCGACCCGTGTTTGTAACTTTAGTTATACCACCCGCATCTTTGGTGGAAGCAACCTCCTGATCGGTTAGGGCCATACCATTTCTACAAATCATTGTTCGTCAGTGCAACATACGGCTTAGTCATTGTACAAATAAAAGAATATAACTATTCAGGTGGGATTTTTTCTTTGACTGGGATGGCTATGGCAGACATGTTCGCAAATTCGGGATCTGCCAAAAAGGAAAAGAACCCAAATTACCCAGATGAAAATAATGATGAATTTGTTTTTAAAATGATTAAAAAAAAGAAAAGAATTGAATTAGAACTTGATGTTTTAGGAATAGAAGATTGATCTCAAACAAATTAAAAAAAAAGAAGAGCAACTTAATCGGGTTGCTCTTCTTTGATATGCTTTAATATTCTATTATCCTTACAATGTATATAGTTTAATAGTATAGTTAAAATGATAAAAGTAAAAAACCACTCAAAAATTTGACCTTTTAGATATTCTTATTTAACTAACACTTTCCTCAAGTGAATTTTGTAATTCTATCATTTTCGATGAATCTGTATACTCGTGAAATAAAATACAACCCTTTACATATCTAGCCAGTATTTCAGTGTTTTGAAACTCCCCTCTATCATTAAAACCATATTTAGCTAATAAACCACTGTAATCAAATTTTTCACTTTTTACTGAACAATAGTTTCTAACCATGTCAAGATAAACTTTATGGTAAGAACTCAAGATCTGTATAGCTGTTTCTGCAACTAGTTTACCATTCACACCGATTGAGCCATGAACTCTATATAATACTTGTGGATCTTGCCAGGAATTAGATATAATAACTCTCATTTGATTAAGAATTATTCTTAATTCTTCTGGAATATAAATTGCAACCTTATGTATATGATCAATAATTTGAGTATCTACTTCTAATCGTAGATTTTCGGAATTTTCTCTTAAGCGATTGTTATTTACTACTGAGTTCATAAAACTATTAAAGTTTATTAAATAATTTGTATACAATAAGTTTATTTGTTCAAGATGATCGAAAACTCTACCAAGTTTAACACTTTCAAGTTCCAATTTAGAAGTTAAATACTTGTCTTGAGCATCAAATATAGCCTTACTTTGGAATTCAAATTGCCTCAATTGTTTATCTAATTCATTTTTATGATCCGATAGTTGTTTATCCAAATCATGTTTATGTATTGATTGTTGTTTCGTAACTCTAAACTTTATAAGTTCTTCAACTAAGAATTTTAAGAAAAATTTCCATAGAGCACCTAACACAGCAACAGAAACAGCACCATAACCTAAATACTCAGCAATTTTCTTAAAAAGATCGTCCATTTATTTAATCTCCTGTTCATTTATCAACTCTTATTTCAATCTGGATAAAAGCATCAATGATTTCCTCCACTAATAGTGCCATCATTCTTAATGTAGAAATAACCATAATAGTAGGGGCCAGACTTAAAAAACATACATTGATTTGGTCAAGAGAGATAGCAGCACAATGTCCAGAAAAGTTAGACCAGAATTACTGGGACCAAATAATAACGTCTCGAAATCTACTTTTGCCAATTTAAACATGATACCTTTGGGATTAACATGTACTGAGTGGCTCGACATTCTGTAGTAAGGTCGATATTCCCATTTCTAGAGTTGGATCATGCTATGGAAAAAGTTATTGTTGGGCTTGAGAAGCCATAGTAAAATGCGATCCCAAAATTAATGAGTTAGAAGAAGCGTTGATTTAATTTTTTTGCATATTTCTGAAATTCCTGCATGGCTTTGTACGATTCTATATTGTTATGTAAGTAATATCGTCCAACTACTATTTCATCATTCTGACGGATAAAATTTCTACTGTAGATATTTCGCGTAAAATCCAATACCTCGAAAGTGCCCCGTCAGCAAATCCATTTTTAAGTAAAACTAGTACTTCTTGTGCAATAACACAAGCTCTTGATCAACACGCTTTTATGGTCTTTTTTAGATCCTCTAATAAGGATTTAGTAGTCTCTAAAGTACCGTCATTTACTATGATAACAATTACTTGATCAAGGGAAACATCTTTTTCTTGCTCCAAATCCAATAACATTTCTGATAAGAAATTGTTATCATATTCTTGTGAAAAGAATGATATTTTCTTTGAAGACATTGCATGTCTCCGTCCTAAACAATGTCATCTTGTTTTTGTACTAAAGAATTCTGTGACGCTGTATTCAGTTACAGCGGATGGGTGTGGTCTTACTTTTGAAGTTAAGTCTTTATCCCCAAATGTCGGTATCATTTTTTTAATAATCATAACCGTTTCTAGGCAACAGTTTTTTAATTTCTTACCACTGCCACACTTACATTGATCATTTCTACCGAAATCTTTAAAAGGAAACCACATTCCTCCAATAAACTCCTCCCATGCTTTAGTATCTTTTTCATAAAAAAACACCTCTTTCTTAAGGGTTGCTCCGCCCAATGAACCATCTCCATATTCCATGTACGATGAAGCTGGTGATTGATAATTAAAACTCTCAAGTGCTCTTGTTAGCGGTTCAACCGAATACCCAACACATTTGACATAAGAATTGTTTATGATGACTTTATTTATTTCATTTATTTGCTGTTTATTAAGAACATTGACTTTTCCTTCTTGAATATGATCAGGTTTCTTTCCATGATAGTACACAATGTAGTATTTACTTGAAATTGGGACAAGTAATATTACATCTATAAGTCCTATATGTCGATTGCTTATATTAGCAAACCTGCTTTTAATTGCTAATGCTGCCGTAGATAAATATTGATCACTTATTAAGAATTCATTATTTTCACTTTTAATGACAGCAAAATGGTAATATTTTTTTATTGTATCTCCTAGTGCAGATATATAACGGGTATTAGACAATTTTTCAATAAGATACCCGATTCTGACTCCTTTTTGCATATTCTCTAAGGAGAATTCATTTAATAAAGCCCCACTCCTATAATAAAAGACAATAATCGCTGACATGTATGATTCAATAAGTTTTTTTGCCTTATCCAAGTTTTCTGTTTCATTTTCTTGTGTGTCTAGTAAGCTAATTATTTTATTAATTGCAGGAGCAAAATCAGATTCTATGTCACCAAAAAACTTTTCTAATTCATTTGCTTCAAGAAATGGATGTTCATAAGTATATCGCTCTGACATCGATCTACTGCAATTTGTTTTGTAAATTTTTTTGTTCTTTAATAACGTTTCACAAACTTGCTTATTTTTGGAGAAATGATTTAAAACAAATTGAGGTATATAATGTTGATTGATTACTAATTCAGCCATTTTACCCTCCTAGTCGAAAATTTAATTAATTGCTTACATCTCTCCATACCTTGGAAAAATAGGAAACTTTGTTGAATTAACTCCAAAAATTTCTCTAATTCTCGGAGCATATTTCAGTGATTGTTCACGATCAAATCTATCCGCGTCTTTCTCAGTATCAAGATTTTGATAAATATCAAAATCGGTTGTTAAGTCATTGATTTCTTGTTCTCTACTGAAAATTTTAGGATCATTATAATGCTGCCAAGCGTGTCGAATTTCATGAAATAACTGTGAAATAGTCATGTATTGCACCATTTCTTCGTATTTCAAATCTGAACCGTCTGGAAATAACTTATCGTAATCTTTTCTTAATATTGTAAATGGGAACATTTTAATTTTATACAAATCAGGGATATAGACTCCTTTGGGTACTTTTGCCCCCTCTTTAGGCGAAAGCATTAAATCATATTCATTTTTCTTGAGTTCAAGTTTTTTGCTTTTACGCTCTGCCTTTAGACTATTTCTTGAATGTATTTCCACTAAAATGTTTAATGATGTATACATGCTTCCCAATAACTCAATACACTCCATCACTTTTGATCTGGAAAGTAGCCGTTCCATACTAACGACCTGAATCATATAATTCCCCCCACCCTTTAAACAAAAAAAAGCTCTGGCGATTCTTTCGCACAGAACTTTTTTGACCGATGCTTTCGGATTTGGTAATAATATAGCATATTATGTGATTTCTTGTCCATATTTTTTCCAGATATTTATAACCCCTCTAAACCCGCGCCATTATTGGGTATTCCTTTACGTGAGAATGTTTCATAACATCCTGCTATTCGACCTGCCAGTCACCGTGAAGCGATATTTACTTTTCTTATCGAAGCACCTTGAGAAACTGTGATAGTTTTCGCCCACAAAAAACAAAAGCCGCTCATATCGGCGGCTTTTTTAAATTATTAATTAATATTGAACCATAGAAGTACCTCTAACGACTTAGCAAATGATTTGTCAACCTTAATGCTTTAGGACGAGGTTCAAATATGTATGGGTGACACCATTCATAGTATTTGGTTCTTATAAGTTCGAAATGACATCGTTTCGCGTCCACAACCTCTTCACTATGTGAGCGACTAAGCGGAGATTATGCTCAATGAGCAGGTTACGGGAACGCTGATTGCCTTCGGCCATCAGTTGAAGATGCTTGGTTTCTTCCTCCTCTTGAAGCGGTTGAGGAAAAGCATTGTTTTTGACATAAGAGACAAGAAGTGAAAGCTGTTTAATAAAAAGCGCAATCGCTGAGAACAGTCCAGGCATTTACCGTACACCCCCACGTTGTATTTGCTTAGATGAAACCTCAATTGAAGCTTTATCTAAGCAAACTGAAGTCTGTTCTTTATTGTATGTGGGTAATAGCCTAGAAGTGCATGTACGCTTGAATCAAGACAGAATTCACAGGGTTTTGTTAATGTTCGGATTATAGTCAATGTTATTCCATTCCAGTAAAGCAGCATTGTGCATGGAATCTTCATCATCCGGCAAATAATTAGTAATGATGCGTTTCAGAGTGAAGCTGTTCATCATTCAGGAACAATGTTATGTAACTTAACATAAAAGTACTAACATTAAGACAAAAAGATCAAATTTTGATGATTTAATGATTTATTAAAAATTTTGATGTTAAGTTTATTGACATGAACAGAAAAGCGATTTATAGTAGCAATATAAGATTTAGCTCAACGGCACAATGACGTGTCAGTTCCGGCGTTGCAGTCTATCCATACAGTATTGTAGACGGGTAGGCTTTGTATTTTACATCGATTATTAATAAAGTCAGTCACGACGGTGTGGCTGCAATGGCAATGAGGCCGATTAACAGAATTCGCATTAGTGCGGTTCTGTCAGTCGGCCTCTTTTTGCCTAATGATTACCGAGAAATGGAGGGAATACCGGGAATTAGAGAGAGAGGTTGTAAATACTGAACCAGCATCGAATGAACGTGAATGATCCCGGCCAAAGCTATGATTTCGCCGGAAAGAAAACCAAGGTTTTTCAATTATAGGGGGAATGAAAAATGGAAGCACAAAGTTTTCGTAAGTCTGGTCACTTTCCAAGTTTGTTGTCATCTTTTCTCTATTTTGATGTAAGCTTTATGATATGGGTATTTTGCGGGGCTTTAGCACTTTTCATTACCAAAGATTTTGGTTTGTCGGATACTCAGAAGGCAACCATGGTAGCAATCCCGATTTTGGGAGGTTCCATTTTCCGTATACCGATGGGGATATTGGCGGACCGTATTGGCGCTAAAAAAGCAGGCCTTATCGGGATGGGGCTTACCACTATTCCTCTTCTCTGGGGTTGGCTCGGCGGAACAAGCCTGGTTCAAGTTCAGTCGATTGGGTTCTTGCTCGGTATCGCGGGTGCAAGCTTTGCTGTTTCGCTTTCATTGGCAAGCCGCTGGTATCCTCCACAGTATCAAGGTCTGGCGATGGGAATTGCCGGAGCAGGCAACAGCGGTACTGCGCTAGCTACATTTTTTGGACCTCAGATAGCGACAGCGTACGGATGGCACACTGTTTTTGGATTGGCACTTATACCTTTGATCGCAATCATGATTATTTATGCAATATTAGCCAAGGATGCTCCGAATGCTCCTGCGCCTAAAACTTTAAAGGATTACCTCAGTGTATTTAAATATGCGGATACATGGTGGTTCTCCCTATTCTACTCGGTAACATTCGGCGGTTTTGTCGGGTTTGCCAGCTACTTCAGCATTTTCTTCTATGATGTGTATGGCGATGGCGTAAACCCAGGTGGCTTAACCAAAATACAAGTAGGTTACTTGGTTACCCTTACAGTCATAGCGGGAAGCTTCTTTAGACCCGTTGGCGGTTGGATTGCCGACAAAGTTGGCGGAATGCGATTCTTGATCATATTGTTTAGCGTAGTTACAATATGCGCGTTTGCGATTGCAACAATGCCTGGTTCATTCCTTCTTATGCTTCTTTATACAAGTGTTATGATGGCTTGCCTCGGTATGGGGAACGGATCGGTGTTCCAGATTGTTCCGCAGCGTTTCTCCAAGGAAATCGGAGTTGTTACCGGGATCGTCGGAGCTGCAGGCGGTTTAGGAGGATTCTTGCTTCCTAAATATATTCTTGGTCCATTAAAAGAATCGACAGGCACTCACGTTACCGGTTTCCTTGTTATCGGATCGATCGTATTAGTTATGACGCTTGTTTTCTACGCAGTTTCGCGCTCTTGGAGAAAGTCTTGGGCTTCAACGGAATCAGGGGTTAATTTCTAAGCATTCCAGAACTGCCTATCACACTAAGAACGTATTCAATGCAATCAATGCCATAATAGGGATAGAAAAGGACAGTCCGAATTTATTCGGCTGTCTTTCTTTCGTTTAATATCCAGAGATAGTTGGCATTTTTCTATAGCAGGATTATGCACTTTTCTTCATGTCCCACCGAGCTTAGCGCCTTGCAGCAGCTGACGACGTGTCCATTCGTTGGCGACGATCGCATCGCCGTCCAAGGACAACTGCTCGTACAGCCGTCTCCTCAGCACAGCAAGCAGCTCTGCATGATCAGCTTTCCCGCTCAAGTTCGTCAGTTCGCCAGGGTCGCCGGCCAAGTCGTACAGCTCGTCGACGTCCGATAAATTCCAGATGTACTTCCAGTCTGTTGTGCGGATCATCCGAGTCGTGTACAACCCAAACTGCTGGCCGTTATAGGTCGACACGACGGCGTCACGCCAATCGGCCGGCTCCTCCCCAGCCAGCAGCAGCCCCAGTGAGCGGCCCTGCAAATCCCCAGGATCACGTGAATGTAAATCGAGAAGCTCCAGAATCGTCGGCGGCAAATCCAGAAAATTGTAGACGAACTTATCGCATCGCCAGCCCGGTTCTGCCTCCCCGCCGCCCGGCATCCGAACGATGAGCGGCACCCGTACAACATCGTCGTACATGATGTAGTGCTTATCCATCATGCCATGAGAACCGCACATGTCACCGTGGTCTGCGGTAAAGATCACAATGGTGTCGTCCGCCATGCCTAGCCGCTCCAGCGTCTCCATCACACGCCCGATCGCATCGTCGAGCTGACTGATAATGGCGTAATAACGGGCAACGATCGGCGCCCAATCCTGCCAGCCGTAACCGGCGACGCCCCAGCTCTGCAGCTGTTGGCGCTGAATGTACGGCTTGCCGGCAAATGTCTCGCGGAAGCCTGCCCATTCTGGGATATCCGCGGCATCGTACATCCCTGCGAAGGGAACCGACGGTCGGCAGGGCAAGTGGGGATCGCTGAAGTGCAGCGCCAAATGCCAGGGCCGTCCGTCATCATGCAGCCGCTCCAGTGTCTCGCCCGCACGCGCGGCAAACCAATGCGTCTCCGTGTCCYCCAGCGGCAGCGGGCTCTCTTCCCCGAAGAATCCGTTCTCGTAACGGACGTCTGGATGCTTCTGCGAGACAAAGTCACGATATACTGCTTCACTGACATACGACTCGTAACCATAAGCCGTAGGGCCGTGCATCGGATTAACACCCCATTTGCCCAAATAGGCCATCGCATAGCCACTTTCCGCTAACGCTCTCGTCCACGTATAGGATTCCGGCGGCAGTGCCGCCACAGGCAGGGCACCGCTGTAATTCCATAGGGCGCCGAATGTCTCCGGCCTCCTCCCACGAAGAAGAGACTGCCTAGCCGGCGAACACACCGGCAGCACGGAGTAGGCGTGGGAGAAGGAGACTCCCTGCTCAGACAGCCGGTCCAGGTGCGGTGTGCGAACCGGATATTTGCCGCTGAAGCCGACGCAATCCTCTCGTAATTGGTCGGCCGTGATTATCAGTAAGTTAGGCCTCCGCTCTCTCATCGAGTCTGGCATGCGTTATCGGCTCCTTTCCTTCCCACTGATCGTGTGAACCGGTCCGGTATTCGCGCGGCGAGCAGCCGGCATAGCGGACAAACAGTCGGCTGAAGAACGATGGATCGTCGTAGCCGACCATGGTCGCGACGTAGATGACCTTCTGGTCGGACTCCAACAGCATCCGTTTCGCCCGCTCGATACGAATTTCGTGCAGCAGATCGAATACGCTCTTGCCAAACTCCTCGCGGACCAGCCGGTTCAGCTGCCGGGTGCTGACATTGAACAGGCCAGACAGCGCCTGAAGCGTAATTTTTTTGTCAAAATGACGTTCGAGATAGCCGGAAATCCGTCTGGCCATCATCACTCTTTCCGATTGGCGAGGGGATCTATGGATACGATGACTTTGCATATAGGCGTAATAGCGGGACAGAAGCACAAGCAGCTCCACCATCTGCAGGCGGATCAACGTCGTGTGGCCAGATCCGCGGCTGCTGAACTCGCGGATCATGCTCTCCAGCAGCGCCAGCACGGACGACGCCTCCTGGCCGTTCAGATTCAGGTAATGGTTGAAGCGTACATCCTGCTTCAGGAAGGGATGCACATAGAAGTAGTCCATCGATGCTGTTATTTCCAGCTCCTGAAGCAGCGCATCGGGAATAAAGGACGGCATGAACAAGCAATTGATGATTTCCATATGCCCGCCAGGCTTTACGGAATAGGCATGTGTCTCGCCGGGATTGATAATAAACACGTCGCCCGCATGAATGTTGTAATGGTTGCCTTGGAAGATATGGACGCCTTGCCCTTGCACCACGTAGACGAGCTCAATGAACTCGTGACCGTGTTCGGCAATGGAAGTTTGCACCGTACGAGTGATCCAGAACGGAAATTCATCCTTCATGTAAGCATTGCTTCCCAAAATTCGTTCCATCCTTCATCCCCTCGCCTCATTATCGGATCAAGATCCGATGATCGGTTAATGCCGCCCATCAGCCGCCTGATCGAATCGCTCACGGCACGGATCCTGAAACCATTCTTCCCAAGTCATCCCGGATGCCGCCAGAATCTGCTCAATGCGCCTGCGGAACGGAAGTCCCTCCTCGCGGAGCTGCCGGTCCTTCGGATCCTCACGGCCGTTCAGCTTCGCTTCCACCCAGCTTTCCAGCTGCCGTTCCAGCTGGTCGGCGAGCTCCGGCTCCCGCTCAGCGAGATTCACCGTCTCTTCTGGATCCGCATCCAAATCATACAGCTCTCTTGGCGGTCTAGTAAAAGGCCCCGCGTCGTACGTGCGGATAAATTTGTAGCGATTCGTCCGTACGCCGCGCGCTGCCTGCCATGCGCATTCACTCAGGTAAACGGCTTCGTGCGTACCGTCCATTTCGCTGAGTATAGATGGCCATAAACTTCGGCCGTCCATTGAGGGCGGGTCTGCAACCTTCGCAAGATCGACGCCGTCTGGCTTTTCACTGCGTATCGCTTCCAGCACTGTCGGCATAATGTCCACCTGCTGCACAAGTCCCTGCACCCTGCGTCCCTCTGGAATACGACCCGGCCACCGCATAATAATCGGCACATGGACGGTCGGCTCGTACAAGCCGCAATGATCCCAGTAGATGTCGTGCTCCGTCAGACTTTCACCATGATCGCCAAACAGGATCAGCAGCGTATCCTCTTTAATACCCAACTTCTCCAACTGAGCGTCGAGTTCCTTCAGACGATCATCAAGATAACGGATTTCTGCGTCGTATAGCGCGTCGTAGTAGGCGCTGTCGGTAACCGGACCGACAAGATCGTAATGGTGATGCTTAAAGAAAGGGTAGGCGGGATGGTTGTACGCCCGTTCCATACTTCGGTTGTCCAGATCATACGGATCCCGCCCCGCTTCATAAAAGTCCGGAATATACGATTCCGGCGGCAAATAAGGCGTATGAGCGTCCCAATAATGAAGGAACAAAAAGAATGATTCGTCCTTGTGCTCCGCCAGCCACGGCAATGCCAGATCATTGACGGTCCGGCCGTCGATCCAGCGATTGCCGCCAACGCTGTTCGTATAGTAGCGGTAGCCGCGCGCAAACCATTCCTTAAGCTGGTACAGATTGTCCACCGCCGACGTCGTGAAGCCGGCGCCGCGCAGCAGGTTAGGCAGCCATGGGATCGATTTTGGCAGATGCGTCAGCTCTGAGCCGTGGGAGACAATCCCTGTCGTAAGCCCGACTTTGCCGGTAAAAATGCCGGTATGCGCCACTTCGGTTGGAATATCCGCGGCATATGCGCGTTCGAACAGCACACCTTGCTCGGCGATCTGGTCCAAATATGGGCTCGTCGGCTTCGAATAGCCGTACCCGCTCAACCTTGAGGCGCGAAGCGTATCCAGCGATATCAGTATGATCTTCATTGTATGCCGTCTCCTTCGGGATGTCCGGTGATCCGGTTATCAATCGCCACTCGGGTTATGCTCTTTGCGCTGCGTGCATGAACCGTAAATTGGCATGCAGCCAGCCGATCACGGCCTCGCTGTTATCCTGCAGCGAGGCGGAAGCCGTGTCGATCACGATGTCAGGGGACTGCGGTACCTCGAACGGATCGGAAACACCGGTAAAATGGCGCAAGTCACCGTTTCTCGCCTTGGCATACAACCCCTTCACGTCACGGCGCTCGCACTCGCCGATTGGGCACTGCACGTAAATTTCCACGTATCCTGGCAGCTCCGACCGGGCGTAGTCCCGCATTTCCTGGTAGGGGGTAATAGCGGAGACGAGCACATCCACGCTGTTGCGAGAGAGAAGCTTAGCAAGGTACACGATCCGTTTGATATTCTCAATCCGTTCCTCACGGGAGAAGCCTAGCCCTTTGCAGATCGTCTCTCTAAGCTCGTCTCCGTCCAGCAGCTCTACGTGCCGTCCTTGCTGCAGCAGCTCCGATGCAACATGCCGGGCCGTCGTCGTCTTGCCCGCTCCCGACAATCCCATGAACCATATAACCGAACCGTGTTGTCTGTCCATGTTGATCGTCTCCTCTCGCAGAGTTCTTTCGCTTATCCGTTCGCGGGTACGTCAACAGGCATACCGCCGGACTGATGCGAACGAATAGCGGCTTCGATTACTTCCTGTGCGGCAAGAGCATCCGCTCCGGATGCCTCGATTACCTTCGGAGCATCGCCTGCCTTGATCTGCCCGATGAAACGATTGATCCGATGTGTAAACGTATCATTGAAGCCCTGCATCCCGCCAAACAGCGAATTGCGGACTACGGTCAACTCGTCGGATTGATGCGGATAATACGTCAAACTTTCATACACGTTGTCGATAACGAATCTGCCTTCGCTGCCTGCCACCTCGCAATATTCGATCGGATGGCGCATCGACATGTCGTAGCTGCCGGTCAAGTGGCCGACCGCCCCGGATGTAAACTCCAGATTGACAGATGCGGTCGACCAGCTCTGACGGCCCGGCGCCTTGGTCATGAACGCCTGCACTCGCTTTACATCACCGGCAAAATACCGCATAACATCGATGGAGTGAGGATGCAGAGCACGCATGTGCAGCCACTCCGTATCCTCCTGCGAATTCTGAATGGTTAGCCGCATATTGAGAAAAAGAAGGGAGCCCAGCTTGCCCGCTTCCATCATTTCTTTCGCCTTGTAAGCAGCCGGCGTAAAGCGGTGATTTAAATTACAGGCGAGCCGGACGCCCCGTTCCCGGGCGGCTGCGACAAGCGTCCTTGCTTCCTCGATCCGGTTGGAGATCGGCTTCTCCACAAGGACGTCCTTGCCGGAGATGATCGCGATCATCGCTGGCTCGAAATGATGGCTGCCCTTCTCCACACCTGCCGTTGCAACCGCCACTACATCGATCTGCTCTTTAGCTAGCAGTTCTCTCAGGTCGGTATAGGCGGGAACGCCATGTTCAAGACCTGCCGCCTCCGCGCGTTCCGGCATCAGATCGCAGACAGCCGCAAGCTCCGTGTCCGGATGCTGCCGGTAGGCGCGACAGTGGATTTTCCCGATATTGTTGACCCCGACGACCGCAACCCGAATCATTTGGATGCCGCCTCCTCCTTGGTTTGGAGGGAGCGTGCGCTGATAATGTTGCCAATATGCAGCGACTCGTATGCCTGCTCGGACGAGGTGAACGCCACTCCCTTGCCATGCCAGTTCAGATTCGTATAGATAGGATTGGTACGGCCGGTTTGCTCTTCGCGTCTCGCGATATGTTCTTCCATCCGATTCGTCAGCAGCGCGACGACTTCTGGCTCCTGCTCCGCCACATTGTTGTTCTCCTCCGGATCTTGGATCAGATTGTACAGCTCTACCTCCGGCTTGAAGTGGAAGTCTGGTTCAAGCGCGCGGATCAGCTTCCATTCCGGTGTCCGCCAGCCGTGCTTGCGCATCCACGTGCATTCCGTAAGATACAACTCGCTGATCCTCCCCATTTCCTCGCTCGCAGCAGGCTCCATCAGGCTGCGTCCGTCGAAGGAAATGCCGCTGTCAATGCCAATCAGGTCCAGCAGCGTCGGCATAATATCCGTGATGACCGTCACATCCTGGGTCCGTGTTCCCGCAGGGATGCGACCGGGGAACCTGATGATGAGCGGCACGACAAGCGTACAGTCATACAGGCCGTGATGATCAAAATAACAGTCATGCTCATACAGCGTCTCGCCGTGATCCGACGTGATAACGACAAGCGTATCTTCCTCCAAACCGAGCGCGGTCAGCTTCTCAAAGATGCTTTGGATACAAGCGTCCATATAAGCGATTGCGCCATCATATTGCGCACTGACGTATGCTTCATCGGTGACGCCTTCTGGTATCCACGACTTCAGAAAGTCGGCGAACGGCTTGAAATCGTAAACCGGCGCCATTGAATCGTTGGCAGGGTCCTTCTCGTCCTTGCCGTAGAACATCCGCTCGAACGGCGCAGGCGGCAAATACGGCGAATGCGGATCCATATGCCGCATGAACAGAAGGAACGGCTTATCGTCCGCCGCAAGCCGCTCCAGCTCCGGAATTGCGACGTCATTCAGGTTTTGCGCCTTAGGCGTGCGTCCCGACTCGTCGGGAACCCAAGATTCATAATCGAGATACGTTTGGAAACCACGCGATGACGGATTACCCGTGAAGCCGACGCACGTTGTATTATAGCCGTTCTCAACGAGAACCTCCGGCAGTGTCCTGACGTGACCGCCGAGCGGTCCTTCATGGCGCAGCGCCACAACATCGGTGCCGAAAACGTCCATGCCTGTCAGCATCGATGCGTAAGCCGGCGTTGTTGGAATGCCCGGACTGAAATGCTTCTCGTACAGAACGCCCTGAGCTGCAATTTTATCAAGATGCGGGGTAGTCAGCCGGGAATAGCCGTACGCACTCATATGATCCCGACGAAGGCTATCTATGCCGAACAGCAGGATATTCGGTTTTTTACTGGCCATATTGAAATCCTCCTTTTGGATGAAAACAATGCTTTTATCTCGCGTTCAGCTGTTTAAGGACGGCATTTAGGTAGCCGTACGACTCCGCAGCTACGATGGATACTTGTGCAAGAGTATGCTCCGGTGCAGAGCCGATGACCTCAACGACGACCGGTCCTTCATAACCACCGTCCACCATTGCCTTGCAGTAGCCGTACAGATCGATGTCGCCGCGTCCGCACGCTTGCAGGGCTATCGGTCCCGGTCCCTGTTCGCGTCCCTTGCAATCACGGATATGAACATGCTTCACGCGATTAAGTACGGCGGGCAGCGCCTTCTCCGCATTTTCGCCGGCACGGTGGATATGGCTCGGGTCCATGTCGATGCCGAATGCCGGGGAAACGATGGCCTCCATCGCCCGCAGCGTGGTAGGCGTATTATGGATGGCGTTGCCAACATGTGCCTTCACGCAGAGCGTGATGCCGAACGAAGCGGCCCTCTCCGCCATCCGCGCAAGCATCTCGATCGACGCCTGCAGATCTTCTTCGACTCCAAGCTTTCCGCCAGGACCAACGTTGACGATCGGAATACCAATTTCAGCGGCAGCTTCAAACGCCGGCAGCAGCCGTTCCTCTTTGAGCGACGCAACCTCCGTCGAGAGAAACGTCAATCCGTTCTCCTGCACAATCGCTTGCAGCTCGCTCTTCTGTTCCTTCCAGCGTCTGAGATCCAGATGCTCGCACATTCCCTGGATCGCGGCGATCTCTACACCGTCGTAGCCACAAGCGGCGATATGCTTCGCTGCTACGGCGAAATCGAACTCTTTGAACAGCACGGAATTGACACCTAATTTTATCATGTAAGAATCCTCCTGAATGGTAGATTAGTTAATGAGATTATTTCAGATAAAACGGATCGCCGTGCAGCGGCGGCAGCGGCTGCGGCCGAACGACCTCACCACCCCGTTCATACGACTCCTGCACCGCATGCACATACTCCAGTACAGCAAGCGCATCTCGTCCGCTGGCGCGCAGCGCATCCGGAGATACCTTGCCGTTAACATCCTCCAGAAACGCGTGCAGCCGATTGTTGAACGTCCGGTTAAAATCGTTCGTACCGAAATCCGTCACTTCAGGCTCCGGCTGAACGCTGATAGCTGGAATACCTTTGTTTGCTTTCCAGAACGACACTTTCTCGACGCAGTTCTCAATTGTGAATGTCCCCTTCGAGCCCGCGACCTCCAGACTCCACCACCCGCCTAGCCCATAGACCGCATCGCCGCGTTGGCTCAATAGATAGCCGACACCGCCGTTTGCGAACTTCATATGGATGCTGTTGATGGACACCATAACGTCGCCTGCGCTGCGCCGGAAACCAGGCCGATCGGAGAACGTCTGGATATGTGTGATATCACCGCAGAAATGGCGCATGACACTGAACGGGTGGGTCAGGAACGCCCTCATGTGAAAGTAGGGGTGGCCTTTGATTTTATCCGAACTGGCAAGGGCGTAGTTAAGCTCTCCGCCGTTGAAGCCCATTTTGGCTAAACAGTAGATCAGTTCGCCAACCTCGCCGCTATCCATATATTGCTTCGCCTTCTCAGCCGGCGGCGTGAAGTAATGGTTCAGGTTGCAGCCAAGGTACACTTTCTGCTTCTCAGCAAAGGCCACCATCTGGCGACCTTCGCGCACATCGTTGCACAGCGGCTTCTCCACCAGCACGTGCTTTCCGTAAGACATTGCTTCCATCGCCGGTTCAAAATGCCAGCTGCCGTTGTCGATGCCGCCCGTCGTCACATCGACGACCTGGAGGTCGGGCTCATTCTCGATCATGTCCTTCAATGTATAGTACGCCTTTACACCATGCTTCTCCGCTGCTGCGTCGGCGCGCTCCTTGATGACGTCGCATACCGCAACGACATCAGCTAATTCATCCTCCTTATAGCAGTTCGCATGGTTGTTGCCGATGCCGTTCATGCCTACGATTCCGATTTTGACCGCCATGTTCAACGTCCTTTCGTCCTCTGAATTGGATAATGATTTTCCTAGACAAGATCAATAGCCGAATCGTCAAGCCGTCATAGTTGTAAACGCTTTATGTTTCTATCATACTGTCTCTTTCTGTCCGAATCATGGCGGTTCGGGACAAAAACCTTTCCGATCGAGACCGCTTTCATAAAAGGAATGGCTCGATACTGTTACACGTATGACAGCCGGCATACTTTGGTCGACCGCAGTCCTCGCGATGTGCCTTTTGTACCGACCGGCTCACCGGAATCATCCTTCATCGAAATAAAAAACCACAATCTGAAAGACTGCGGCTCTATTTCYTACCTGGGTAAGAGGGTCGGCTGGAGACAATGTACGGGTAAACTTTATTAAATGGCTCTTCTATTCGGCGCGGTCATGACTCGATTACCCCTTAACGGCGCCTGCCGTCATGCCGGCTACAATTTTCTTGTTGAAGAAGATGAACAGAATGAGCATCGGGATAGAGATCAGAACGATATCGGCGAACAGCAGATTCCACGATGTCGTGAACCGGCTCATGAAGTTGTACAACGTCAGTTGCACTGTCGCGTTGTCGGAGCCCGGGAAGAAGTAAAGCGGATTGACAAAGTCATTGAATACGTTTATCGATTCAAGCACAATGATGGTTGAAGTGACGGGCTTAAGCAGAGGAAATATTATACTGAAGAACAATCGCCCGCCGCCAGCGCCATCGATCAGCGCGCTCTCATCGATTTCGCGCGGCAGCGTTGCCACAAACGCTTTGTACAAAATCGCCGCGAACGGAAAATGAAGCGCAACTTCCACGAAGGTGATGCCGGCCAGCGTCTTGAACAGGCCGATTGAATCGAGCACCCAGATCGTAGGCACAATAGCGGGCGGGATCATCAAACCGGCCAAAACAAGAAAGTTTAAGAAGGAAGAAAACTGCCCCCCCTCGCGACGATGCAATACAAAGCCGGCCATCGCGCTTACGACGATCAGTACAGCGATCGACAGAACGGTCAGCAGCATGCTGTTGTAGAAGGCACGGACGAGCATATGATCGGAGGCAGTCAACACATCCCTGTAATTTTCCAAAATATGAAATGATTTCGGCCACGACATATTCATGAGCGCGGATTCGGCCTGATTCTTAAAGGAGTTAATGATGACGAAATAGAAAGGAATCCAGAAGATCGCGGTGCTGAGCACCAGCGCGAACACGCCAACGATGGCCCTCTTAGCTCCGCTGCTAATCCCCATGTTATCACCGCGGCTCAGCGCCTTGCCCACGCCTTTATCCATAATCCTGCTTATTTCCCTGCTCATAAGTGCACCTCGCTTTTCGTCAGGTACTTATACAAGGGAAACGCCAGCAGTGACACGCCGACGAACAGGATGACGTTGCCCGCAGTCGCCAGGCCGTAGAAGCCCGCCTGATACTGCTTGTATATGATCGAGGCGATCAGGTCAGTCGTGAAACCCGGCCCCCCCTTAGTCATGGCCCAGATCAGATCGAAGGAACGAAGCCCCCCGATAAATGCCAGTATGATGACCGAATTCATCGCCGGTCTGCTTAATGGAACCGTGATATACCGGAATGCGTTCATGCTGCTCCCGCCGTCGATTTTGAGTGCTTCGTAATACTCACCCGGAATAGCCGAAATGCCGGCGATATAGATGACTGTAGCGATGCCGATACCTTTCCATACGTCCACTAGGGCAACGGACAGCAGCGCGATCTTCGTATTGCCGAGCCAATCTGGTCCGATAATACCAAGCGCAGCCAGACTTGTATTGATCAGCCCTTGCGAAGGATGCATCATAATGGAGAATGCGATCCCGACCGCAATTGTACTGAGCAGTGTCGGGAAGAAAATAACAGAACGCAGATAGTTTTTGAACAGAACGGTAGAGGTGAGGAACGCGCCGAGTAAGAGGCCCAAGATGACCTTGAGACCACAGGTTACAACCGCGTAAATTAATGTGTTCCGGAAGCCGATGCTGAGTGCCGTCTCCGAGAAAAAAGTGACATAGTTATCAAATCCAATGTAATCCCAATCGGTGAGGGTCCAACGCGTCATACTAAAGAACAGCGATAACACGGTTGGCAGCAAATAGAAGACGAAGTAGATCAGAAATGCAGGCACTAGAAACATATACGAGTAGGTCCGAATCGTCAGCTTAGTCATGGCTCTCTCCTTCTTTCCGGAGAAAACGGACCCCGCAGCTCTTGCGCGGAGCCCCGTCTTCAACTAGAATTTCCGCTTACGGCGGACGATCTACCAGCCCGGCAGATTCAACTGCTGCGCCTGTTTCAGAATGTCTTTGTCATAGTCCTCGGCACCCTTCTGCGCGGAAGTGATACCGCTGCCGACAGCGACGGTGAGGTTCTCCAGGTTCGGGCCTTTGACCGGCGATACGAACTCAAGTGCAGGTGCCGTCCTGCCTTCATCAAAGTATTTCTGCATTTCTTTGACACCTTCGTAAGCATCGTCGGGGAGCTCGATTCCTTTGATGACATTGGGACCGGCCGCCTTGACTTTGGAGGCAAATATCGCTTGGCCTTCCTTAGATACGAAGTATTCCGTGAACTTTTTGGCGGCTTCTACTTTTTTGCTGTTCTTGTTGATATACAGGCCGCTAGGCATCCAAACTGTCAGTCCGTTCACGTCTGCGCTGTCGCTTGGAATCGGGAAAACCCCGATGTCGTTGATCTTGTCTGGGCTATTCTGCAAAATGGAATCTAAAGCGCTTGTCAGCATCGGATAGTGCACGCCTGTACCCTCGGCCAGCATCTTCAAGGCAACATCATACGTCGTGGCCAGGAAGTCCTTATTCATGTAACCGGCTTTGAACGGTTCCTCCGTCTTTTCGAAGCTGCGCAGTGCCTGTGGTATCGTCGCGTACTTTGCTTTGTTGTTCGTGTAATCGTCCGCGAAATTCGGTACCTGCGCCTGTAAGTTGTAGTAATCACCGAGGACAAACAGCTGGGACGTCCAGGTATCTTTGTAGGACGCGATAACGGCCGTCTTACCCGCGGCCTTAATTTTCTCATTGTTGGTCATGAATTCATCCCACGTTTGCGGAACGGTCAATCCGAGCTCGCCGTACACCTTCTTGTTGTACAAAATCGCACCTGCGGAGCTCGAACCGACGGGCGCACCGTAAACCTTGCCTTCGACCGTTACGACGCTTTTGAAAGAATCAAGCACGTCTGCCATGTACGACTCATTCGTCACATCGAGGAAGTTTTCCACCGGATTAACTGCCTTCAACAGCGAACCCGTGTTATAAACGAGCAGGTCGGACATATCACCCGTTGCCAGGCGCGTCTTGACGAGGTTGTCGCCTTCCGTGCCATCCGGTTTGATGTCATACTCAATGGTAATATTCAGCTTTTTCTCTGCTTCCATAGCAACAGCTTTAAGTGCTTCGAGCGTAGTGCCTGTATTACCGACCATCAGGGTTAACGTCGTTTTCTCTGCAGGTGCGTTGGTGGTGTCGGTGTTTGCGTTCGTTTCACCGCTAGCGCTGCCGTTGTTGTTCTTCGTCGCAGGCGCATTACTGCCGCTGCCGCAGCCGGCGAGCAGCACCACGATCATAATCACGCTTGTCACGAATGCGAGTGTTCTACCAGTCGTTCGTTTCATCGTTCCGCAGCCTCCCTTTGTTGGCATGAATCGTGCTCCCTTCGGCAGCCGTCCATAGTTGCCCCTCTTCGCATCTCTGATACCGTAAGTTTCAATTGAATGAATACGCTTCCATCAAGTGCGATCTTCCGTTCCAAGGGCCCGGGTTCCCTCGTAGTTTCAGTCTACGGGTTTCTGCTTTTGATGCATACTTGCTCTTTTGCTTTTTTAAGGGGGTAATTTTTCCTTTTTAACAAAAAGCAATGGATCGGGCGGGGAAACCATCCGATTCTCGAAGGTGCATCACCCTCTAATCGTCTAATCGTTTACTACATACGTCTCATTCACTCATTTTGCGTTTTGTGTAGGCGGTCGGCGTTTCGCCCGTTATTCTCTTAAATAGGTAGGAGAAATGCTTAGCATCCTCGTATCCGACCAGCTCGCCGACTTCCGAAGGACGCGAAGTGCCGTCAGCGAGCAGCTCCTTCGCTTTGCCGATCCGGTAGCCGATCAAATAGTCGGAGAAGGTATAGCCCGTCTGACTTTTGAACAATCTGGATAAATGCCCAAGACTTACATGATGCTCCGAAGCAAACTGCTGAAGTGAGAGGTCGCCTTGATAGTTGGCGTGGATCCAGTTCATCATGACCGGTACTAGCCCTTTCGGCTTCTGCTCCTTTGATTCACATTTCCCCGCAATCACGAATACCGCTGCCGTAAGCCATTCCGTGATGGGCTCGTAGTCTATCGCCTCGTTCAGCAGGCTCATATCCTCCGGCAGCCGGGCCACGGATTCTGATTGCAGATTAAACTTCAACGAATAGAACAGATCGCTGGCGAACTGTGACAGCTGCTTTTGGGTGACCCCTTTGCACTGAAGCCCCTTGACGATGCGCGATACCGTGTCTCGTCCTCTGGCAATATCGCCCGCTTTGATCTGCGCTTGCAGCGCGCGCACCTTCACCCAGATTTCGCCGATATCGGGTACAGCAGGCTTCGTATCCGGCGCTGCCCAGGTTGGTACGCCGATCCGTAAATGCTCTTCCAGCTGTTTGCTAAGGCGGACGAAGCTGCGGTTCAGACTCTCTCGCTCTTTCTTCATTCCGAAGCTCACATGGAGTAGAATGCCGCGGGACTCCACATACTGGAAGAACGATTGAAGCCTTATCTTTATCGACTTCGTGCTTGCCTCATCGTAAGCCGGCAGCAGCAGTATTCTGCGTCGGCAGTCGATCGTGACGCAGTGACTATCCGACTCTCCGTTCAAACCACTCCCAAAATGCGCGAGGATGTCCGATGCCTTAAGCCCGGCATCCTTCCAAGTGAGCGGCGATGCCCAGTTCTCCAAAAGCAGCAGCGCCATGAACATTTGCGGTTGCTCGGCTGCCGCTGGCTCCCCGCGCTCCTGCGCGTCCGCGGACAGCAGCCGCTGCAGAAGAGACCACTCGGCACGGTCGCTACGGCTCCGTGACTCCTCTTCAATACGCGCAAGCATGCGGTCTACCACCCTGTAAAGCGTCTCTTTCCTGACAGGCTTAAGCAAGTAGTCCGTCACGCCGGTTTGCATCCCCCGCTGCGCATAAGCAAAATCGTCATGGACACTGAGAATGATACCCTTGGCGTCCGGATGGCAGCGGCCTAGCTCGGCCAGCAGCTCTACTCCGTCCATGCCTGGCATTGTGATGTCGGTCAGCACGAGATGCGGAACTATGGATTTTGCGGCCTCGAGTGCATCTTCCCCGTTCTCGAACGCAAGCACGCGATGCTGCGGTTCGTATCGCTTGAACAGGGACTCGAGCTCCGCCAGCGCCCACCGCTCGTCTTCCACCAGGAATAAATTCATAATCCGGCCTCTCCTTTCACCTTGACGAAAAGTTCATATCGGAACGTCAGCCTGACGGTCGTTCCGAGGCCAGGAGCACTTATCAGCTCAGCTCCGTATTTGACGCCGTGGAACAGCTTGATCCGCTGCGCGATATTGGACAAGCCTATACCCAGCCCTTCCTCGTCGTAAGCGTCCGCCGCTTGGATGCTCCCGAGCCTCCTGCGCAGCATGTGGAGGCGTTCCTCTTCGATACCGCATCCGTTGTCGGTCACTTCGATAATCAGATCGCCGCCGAGCCGCCTGACTACGATGTCGATTCGTCCGCCGGACTTGACCTTGCCGAGTCCGTGAACGATAGCATTCTCAATCAACGGCTGCACGGTAAGCTTCAGCACCGAGGCTTCCTGCAACGGCTCCGGTATGTTCATACTGAACTCGAATCGGCTGCCGAACCGGTGCTGCTGGATATTCATGTAATTCCAGATATGATCCATCTCGTCACGCAGCGGGATAGGGTGTTGTAGATTTTTCATGCTGTATTTGAACAGCTCCGCCAGCGATTCTGCCATCTCGGCAACCTCTTCGATGCCTCGAACCCGGCTGATTGACTTCATAATGTTAAGCGTGTTGTACAGAAAATGCGGGTTGATCTGCGCCTGCAGCGCCGATAGCTGCGCATTCTTCTCCGCCAGCTTGGATGCGTACACTTCGCTGATCAACCGGGTAATACTGTCCAGCATACTGTTGTAAATACGGCTCAGACGACCGATCTCATTGTTACCGGCCACCTCCATTCGCTGCTTTAAATCCCCCTGCTCGACGCGCGCCATTTTCTTCATCAGGTTATGGAGAGGAAGCGTAATCTGATAGGAGAGCGCATAGGAAACGAAAGCAATCAGCCCCATCGCAAACAATCCAACGAGCATGAGAATATAGGCGGAGCGTTTCTGCTTGGACAGCAGGAATACGTTCGGAATCAGAATCAGCGTATTCCATTTCGTGTATGAGGACTTCGACGTTGTATAGAGATAGCTCTCTCCGTTCCATACCACCTCGTTAGACTGGCGATTTCCCCTGAAGATCGAAAGATCGATTCCCGGATCCTTGCTGCCCGTCAGCTCGTTCCTGTCGTCGTAGACGACGCTGCCTTCATCGGTTATGATGAACGCTCTCATATTCCGTTCAACGTCGTTGATATCTGAGTTGACGAGCATGTCCTTAATGACATCAACGTTAATATTAATTTTCATATACCCCAGAACATCCCGATAGGGAATGCGGTTGATGTTCCGCACGAAGGATATAACCTGGGCTTCACGATCGCCGCCCGTGCTCTCTGTTGTGACGGGCTGAAGCAGGAATTTGATTCCGGGCATCTCCAGCCGTTTCTCATACCAGCTCTCGTCCCGCAGTTTGAAGCTTACCTTTGGTCCTCCCGCCTTCGATACAAAGTAAGCGATATCGTCCGTCGTGAAGATATAGATGCTCTGAAGCTGGGGGCGCGGCTGAAGATGGGTGAACAACCTTTTGTTGATCGTCAGTTCGATCTCGTTCTGCGCGACGGGTTCCGGGATTCCGTAATGATCGATCAAGCTTTGCTGAATGATCGGATCGCCAATAATGGAGACGGAGAGCTTCTCCATGTCCTGAATATACAGCTCGAAGGTCCGGCTGAACTGCCGGGTAATCGTGTCGGAAAGCGACAAGGTTTGATTTTTGATATCGCTTACATTTTTATAATAGAAAAAAATGCATGTCAGCATGACGATAAACAGCGACACCGCGGAGAACACGATGAACATTTTACTCTTCAGCAGGTAGTCGTTCCATCTTTTCATCTCGGATTCTCCTCTGGTGTGAGTCGTAAACGAAATTGCGAATACAGCCCCCTTCGGATTTACAATTCTGTCAAGATAATATCATAGCTGAAGCAGCTGATGATAGAGACGATTTCCCCAAATGGGAAATCCTAGAATAGGCTCAATTCTATTGTATTACAATACAAAACAAAACAGGGTGCCTCCGCCGACAATCGGCACAAGCACCCTGCTCCGTCTATTCTATGTATCCCTGCTGTCCCTTATTTCTTATCCACCTGAAGCAGCTTAACCGTCTTTGTCGCAAAGGTGTCCTTCAGCTTTTCCTCATTAATGACGTTCAGCTTGATCAAGCTGGCGATTTTGGATGAATCGGGCTTCGAAAGCATCCGCCATAGCTCAGGATCCGGCAGCGCCTCAAAAAGCTTGTTGTCATCGTATTCTTTACGCT
The DNA here is from genome assembly GCF_056398325.1 of Paenibacillus sp. 01T443. NCBI lineage: Bacteria > Bacillati > Bacillota > Bacilli > Caryophanales > Paenibacillaceae > Paenibacillus > Paenibacillus sp. 01T443. The sequence goes on from NZ_JBFTPE010000016.1 coordinate 107,897, forward strand.
CCTGCACAACAAGCTTGACTTTGTGGCTTCCGATTTCCAGCTCSCTAGCTTCCTGCTCGGTCAAATAAGTCAAAATTTCGTTGCGCAGCTCTGTCAGCTCCTGCTCTATTTCTTTTTGCTTTTGTTTCTGCTGATAATATCTACGCACAGTCTTGTCCATTAAGATCACGCTCCTCTTCTACATGCATATGAGAAGACGAATCATTTTAGGACACGACGACCGCTGTAAAGCTGCTTAATAAATATCCTTCCTCATAAAAACGGTAAACGAAACGAGCAGCGAGCCCAGCATCCACGCCGCAAGCACCGAAAGCGAGAATCCGAGCGTCATGCCCTCGATCGGAGGAGCCGATCGGCTGACATAATCCATTAAGCCAAGATTGACCATAAACAAATATTTAGCGGAATCCCATGAGGACACCATGTTGCTTAGAATAGCTCCCGATATCAAGCAGGCCAGCATCGTCCCCATGCCTGCCGCGCTGCTTCGCATCAGAATCGAGAGCATGAAAGATAAGGTACCGACGACCACGGAAATAAACCAAGCCAGCCCGAATTGCTGAATAATATACTGCCACTGGGATACGAGGCGCACGCCCGATATGTCGAGCTCCCCGCCTTGCGTGGAGAAGCCCGTCAATACCGGTGCCGACCAGCCTTGGTTTCCGAACATCATAGCGGAGACGATGTAAGAGAGGAAACCGAACAGGAAGATAACCACCGAAACCGATAAAATAAGGGCGATGTATTTACTCAGTAGTATTTTAAACCGGCTCACCGGACGAGTCAGCAGAAGCTTTATCGTGCCCATACTCCGCTCGGAGGAAACAATGTCTACCGCAATGATCATGACGAGCAAGGGAAGAAACAGCTCCGCGGAGTTTTGTACAAAACCTCTGATAAAGGTGGGAGCGCCCGGCTCAGTCGGATTAACATCATTGTCCAAATAATACTCCGATTGCTTGATCTGGATTTGCATCTGCTCGCGCCATTGTCCCGCGCTGCTTAGCCTGTTTTGCATATCCACGATCTGCTGCTGCAGCTCGGTTCGCCAATCCACCGTGCCTAAACGCTCCTTGATCGCCTCCGATTCCTTCGCCTGCGCGTAGGTAAACATCGAGAGAAGCACGATAATAATAATGGAGATAACCATGAACCGGCGTTTGCCGACCAGCTTCGTCATTTCGTTTTGAACGAGATTAATCAATCGATTCGCCTCCTGTCAGCTCGAGGAATAAGTCTTCAAGCGCCGGAAGCTTACGATTCATCTCCAGCACGGTTACTCCCGCTTCCACAAGCTTGCGGTTCCATTCACCAACGGCATGCTCCGTGTAAGGGGTCGTCACCGTTTCCTCCGTCTCGTGCGAAATAACCGTAAGGTCGCTCAGTATGGTTTTGCCTAATATTAACGGATTCAAACGCCATACCAGCCGCTCTTCGCTGGACAGCAGATCTTTGACCGAGTCCACCCGAATAATTTCACCCTTCGAAATAATCGCGACCCGGTCGCACATCAATTGAATTTCATGCAGCAAATGGCTGGATACGAGTACCGTTAACCCTTCTTCTTCTGCCAAAAACCGAATAAAAGCACGCATTTCCCGGATACCGGACGGATCAAGCCCATTCGTCGGTTCATCCAAAATCAGCACATCCGGCTTGCCGAGCAAAGCTTGCGCAATGCCAAGACGCTGCCGCATCCCAAGCGAATAGGTGCTTACCTTATCATTCACTCGATCCTGCATGCCGACCAGACGAACGACCTCATCAATGCGCTCCTGCGTTATGCCGCTAATCATGACGGCAAAATGACGTAAATTTTCCATTCCGCTTAAGAACGGATACAGCTCCGGATTTTCAACGATACAGCCCAAATGCCTCATGGCCTTCGTAAAATGCTTCGCAATATCCAGCCCGCATATATGAATCGTTCCGGAGGTAGGCTTAATCAATCCGACCAGCATCCGAATGGTCGTCGTTTTCCCGGCCCCATTCGGTCCTAAGAAACCAAATACCTCGCCGCGCTCCAGCTCGAAGCTTAAATCCTTAATAATGGTCCGCTTGCCGATGACCTTTCGAAGGCCTTGAACCGATAACGTAATTTCACTCATGATGGTCCTCCTTCCCCGGTAATCAGTGCGGTTATCCGCTCAGCTATCAGACGATACCCTTTTTCATTCGGGTGAAAATGATCCGTAAACAAATGATCATTTATTTTCTGCTGAAATAAATCATACGTCGGAACGAACACTGTTTTTGCGTCCTGGGCAAGCAGCTCCGCCGCTTTGAAGTTCCAGCCTCTGACGACGCCCGACAAGAGCTCCCCATTCTCGAATTCGCTGAAAGGATTATATAAACCGAGCAAATAGACGGTCGCTTCCGTGTTCACCTCCCGAATACTGGAGATGATCGTCTTTAGGCTGACAAGATAAGCATCCTCCAGCCCCTCAATGCTTGTTTCGGAAACATCTGAGAGGGTTTGCCCACCGAGAAAGAGATCATTACCCCCAATCGTCATGAGAATGACACTCGCTTGTCCCAGCTGGCGCCTAATTTCCTTTTCCTTCATTTGCTCCGCCAACTGAGGGGAAGTTAACCCCTTAATACCCAAATTGATTAACGAGACCTCTTTGCCCGCTTCCTTCAGCTGATCGCTGACATAGCCGACATAACCTTTGCCTTCAATATCGCCCGTTCCTCTCGTTAAGGAATCGCCTAAAGCAACCATTTTCAGCGCATTCGTCTGTATGGCAGGCTCCTCTGTTACGGAAGGCAAGGACGATGTGCGCGATGCTCCGATTAAATAATCCTTTAACGTCCAGCCTAATCCGAATAACCATAGTAGACAGGTAAGTGTCGCGAAGGCGGTTATTAAACGAACTTTTCTGCTGTGCATTGTATATATCATTCCTCGCTCTCCTGTTGCTTTTAACGGCTGAACCACTGATAGGCCTGCTGCTGCATGCTTGTCCTATACTGCTCAAACTGTTTTTTTCGGTGCCCGTTGGCACCCGATGGATGCGGCATTTCGAATAAGCACCGCTCCTCGCTCAGCCATCCTTTTTCCACGAATGCTTGTACCACTTCCGAGACTGCCTTGCCGAGCGGTATAACAAGCGCATCCTTCACCGCGAGCAATTCTGGAAGCAGGATGCTTTCCGCATAGCGCAAAAGCACAGCCGATTTCAAAATCGGAGGGCTGTGTCCCGTATAGTTTTTGCCATGCTGGAACACCGGGTACCTGATCGCAGAGGTCGTGTGCAGCAAATCTCTGCGTTCCTCAAATAAGTGCCTGCTGCCTTCGACTCCGATGAGGGCAGGCAATCCGATTTGATCCAGCATGTCGATCAGGTTTATTCGCATAGAGCCTGCGAAGCTCGCGAGCTTCTTGGCGCGCTGATCAATCTGCCCGGTGGGAACTCCGTCCAATAAATCCTGGCGCGCACTTCGAATCGCCAGCTCCATTTGGGTGAAGCCCGGCGTAATGCCGATCATCATCACTTTTGCCTGCGTATTCACATACTCGTAGGGAACGTAGTATATCGACATATCCTGCTGCTCATATAAAAGCAAGTCATGGACGAACAGCTGCTCTTTGGACAACCGGCCCGGCGGGAGCGATAGGATAAAGGCTTTATATTTCTCAATCTGTGTCATGCGCTCCCGCCCCTTTGTTTGTGTATGCTGCTATAAATCAAGCTCTACCATGTTATGCGCGCGTGCTGGGAAATCCGTAATAATGCCATCGATCTCGAATTTGAGCACCTCTTTCAAATTACGTTCGCTGTTGACCGTCCACACCCATACTTCGCGGCCTTTTTTATGTGCGCGCTCGACGAATGTCTCCGTCAGCATGACCTGCTCAATCGTATAAAAATCCACGTCTAACAGCGAAAGATCGCCTACCGCAAAATATAGAATTTGGCCGATTCTAATGTCGGGATTCAGCTGCCTGATTTGCTGCAGCGTCTGTCGGTCAAACGACTGAATATAGCAGTCCTGAACCATGTCGAATTGTTCAATCAATGCTACAACTTCTTTGGCGAGCTCCTCGCCAGGCCCGTATGGTTTAAGATCAACAATCAGCTTCGCTTTCCCCTGCACCTCGGCAAGAACCTCCGCCAGCATCGGAATTTGTTCGCCTTCAGCAAGACTGCCGCTCCGGTTTCCGATATTCAGCCTGGCAACCTCATCATACGTCAGCTCATTCACGCGCTTCGGCACGCCGACCATCCGCTGCAAATTATAATCATGATGAAGCACGGCGACGCCGTCCTTCGTCAGCTGAACATCAATTTCCACAGCGTCGATGCCCTGCTCCACCGAGCTTCGGACTGCCGCAAGCGAATTTTCCGGCGCTTCCAGAGAATCGCCGCGGTGAGCGGATAAAAGCACGCTCCATTTGACATAAACCAAATTATCATTCGCCGCGTAGCTGACAGTCAGCGCCAATGCCAAATACACGGCTGCTATCGATACATATAATATCCGTGTACGGGTTCTTCCCTCCACATAGGCGTAAAGACGCTTTTCTAGTGGCCCGAACCAGCGGCTTTTGTGCAAATGAAGCTGGTCAACCGGCTTAACGCCGGGACTCCGGTTGAAATGATAATAAAGCCTTGTCAGATAAATGATATTAACCGGCACAAGCAGCAGCGTAAACATATAAGTAAGCACAGTCGATAACGTTAAGGAATATTGATCCGTGACTACTTTCAATATATTGTTGTCAAGCCAGGATGGCAAATAAGCAACTGCGGAAATCGTCATAAAACCTAGCGCAAACACAAGCGCATTAAGCAAAAAAAGATTGATGAAGATCGACAAGCGCTTGCCCTTCGTCAGCACAAGGCTGCTTTTGATTGCCGCACGAATCGATTTGTTTTCGATCATAATGTAATGCAAAACAAAAATCCATCGCAATACGAGGTACAACCCCGCTAGTAACAAAAATCCGTATAAAACCAGCATCGCAGCGGAAGAGCTCATGATGCGGCTGTTAAAAAAAATCGGGACATTAAACTGTGCAAACAAGGATGAAGACAGCGGCGAGTCAATGAACGGCACGAGAAACAGCAGGAAGAACAGCAGCTGTATGATGCCGAAGCCGAATAGCTTGGGCGTTTGCCGCAGCGTCGTCAGCACCGCATCTGCGATCAGTACATTTTTCCCAAAATAATGCTGCTGCGCAATCGTGATGACCACGCCAAACTCAATAAACAGCACCAGCATTGCTACAAAACAAATCGCGATTAGGCCGGCTACTCCCGCGTAGCTGAGTCCGATTTTGTAGAATTCTCCGTTCAAGACGGAGCCGGAACCGACTACACGGATGATACGGTTGAAAATAAACGAAATARTCGGGATGATGACAAAGCTCGTCAGCAGCATAAACAAATACTCGAATATAAGATGTTTTTTGTATGTGTCACGAAAGTCACGAATACTTCTACCCAATCGTTGAAGCATAAACATTCATCCTATTCTTTGTGTTGTGATTGAATATGGAGCAAAAGAGTTGCCAAATGTCTCCACTTCCCTATTATAGCGTATGACCCTACCCCCAAGTCGAATCGGAGCGCCGCAATACAAATACATCCGCTCTCTTCTAGAGAAAATAAGCATCAAAAAAGAACCACGCCGCTAAGCGGCATGGTTCTTAAATCAATCCTTATGCATTCGACAATTGAATAAGCTTATGAATAATTACGGCTGCCTGCGCTCTAGTCGCCTGCTCCTTCGGCGCGAACACTCCGCCTCCCATTCCTTGAATAATGCCCGCTGCTTGCATCGCCTCGGCCGCTTCAACCGCATAGCCGTCGATAGCGGCTTGATCTGCAAATGCTGCGGATGATGCTTGGCCGCCTAGTCCAAGCTTGAGATGCTGCGAAGCGCGATAAGCCATGACCGCCATATCCTGCCTTGTAATCTCGTCGTTCACGCCGAAGCTGCCGACAGCTTTGCCTAGCACGATACCCAGCTTCTGAGCGCTCGCAATGGAGCTGTAATACCAGCTTCCCTCCTGTAAGTCGCTAAGCTCGCTCTTCGTGCCCTCATCCGCAAGATCAAACGCGAACATGAGCATTTTCAGAAATTCTGCTCTAGTGACATTCAGATCCGGCTTAAAGGTTTGATTACCTACCCCATTAACGATATTTCGTGCTGCAAGGGATTCGATGCTTTCCTTCGCCCAGCTCACGCGTACGATGTCGGTAAAGCTTGTTTTCACGTAAGAAACCGCATATTGGCTGAAATGGCTTGGTTTAAACACGACTTTCCCCGTAGACGGCTGATAGGCCCCGTTTTTCACGAGATGAAGCTTGTTCTGCTCGTCTACATAATAAATGACAATGGCGTTTGGATTTTCCCCTTCGGCAAGCTTATAATCGAGCTCAACCTTTACGCTGCCGTCAAACGCGCTAACCTTCTTGCCGTCAACCGTCAGGTTAAAGTCTAGCACCGGATGGGCTCCTACCTTTTCCCTTACCTCTTCGGGCAGTGCGGCTGCATCTATTTTACGAACAGACAGCTCTACCTTGGAAGCCTCGTTTGTTACGCTTGACGCAATCAGCGCCTTATCGATGGAGACGGTCGCTAAGCCCAGTCGTACTTCAACGGTTTGAATCGTTTTGTCCACGCTTGTTTTTAGCGCCTGCGCAGGCAGTACAGCTTGCACAGCCGCTGCTGCTTTATCTGTTGCTACTTCCAGCACAAGCGATTTGCCTGCGGCGGTTTCCGCTGCTTTCGCAACATCGGCGGCTTTAAATTCAACTGCCACTTTGCCGGATGCATCGACTGCGACGGTTTGCTTAACGCTGCCGCTTCCAACCGTGACAGCCGGCTGCGGCGCTGTTCCTCCGCTTGGCACTTCTGTAATCGCAGCTTTAATCGTTAATAGGGCTGATCCCACCACAGCGGAACCATCCTTAGCGGCTGCTTCCACTTTTACCTTACCGACTGCTGCCGCTGTCAGAAGTCCGCTTGCATTAATTGATGCCAGCTTGGTGGCGGAGCCATCCTCATTATAAACTGACCAGCTTACGGTTTGATTCGTTGCTGCTGCCGGCGTGAATACGGGATTTAACTGGATTTGCTGTCCGACCGCTACTTCAGTCGATGAGAGCGATACACTTAAACCCGTGGCTTTGATTTCATTGGTGCGAATATTAGGCTGCGCCGGCGTTTCCAGCCCCGTACCCAAAAAGAAGCTTGTATGCGGCGGTTGGTTATAACCCGTATTCTGCCAAGCAATACCCACCCGATAGACCRGATCATGCATTAGCGTAGGAATGCGATGCTCCGTCACATCGGTCGTGGTATAAATTCGAAGCGCCCTGCTGTCCTCTGTACGCACGATGACCTCTTCGCGCCAATCCCCCAGCATATCTACTTGCAGTGCAGGATTCCCTTTTGTATCGTTATTCGAATGCGTTCCCGTAAACGTCTCTAGATTGACTAGTTGATTCGCCTCATAATCCCATTTATCGATTTTCGGAATGCCTACCCGAAGCGTATCCCCCTGCCATACATGGTCAAGCAGCTCGCGGCTGAGATCTCCATCCCACCAAATCGCGAAGTTGGAGCTTGGAATTTGATTCGCTATTTTCTCTCCTTGCGCGGTGAACAAGCCTCCTGTCGGGCTGTTCCAAGCACCGTCGATTGCCCAGGCTTCCGCTCCTTCATATCGCGGATCAATATCCGCTGACAAGCCTCTTCCGGTATCAATTCCAGTTTGCAGCTGCCCCCAAAGCACTCTGCCCGTCCGCGCATCCTTCACATCTGCCGAATATTTAACCGACGTATCCTCCTGCACGGCAAACAATTCTAAGCCTAAGCGCGTAGGATCCAAGTCGCCGAGATGCATGGCATCGCCATGTCCAAGCCGTGAGTTCCATAATCCTGTTCCGTCATCGTCAATCGCAGTTGCACCCGTGATGATTTCATCTCTGCCGTCCGCATCGACATCCGCTACGCTGAGCTGATGATTTCCTTGTCCCGCATAGCTTTCGTTTCCAGTTGTATTGGAATCAAAGGTCCACAGCTTAGTCAGCTTGCCGTCTCTCCAGTTATAAGCAACCAGCACCATACGTGTATAATAACCGCGCTGCATGATGATACTTGGTCTCTCGCCGTCTAAATAAGCAATTGCTGCCAGAAAGCGGTCAACCCGGTTTCCGTAAGCATCGCCCCAGTCTGCGACGTTTCCGCGTTCCGGCTCATAGGCTTCTGTAGCAAGCGCTTTGCCGGTTGCCCCTTCAAAGACCGTATGATATTCAGGCCCTGCCAAAATATAACCGCTTGCATTCCGGTAATCGGCTTCTGCATCGCCGATGACCTGGCCTTCGCCGTCGATCGTGCCGTCCGCAGTTCGGAAGGTTATTTCCGCCTTGCCGTCACCGTCGAGATCATAGACCATCACATCCAAATAATGAGCTCCCGCCCGGATGTTTTTGCCCAAATCGATTCTCCAAAGCCGTGTTCCGTCCAGCTCATATGCGTCTACGTAGGTATTACCCGTGTATCCGCTTTGGGAATTATCCTTGGCATTGCTTGGATCCCATTTCAATACGATTTCATATTGGCCGTCGCCGTCCAGATCCGCGATCGAGGCGTCATTAGCGCGGTAGCTGTAGGCTTCACCGCTAGGCGTTACACCGTCTGCCGGCTTTTGAATCGGAACGTCCAATGCATTCGAATCCCATACCTCGGCAGATTCCGATTGGCGCTGCTCAGTACCGTCGATAACCGCCCGGACGAAATAGATCGAATCGGTTTTGCCACCTGCATCCTCAAAGTTCGTACTGTTCGTAATCGGGCTGGTGTTGACTTTAGCACCATCGCGATAAAGATTAAAAGCAATGGCAGACGGATCTGTTCCGAGCATCCTCCAGCCCACATATACATGGTCAGCCTGCTTGACAGCTACCAAGCCGCGGTCCAAATTTTCCATTTGCCGCGCTGCGTGCTTGCTTGGCTCCGCACTCACCGTTACGCCGGCTGACTCGGTTACTTCCTCGCCCTCATATGCAAATGCGCCTTTGATGACGAAGCTGTACGGCGTACCGTTGGTCAACCCGTTAATCGTCGAGATATATTTTCCTTTGGCCACCGTATCCACCAATACTAGCGAATCATCATCATTTTTCTTGTAAACTCTTGCTTCCTTATAAGCGGGATCAGACGGTTCCTCCCAGCCCAGCAGCACCTTTGAATCTTTTCCCTCTGCAACAGGATAATTGACATTAGGAGCCTTATCCAGCTTCTTCACTGTAACCGTATAGGTCTTGTAAATATCGCTGTATTCCGAAGAGGTGACAGATACGCCGAAGCTGGTCGAGCTCCCGGTTAACGCAATCGGCTTCGAACCTCCGCTCTCTACGCTTGCTTCCCCTACCTTCAGCGAAACTCCGCCTGGATTGCTTGCTGCCGGACGAACCGCCAGCTCCGAAACTGAGTAAGGAACCTCCAGCGTATAGTTGTCCACCTTCGGATCAAAAGGCGGAACGAGTGCCGCAGCAGAGTCTCCCGCTTGAATACCCAGGCTGCTTAATGCTAGATCAAGCGCTGTGACCTTGACATTGGTTAAATTAAAAGTCCCGCCGCCCGCATTCACGAAAAAACCGAAGCTGCTAATTCGCTCCCGCGGGCTGTAGAACGCATCCGGCCATACGACGGTCGTTTCCGTCGTCAAATCGGTAATGGATACCGTATTTTTTTTTTGCGGCGTATTAAACACCATTTTGAAACGGTACCAGTGGGTGGGATCATAATTGATCTGATTCTCCGCAGCCGCATTATGGCGCTTGATCACGCCTGCGTCCAGCTGGTAACGAAGGGCTGCCGCATTTGTCGCATTCACCTTCCCATCCATCACCCATAAGGTTCCGCCCTTGTTTGTAGGAAGATTCACATCAAATTCGATGATCGTCCCGCCATTTTGGGCAGCGAATCTTTGTCCAAAATAAGAGGACCCTGTCCCACTATGGTTAATTTCCGCATATGTCGAGCCCGTCACTGTATTCTTCGAAAAGTTGACAGTGGGAGCAGTTCCTTCTTTTGTCCAGTTATTGCCTACGCCAATTGTGAATTCCCCGTTCTTATAGTTGCTAAAATCGTCGGAGACGAGAGCCGTATCTGCCGCATGTACGGAAGCTAGATGAAGCGGCATAAGAAGTGACATGACCAGCATACAGCTAAGAAGCTTCGATAGAAGCAGCTTCCCGTTCCTAACACTTGACTTTTGCATTTCGTTATTTACCTCCCTGAAAATCTGATTGTGAGTTCACGCTTCAAATTCGGTTGGTTCCTTCCGAGCCTGCTACTGCCTCCCCCCTGTCCATGTAAGCGATACCATTCCAATTATAGGGAATTCAATTAAACAAACCATTTAAAAACCAGACTAAAACAATTAAAAACCAGTGAATTTTTCGTTTCCGCGTATTTGCAGGCATACAGCATAAAAAAAGCCCTGACGACAAATCGTCAGGGCTGCTTCCTCGAAGCATGCATTTATTTGAGGCTGTTGCTTTTTATTGTATCGTTCTTCTTTTGAAGCAGCTTATCCGCTACGACAGCCGCCATCTCTCTCGTAACGGCTGCCTTTGGGTTAAAGCTACCGTTAGAGCCCTGCATCAAACCGTTTGCATATACCGCGCTGACGTATGCTTTTGCGCTGACATGGATGCTATTCGCATCATCGAAAGGCAGCGGGTCTGAATTTCCTTTAAGCTCAAACGCTTTGGCAATCATAATCGCCGTCTCCTGCCTGGTCACTACCTGACCCGGTTTAAATGTATCTGCTGTAATGCCTTGAATGATGCCAAGCTCCCTCGCGCGCATAATCGAGCCGTAATACCAAGCGCCCGGCCGAACATCCTTGAACGCTTCTGCGGCATCCTTCGCAGGGTCTTCCTCGAGCAGGTTGATGAGCAGCGTTGCAAATTCGGCTCTTGTCATCGGCTTCTTTGGATCGAAGCGGAGCTCTGAGCCGCTTACCCCTACCATGATTTTAACCTCGAATACACGATATACCGCATCATAAGCCCATGACGAAATTAGCTCGTTATCTACAAATTGCTCCTTCACACCGGTCAAGCTCGTATCAGCCGAAATGTCGAATAAAGCCGGCTCTAGCCTAGTAAACCGGTCATATGCGACTAGAGCCATTAATGCCTGCTCCGTCGCCATTTCGTTTGAAGGCTGATCTATGGCATGGGAAAAGCCTCCATCCGCCTGACGAAAGCGCAGCAAGCTGGTCAGAAGATTCCCGTTCTTTTTTAAGAATCTAGTATCGAGGGGGTTGATTCCAGCGGCTGACAAAGCGATAATCACCTGCGCGACGCTCTCGCTGTTATCTTCGCCGAAGGCTTGAAAGCCTCCGTTAACCTGCTGCTGGGAAGACAGCCAGGATACGGCTTTGTCAATCGCGCTCTTCACATTTGCTTGTTCCTGATATGGAGCGAGCGCGCTTATGGCCATCGCCGTAATATCCAAATTGTCCTCGCCTTGTTCCGAAAGCGGGAATGCTCCGCCGGCGTTTTGCTGGCTAAGCAGCCAATCCACCAGCTTTTCGCGCGTCCATAAAGCATTCGCAGGCACCTCATAGCTCCCGCTGTCCAAAGCAATTAATGCAAAAATCGGGCCGTTGGTGCCTTGATTCGTCATTTTCGCATGATTATAGATGCTTTCAATAAGATTAAAACCTGCAAACGAAGCCGCATTCACTCCGGCAGCCCGAACAGCAATCGCAATGCGCTCCGCGTCGGTTACTTTGCGGAACTCGCCATTCTTCTCCTTCAATTCATCCGTTAACAGATTCAAATAGCTGGCAGGCAATGGCTTTCCTGAACGAGCTAATCCTAACGCCTCCCAATCGCTGATCACGCCGCTGTTTAAAATTTGCTCTGCTGCTTGTTTGATTTCCGTGCTGACATTGAGTTGGTCAGCTGCCTTTGCTTGTTCCGGTAGCAGCAAGGCTGAGCAAATATAGGAAAGAAATACGATAACGCCCATGAAGAGCATCAAGCATCGATACGACACGCTTCTAGTCAGCATTTCTTAAAAACACGCTCCCTCTATTAAAATAGCTGCCTCACGGCTAACGCTTAGCCATGAGGCAGCTTGGTGATTATTTCAATTCATGCAACCTGATAATGGTAACCGCCGCCATCTCTCTCGTTACAAGAGCTTGCGGGTTGAATAACCCGTTATCGCCGGTCATCAAGCCTTTTTGGTAAGCCACGTTTACAAAAGGAACAGCCCATGCCGATACGGCATCGCGGTCCTTAATTGCAGCTTGCGGCGCATTCGCGTCAGTCAAGCCCTTAAGCCTAACGAGGACTGCAGCCATTTCTTGTCTAGTAATGGACTCGCTCGGAGCAAAGGCCGTGTCGGAAATGCCTGACATCAAGCCTTTTTCTTTTGCAGCCGCTACATAACCGTAATACCATGCCTGTTTATTTACATCATTAAAGCCTGAATCAGCCTGCAGCGGTTCTTCTCCTGCATATTTGACGACTAATGCAGCAAACTCGGCGCGAGTCAGCTGACGTTTAGGCTCAAATTTCGGATTCTCCACGCTCGTACCGTTCATAAAGCCAAGCTCCGTCGCTTTCGTTACGGCAGCTAGCGCCCAGCTTGCAATCTTAGCTTCATCGGTATATTTCGTCGGTTCTGGATCTGGATTCTCGCCAGGGAGTTGTTCGCCGGATTCGCCCGGCTCAAGCGGTGAACCAAGATCTTTACCTAGATCTTTCGTATATTGCCAGCGCAGCACATCGCCGTTTTTCAGCGTGTAGGCTCCCGCGCTTGATTTAGGGAACACGCCGTTTACGGAATACATCCAGCCGCTTTCCGAACCTTTATCGAATTCAGCAAGACCGCCAATCGCTTGGACATAAATGCTTGCACCTGAACCTGTGTAGTTCAGCGATACGCCTTTTTGCTCCATAGCTCGTTTGAGTGCCGTGAACGCCGTATCTCCTTCGGTCAGGGTCACGGCATAAGGAGCAACGATGTCCCCCTCATTTAGTGAACGTTTTTCAACGGATAACGTGATGGTTTGGGCTATCGGAAGACCTCCGCCGCCTCCGCCAATCGTTAATGCCGAAGTTGTATAAGCAAGAAACTCGGTAAAATGTTTTGTTTTAATAATCAGATCGCCGTTTTGGCTGTATGCGTAAACCTCGTCTGTTCTTGCAGACGAATCCGAGTATTTTTTGATTGGCGTAAATACTCCCGTTTGATCAATGAATCCTGCTTCTTTGTCGCCTTGGCCTTTCAAGGTTAGGGTGACATGTTGGTTGAACTCAATTTTCTCCGAGCCGCCTGCTTGAATGCGAACGGCAATGGCAGCAACCTTTTTATTGTCGGAAGAAAGCGCCGTATTCAGCTTAGCGTCCAATCCGCTTTCCGTCGCGCTAAGATTTTGCGGCAGTTTAAGTTCTTTATTCCATGCCGATGTGACAACTGTATTGACCGGAATCTCAAGCCATGCGTTTCCGCGTTCTGCCGTCACCTTTGGCAATGCTGCCGTCGCGAAAGTAAGGCTCACGTTATTCGTTAGAGGACTTGTCCCTGCTTCTGTGATCAGAACGGATTTTTCATTCTCATTAATCGCAATCGTTTGATCCGTTGAGCCGCTAAGTACGCGAGGGACTACTACAGCTATTGAATCGCTGTCTGTATTGCCGACAAGCGCAGCGCCCAATGCTTTTAATGTAATCGTTCCGCCTTCGGCTGTTCCTGTAAATGAAATCGTCGCTTTATTTCCATCTTTGCTGATCGCATTTACTTGAAGTCCCGTGTTTCCCGTTTGAATGGACCAATTGCTGCTGTTCACCGCATCAGCTGTAAACTCATCACCAACGAGCGTTACCTCGACTGACGGGTTCGAAGCTCCGTTTGCGATTTGTGCTGTCGTTGAAATGGCCGGCCATCTGCTGTAGTAGAACCGCACAACATCAGCAGACTTCAGCTCGTATGCGGCTGCGCCAACGCTTGGAGCGATGCCGTTTACTTCATACATCCAGCCGTCCCAGCCGCCAAGGCTGCCTGCGGCTTGGCCCTGAATAGAAGTGACATAGGCACCGAAGCTGCTGTCTACGATTTTGTAGCTGATTTTCGGATTCGCTTGATCAAGAGCTTGTTTTAGCAAATCCAGTGCCGTTGCCGGTTTTGCCGTATTTTTAATCGTGACCTGCTGTTTGGCGTAAATCGATCCGGAAATTCCGTCTACTTGCAAATCAACTGTGACTGGAAGTCGTAAGGTAATTGAATTACTATTTTGGTTACCAACCAACGCTCCTGGTAATGCGTGGATCGTAACTGGCTTATCCGACACTAGGCCTAAAAGATAAATCTTAACTGTCTGTTTGCTTACTTTTTCTATTGAATAAAATTGCATTCCTGAATCTGAAGTATTAATACTCCAGTTATTAAATTCTTCTGCATTGCTGCTAAATTCATCGCCAACAAGTGTGACAACTACAGGGGATCCTATCGCGCCTTCTTCTAGCTGTGATGTTGTAGAAATCGCAGGGTAACGGCTGTAGTAGAACCTGACTTCATCGTTTGGTTTGAGCTTGTAAGCACTTGCACCAACTTGTGGCGCGATGCCGTTAACCTCGTACATCCAGCCGTCCCAGCCGCCTAATGTGCCCGCATCTTGGCCATCAATGCCTTGAACGTAAGCACCGAAGCTGCTGTCTACGATTTTGTAGCTGATTTTCGGATTCGCTTGATCAAGGGCGGTCTTAAGCGCATCAAGCGCCGTTGCCTGGTTTTTGATTTGCGATACCGAGACGGCTTGCTTGGTATAGATACTATCCGTGATGCCGTCGACTTTAACGCTTACCGAAACTGGCTGTTTGATTTCACCAAAGCGGTACCACACGCTTTTCAGTTGCTGGATATCGGTGAGGGCAATCAGTGCTTGTTCGGTAGCCATACCATTGCCTTTAATGTCGCTCTCATTCCATTTGAAAGTGCCATCCTGCAGTTGATAAAGCACAAATGAATCGAGAACGCTTTTGCCATTGGCCGTCCAAGGATCAGACAATACATCCTCGTTAATGGCAGTCAAACCCGAGACTACGGCGGACATGCTGTTTGAATTTGCTCCGTACATGACTTGCTCATTGTTTAACTGCTTTGTTTTCAAAAATGCCTTTATTCTTGCAATAGACTGCTGCACGGCGCTATCATTCTGATAGTTTCCTAGCGCAAGCAGACCCATTCCCGTCATATCAGAGTCAGAAGTACTTCCAAAAAATGCGAAGCCGCCGTCGCTAAGCTGTTTACTCAATAAAAAGTCTAATGCCTTTTGTTTTGCGGCTGCATTCCACACGCCCACATCACTGCCCAGCTTTGCGCCCGTATCGAGCGCAAGCATCGCCCACATGTGCTTGTTCGTGGAACCAAATGCACCGGTTGCTCCGTCTTGCTGCGCGGCCAGCTCTGCGTATAGGTTACGGTTGGTGTCCCAAGCACGAGCCGGATCCTCCCCCATTGCGAGCAATGCAAAAATAAATCGGATATACTCGGTTCCGGATACGGTAGATTTTGGATCTATCGTCTTCCAGCTAGGCAGTTTCCAGCTGCCGTCCTGCAGATTTTCTCCAGCCCCCCACAGCGCGACAATCTCCCACCAGGATTCCAATGTTTCATTTTTATTTTTAAAATGATTCACTGTTTTCCCAATCATTTCATTTAAAGCAGCGTTTCCAGTGTGATCGGCCGCTTTACTGACTTGGGGCGCAATTAAACTAAAGATTAAAACAAAACTTAAAATTGCAGGCAAGCTTTTTCTTAGGAATGTTTTCAAAGTAAGCAATGTTTTCTCTCCTTTTGGTTCATTTTTGGCAATAAAAAAACATCTTCCGCTTTTGGAAAGATGTTGGGGCTGTCACGTGCGTAAAAAAGCATAGGAAATACCTATAGCTGAAGCACGAATAAACATCTCCCTCCCATCCTCGTGAGAATTATAGAGCACTCTTATGGCAGGTCTCCTGGCTTCGCTTCATTGCTCGACTATCCCCTTCCCGTCCTAACCGGACAGTGGATAAAATGATTGTCAGCTCTGCGATACAGTGGCGGGACCGCGTCGGACTTTGACCGAACTTCCCTATTAAGCTGCTTGCGAATAGTTACTTCACGGCAGCACCATACTAGCTATTCTATGAAATTGTAAGTATCAGACTTGTGAATTGTATCAAAAATTTGTAGATTAGACAAAGGTCCAGTTTGTTTTTTTTCAATGCATATCGATGCAGCACTACTATTCCATCACTCGTTCGGCTTATATAGATTTATAAAAGGAGAGGGTTCCATGCTATTTACGATTTTCCTATTTGTTATTGCGGGACTAGCTGAAATTGGCGGCGGCTATCTGGTTTGGCTGTGGCTCCGAGAGTCCAAGCCTCTTTGGTTCGGTGTAGCCGGCAGTCTAATTCTGATTGCATACGGCGTCATCCCGACTCTGCAGAGCTTTCCTTCTTTTGGGCGGGTGTACGCGGCATACGGCGGAGTTTTTATTATTCTCGCTGTCCTGTGGGGCTGGCTTATCGATAAAAAAACGCCTGATTTTTATGATTGGCTCGGAGCCGTCATTTGTGTCGTTGGCGTCTCTATCATGCTGTGGGCCCCTAGAAGCTGAGCATGCATCGGCTCTTCCCGCATACCCTGCAACCCAAAGGGGCTGTCCCAATAGTAGTAAGCTCGCTGGAGAGAGAGCTCGCTTTGAACAGAAGTGTTGGAAAACATGAAAAAATAGCGCTGCAGTGGGCTATTCCTGTTGCGCTATTTTTCTGTTCTGGTCTATGGCTGCTTGCTTAAGTAGATTATGGGCAAGCGAAAGCCACCCGACCTCTAGGCTTACTTTTGACAAGCCGCGAAGCAGGGACCGCCGGAATCCCCGGTTAGTCTTCATCTGCCCGAATACACTTTCGGGTTCAATCATTCGTCTCGCCGACAACGCATAACCTTCCTCGCTGCGCAGCTTTTCCTGCACCCGCTGCTTGTAACGCATGTATCTCAGACTGACTCGAACCTCTCGGTCGCCTTGCGCCTTCGTACTAGCGGGATTGATGGGGCACCCTTCACAGCTCACACTGCGGTAATGACGATGTCGGATTTCAAATCCACTTTCTGTTATATCTTTACTTTCATAGCGAAAGACAAGTTTCTGTCCATTCGCGCATGTCCACGTATCTTCTTCCTCGTCGTAATGTCCATTGTCGAGCTCACTGATGTCCGTTTGCCATTTCTTCGATTTTTCCTTATGATACGAGCTGTGTTTGACCAACGCCTCAAGCTCTCCCTGTTCTAGGTAAGCCTAGTTCTCTTCTCCGCCCTATCCAGCATCTGCGATGATTGTTCCCGGCAGCTTTCCAAGTGCGGCTTTCAATTTCTCTAAATGCGTTTTAAGCATCGTGTATCCGTAGGGCTTTAGTCTCGCAAATCCAGGGCATCCTCTTAGCCGCCAGCCGCTCCGGTACACTGCAGTTTCTGCAGCAGAATTACGGTATACGCTTCTTTATTTTAGCTACAATGCATTTACTACAGCAGAATAGACGCCACACGTTCCTAATCGCTCAAAAATAGGCACTCCCATTGCAGAAACTGCATTGTACACCTCGATCCAACTCGTTTTTTGTCCATACATTGCAGTAACTACAACGTAGAACTCTGACCGAACTTTTATTATTCTTAGCTTCTACAAGACCATTCGTCCAAATATTTCCAAAAAACATTTAGACCGAGAACCCCATTACACCCGATAGAAATCGACCGCGTTGCTGCAGCAACCGCCGCATGCTCAAACTTAAATCGACGCCTCCGTGTGCCGCTCGGCAACAACTCCAGTTAACCAAGAAACCATTTGTTTTCATGAAAAAAGGGCTGTCTCTCGGGTCTTCAGACCTTTTGAGACAGCCCCTTTTCATTGAGGCCTGCTTAGCGGATTACCGATTATTTCAATGACTCGCGAACCTCTAAAGTCCTTTTATTCCATTTTTCCGTTTCTGGAATGAGTCTATTGATATCGGCACCGTCAAATATGATTTCATTCAAAATATTGTTCCAGTTGTATTCGGACCATGCGGGAATCGTAACGCCTGGCTGGATTTTCGCATTTTCCTTCGCGATTTTGACCGCTTCTTTGTTTTTGCCTTCCCACATTGGCGTCTCGTCATAATAGGCCGTCAATTCCGGATCGATAACGGAAGCATTCGCTCCTTGGTCGATTTTCCACTTTTGCGCTTCTTTCGAGAATTGGAAGCTGATCCACAGGAATGCTTCTTCCTTATGCTTCGAGCCGCTAAGCATCGACAGCGGACCGTAAATGCTGTAGCCAGGCTGGCTTACCTTGCCGCGAGGGAAAGGCAATACGTCCCATTCGAATTTAGCGTCCTTCTTCAGACCCGGCAGCACCCAGTCTCCGCCGATCGCGAAGCCTGTTTTACCGTTTATGAATTCTCTCGTTACGTCGCCCGACTCGGCAGCCTTTGCGTTGCTTTGCATCGAACCGTCCTTCCAGACGAAATCCGAGAGCCATCTTACGTCATTCATGACATCAGGCGTGTTCAGCAAGCTTTGCGTTAAATCCTCATTCATGTAGTGAATGTTGGACGCATGGCCGTCAGCAATCGCCTTTGTGCTCAGCACGCGCATTTGAAATTCTGGCTGCGTCGTCAAGCCGTATTCACCTGCCTCTGGATCCGTAAGCTTCTTGGCAATGTCGCGGAAATCATCATAAGTCCAATCGTTGGCCGGCATTTCCACGCCATGCTTAGCAAGAAGATCCTTATTCACCAAAATCCACATTGGCACGTCTACAAATGGGACTGCAAGCTTTTTGTCTTTGTACGTCATCGTATCGAAGAAGCCTTCGGGCAGCTGCACATCCTGGAAGGTTGGGTCCTTCTCGATATAGGGAGACAGATCCTCCACAAGCCCGGCTTGATCAAACGTAATGAGGTCACTATCGATCCATGTCAAGTCCGCAGGCGTTCCTGCCGCTTCCAAGGAAGCGATAATTTCCATGATCGGCTGACTGTTGACCGGCACCTGCTCGATCGTGATCCATGGATATTTTTCGTTGAATTTTTTGTATAATTCCGTGTACGAATCCGACCATGAGATCAGCTTTAAGGTTACGGGGTCTTTTTTGACATCTGGCGCGGGCTGGTTATCCGCTGCAGCAGGCGGATCGGTTGCCTCACCCGTATTGTTAGGGACGTTGCTGCCTCCGTTATTGCTGGAGCAAGCAGAAAGTATTACCGAAAACATCAATACGAGACACAACATCCACGTTAAACCGCGTTTGTTTTTCACTGTTTTAACCTCCCAAAAATTTTGTGATACGCAAGAAGCTCATCATTTATGAGCATGTCTGTAGAGCAAAACTCGCTTCGTAAGCCTTCCCCTCAATGTACGCAATAAAACGGTTCTTCCGATCCTGCCGCGGAGCCTGCAACCCTTGCCGAATCATCACCTCCTCATAAGCATCAACATGTGGTTCCTGTCCTGTACAAGCTCTACTCGACGATTCCCGTTCTCTCGATTCCGCTTACGAACCAGCGCTGCAGAAACATGAACACGAGTATCGGCGGGAGAATGATCAAGAAAGCCGCGGCCATTTTGGTGCTTTCCGTGATCGGATTCACAATGGTGCGGGTGTTCCCAAGCAAGGACGGATTCAGCACCTCTTCGAGCATATCCAAACGAATAGACAGCGGCGTAAAGCCTTTCGTCAAAAACATCGACGGCTCGTAGTACATATTCCAGTACCAGATGAACGAGAAAAGAAATACGACCAAGCAGGCGGAGCGGGCAAGCGGCAGCATAATTCCGAAAAACAGCCTTGCCGTTGAAGCGCCGTCCAGCTTCGCTGCTTCTTCCAGGCTTGGAGGCTGCGCTTTGAAAAACTGCCGGAAAATCAGAATAAACAAAGCACCCTTCAGTCCCTGCCCGAAGATCGCGGGAATGAGAAAAACGAATATTGAATTCAACAAGCCCAGCTTGCTGAAAATAACATAAAGCGGGATGATGATGACCTGCGGCGGAATCAAAAAGGTCAAAATGATAAGCGCCGTAAAAAGTCCCTTGAACGGCAATGCCAGACGAGCCAGCGCGTAGCCGGTCATTGCGCAAATCATGACCTGTACCAGTGAGCAGCTCACGGATATAAGGGCAGTGTTCCTAAGCGCCTCCGGGTATTGCAAGCCCTTCAGCGCCTTCGATACATTTTCCCAAGTTACTTCGCGAGGAATCCATTTCACGGTCGGGTCCAGCAGATCGCTCATGTTCTTGAACATCGTGCTGACCATATAAAGAATGGGCTGCAAATAGAGATAAGCGACAATCGAGAGCAGCAGATAGATGACAAGCTTAGCTAGCAAACCGTCGGATACGCTTCGTCCCAGCACCAGCATCTTCGTTTTTTGCGCTTTTCGGCCCCAAAGAACGCTTCTGACGCTGCGGCCCGCCTTCTCAATCTCAGACTTCATCGCAGTAATCATGAATGTACCCTCCTTGTCTTGAGGCTTCGGTTGAACAGCCATAATACGAGGGCGATCAGCGCGAAAATGAATCCAAAATAAATCCAAGCGAGCGCGCTCGCATAGCCGTAGCCGGTATCGACCTTAAACATGTTGCTCTTAATATGCGCCAGCACCGGATTAAGCGGGAATGTAAACAAATCGATGATCGTGTAAAGCACATTCAGGCTGATGAACGGCACGCACGCTGGCAGCGTGATTTTCCAAAAGCTGTCCCACGGGGATGCCCCGTCAATGCGTACGGCTTCATAGATCGTCGGAGAAATCGTCTGAAAGCCTGCGATAAAGATTAGAATCTGTACGCCTGAATACCATAAGATAAGAATCGCCTTGCCCAGCACAGCCATAACCGTTTCGGCAAATTGCTTGCCTACGTACTCCTCCACGAGCGGCAGCAAATTATACTGCTCCAGGAAAGGAATATCCCCGGCTCCTTGCAGGAAAAGCTCAGAGAGCACCTGCCCCGTAGCAAATATAACCGGTAGAAAGAACAACGCGCGGTATATGAAACGACCAGGAAACTTTTGATTGAGCATTAATGAAATAAGCAGGGCGAATATAACGATGATCGGAACCATCAGCAGCATTTCTTGGAAATACGTGATCAGCTCGATCGGAAAAATGTTATCCTTCAAGAAGGCGTCCCGGTAATTGCGGAATCCGAGCCACTCGTACTTAAAGCCTCCCACCGCAACTTGGACCTTGTTGAAGGACATAAACAACGACCAGCTGATGGGGATGAGCACAAACATCGCGAAACCGATCATCCACGGCAGCATAAACATCAAGCCGAGCCCATAGCCCTTCCAAAGATGGAGGCGCGCTGCGCGTCCCCTTGCTTTCGCTTTCATTACGCGCCCTCCCCTTTCTCCACTTGGAATGTCTTGCTGCCATAATCGACAATGACGCGCGTGCCGTCCTCATATACCGTCGCGAACCTCGTCTCCGACAGCTTTTCATGATCGGTTATCTTCTGAGAGAACACCGGAGCAAGGGAATCGAAAGCCTCGTATTCCTTCAGGATCCGTTCCGTCCACTTCTCGTATTGCGTGCTGAATAGGAAGCCTGCCGACGTATACTTCAGCTTTCGCGAATCATCATGGGTTAAGAAGAACGAAGGAACAGCCCCATATTCTATCGCTTTCAGAAATTCCGTCTCTACATCATTGCGCAGGTTGCCGTCTCCAAAGGAATAAGAAACATAACCGTGAAGCGCTATCGGATAAAAGGGTACGGTCTCATCAACCATGAAATCGTAGCTGGATTCGTAAGGAAGGCCGGCAATATAGTCTGTCTGCCCAACCGTATAGTCATTGCCGCGGTAAACGCTGGCCGAGCCGAGCGTTTTCTGCGCGTAGGCGAGCAAACCATCATAAATAGCGATCGTATCCGAGCGCGTCGCAATGCCCGACGGATCATAATCATGGAATACCATCTCGCCAAGATAGTTGAACAACATACCGGACACTCCGATGTCCTTAAGCTTCTCCATCGTTTGATACGCCATGGCAACGGTGCGCGCAGGCTTGCTGATAAACCAGCCTTCATCAATGAATACCGTTTCGTCGATGCCGCGAATGCCGTTTGTTTTGCCCGATAGCTCGGAACTTTCCGAATCGATCCAAACAAAATCATCCTCGAACAGCACATCAATGCCCAGCTTAGTCATCTTGGAAATAAAATCTTTTGCCGCTGCTTCGCCGCCAAGTGACTTCTCGATCGGAAAGCGGTCATACGAATCGTAATCGCCTTGATTTTGCCAGCCGTAATAAATGACCTTTAAATGATCGACGCCCTGCTCACGCAAGTCGTTCACCATTTCTGCTGCCTGCGGGAAGGTGGTCGCAGCGATATATTTGATTTTGTTAAAAGCCTCCGTGTAGCTGCCTCCCATCACTTTTAGGTAAAGCGGGATATGGTCAACCGGCTTCAGCGTTTCCTTCAGCTTGCCTGTCTCCGCCATATAGTCGCGGTAGGCCTTCGCCATCCCGACATAATCGGCGTCCCCGCCGTTCAGAAAGCGGTACTCCACCTCCCTATCCGTTTCTAAGCGCTGCTTCTGAACCGCTTTGAGCGGTGCAGCGAGACGGCTCATCCGATACAAATATTCCTCGCGGTAAATCTGATTGGCGTACACGTTGTACAGTCCCGATTTCAGCCCCGGCGGCATCGCCGCGATATTCGCTGAATCTCCGCCCTCCGTAAGAACTGCCATAAAGGCGTTGCTGCCTCGCTTCATTCCGAACACCGGAAAAGCAATATTTTCCCGTCTTTCCCCGGAACGGCTCCAGTTGCCGGTATTGGTTAATTCCAACCCGTACACCTGATGGATGTAGCCCCTTGAAACCCCTGCCCGTTCGCTGTCAAAAGCAATCAATCCGCCGGGTCCGTCCGGTACGAAGATATAACCGTCCTCCTCCGGCGCGGCAGCACCGAAGTAAGGAAGCAAATCAACCGTAAAGATGGCATATTCGCCCTCTTCTTTAATGCCGTCCGTTGGGATCCGTGCCTTTAACCCCTTCGGCGTAAGCTCGTATTGGATCGTAAAGCCAAGCTGCCGATCGGGAAAAACATAGGAGACCTGCAGGCCTGCCGCGGTTTTGATCAACGTGGTTTGAATCTTGGGATCGCTTGCATTCAGAACCTCGCGAATCGTCTGGTCCTTCCCTTGCGTCCTTACATATGTCAGGACAAAGGGCGATTTTAGATTGGCAAGCAAGACGCCCTTCACCGTTTCGTTGCCGAGCTGCTCATCCGCCCTATTGCTGCTCCACCGGTACCCGGATCGCTTATCGACTAATGCAATCTGCGTAGTGCCGGGATGAATATAAAGCGTAAAATCATCGTTTTCCAGCGCTTCGGCAAAACCGTCAGCCCCTGTTTGCGGCGACCATGCTTCCCCTTCGTACAGAGGAGCACGGCTGGCCGAAGGCTTCTCGATTCCAGTCAGCTCCAGCGCTTTGGCAGGCGTCAGCTCGTCACCTTGCAGGAAGAGGATGCAGGAAACGGCAGCAAGCATAATTAAAACGATTGCCGCGAGCTTTACGCGAAGGGAAGTGCGCTTGATGAGCTCAACCATAGAAGGTCACCTCCTTGTAAAGCTGATAGAAGAAATCATATAAATTGTAGGACAAGCCAAACACGAGAAAAGCAAACAACCAAATGGTGCCAATGGTAAACACGGTAATGGCAATATTTTTGAGTGACTCCAGAAAATCAAAATTATGAATGACCTGCGTCATGACGATGAGCATGACGCCCATCCATAGAAACATGACTGTATTTAGCGAATCCACGATCACCCGCTCGTCGAGCGTCACGATATTGGACAAAATTAACGTCGGAATGGAAAAGAACAGATATGGAGCAAGCGCATAGGCGCTGCCTTGAATGACCTCTCTGAATTTCCCTTCTCCGTCCTTCACGCTGCATACGAGATAATTGGCAATGATCCAGGTAATCCAAGGAACCGTGAATAAGCCTAAGCTGCCGAACAGATTAATTTGCGACAGCTCCACAGGATGGAAAAGAAATCCGGTGTAATAGATTGTCAAGATCTTTACCGCCACGGCAGCTGTCAAAATCAGAATAATGATCCAAGGCGCGACTCTCGCTTCCTTTAGCCTGTAAAAACCATGGTAAGGATGAAGCATGACGTACCAAAGATTTCGCAAATCGCCAAGCGGACGCTGCCAGGATAGCGGCAGAGGCCGATGCTTCAACCATTTCCGGACGGCCGACCCGCCGAATCTCAGCAATAGCAGAAATACTGCCGCTGACGCCGCCAGCCAAATGAAATGTTTTTGCAGAAAGTCCAGACGGATTTGCCAATACGCCTTGGAGTAGCCCTCCGTGTCGAAGGCTGTTTTCAGAAACGATAAGGCAGTATCATAATCGCTCTCATGCAAATACACCTTGCCGAGCCCTTGAAACACGCCGTTATACATGTCATTGCGGGCATATACCTTATCCCAGTAAGGCTTGCTCTGCTCATACTTGCCCTCTACATAAAGCGTAAGCGCATTCATCACATCGCTCCCGAACTCGGTACGGACAAATTTATGTATCGTACCGGTGCGGCTGTCGGATATCCAAACGCCGAATTTGGAATCTACGCCTATGCTTGTCGGAAACCCGAGAACGCCGTACTGCTGCGTTTCATTATCGATTAGCCCGAATGCAAACAACGCCTCCGCATTCTGGTCGTAGATATTGACGCGGGCAGAATCCATGTCGACGTTGTACAAGAAGCCGTTCGAATCGCTCGTTACATCGACAATGCCATGCCCGTTCACCAAGGTTTTGTTCTTGAAGGCGTCTACGCCCCCAGCATTCAGCTTGCGGATAGCGCCCTGTCCGAATCCCGCAGCTGTTGCCGTATAAATGAAACCATCCCCATCAAGCGCAACGTTCGTAATCGGACGAGGCAAACTTGCCAGCTCCTTGGACAGCTGCTCCTTGTTGAGAATGAGCTTCTTCAGCCAATTGAGCACGGTTTGCTGCGCCTTGTTAGCGCCGAAATAACCCATGAACTCCCCGTCCTCATTCATGCGAAGCAAGCCTTGGTAGGAGGAATTCAAGCTGATGTACATCACGCCGCGCCGGTCAACCACCAGCTTGACGGGCACAAAATGCTCCTGCTCCAGAAAGGTGGACTCCGGCTTCTTATATTCACGGACAAACGAGCCGTCCGCTCCGAATACGGCAATGCGTTGATTTCCTGAATCAGCGACATAGATCAGCCCATCCGGAGTAACGAACAAGCCCTCCGGCGCACTGAGCATGCTCTCCCCTTCTTCCGCGCCAATCGAGAGAAGGAGGGCACCGTCGTTATCTAGCACAACGACCTTATTCGCCCCTTTATCTGCAACGTACACCTTGTCGTCCGCTCCTACCTGCAAATCCATCGGCTCGACAAAGCGCGTGCCTTTTGTTTCTGCAGGCGCATATACAGGCTGGATGCGCAGCCATGTCGCTTGATTGCTGTCATAGTAGGAGGTCCGGTAAGGGAGCTCCGCATAGATCGCTTCGGGTGCGGCAAGCATGAAGGTCGCCGCAAGAAGCAGGAATAATAGAAATCTCTTCATCGTTACGACTTCCTTTGCTGATTGGAATTACTTGATTCCGGAATGAACCATCGTCTCGAGTACTCTCCGCTGAAAGAGCAGAAAGATAATGAGGTTAGGCACGAACATGAGCAAGCCTGCTGCTGCGGCTACGTTCTGCCCCGCCACACTGTTCTGAAGCCCGCTGAGCAAGCTATTGACGTAGAAGGCCAACGTTCTCATGGTTTCCTCTTGCATGAATAACGTCGATGTCTCCACATCGCCCCATACGCCTTGGAACGTGAAAATCGAAATGGTCGCAATGGCGGGAACGGCCAGCGGCAGCACTATTTTTGTAAAGATGCCCAAATGGCTTGCTCCGTCGATCTTCGCCGCCTCCAGCAGCTCACCGGGGATTTGCGATATAAAGCCGACCAGCATGAATACCGCGATCGGTGAAGCCAGGGCGGGCAAAATATGACCGAAATACGTATTGTTTATGCCGAGACCGCTAATCATCAGGTATCTTGGAATGCCCACCGTCTCTGGCGCGAACATCAAGGATAACGTGATAAGCGCCAAGATCAGCTGCTTGAAATGAAACTGGTATTTGGCAAGCACATAACCCGCCATCGTGCTGACGATGATGACCGCGGCAAGCGTAAACCCCGCTACGATCAAGCTATTGAACAGATACCGGGTGAACGGAACCGTCGCGTTTGACGCATGCAGAATAAGCGATTCAAAGTTGCGCAGCGTCGGATTTTGTACCAAAAACCGCGGAGGAAATAGAAACAGCTCATTTTGCGGCTTGAAGGCATGGTTCAAAATAAACACGATCGGTAGCGACATAAACGCGGCGAGCGCGGTAAACACCGTAATCAGGACGACCTGAAAAGTCGTTACTCTGCGAAGTCTTCGAATCATGGTTTTATAGTTCCTCCTTTGATCCGAACAGCCGGTAAGCGAATCTCATGGCAAAATAGCTGATGAGCAGCAGCATAACCGAGACAGCCGAAGCATAACCAAGCTCGAAGCGGATAAAAGCATAATCGTCGATATGATTGATGATTAAATGTCCCGAGTACGAGGGCGTAATCGCCATGCCGGTCAATTGGGTCGAAATCCCGCCCGCCTTCAGCGTCCCCACGATGGACATGACGGCGCTGAACAGCATTTGCGGCTTCATCGACGGGACCGTGATGTAGAAAACCTCCTGCAGCCGGCTCGAAATCCCATCGATTCGGCCAGCCTCGTAAAGCTCGCGGTTTACGGTCTGAAGTCCCGCGAGCATCGCGAGAAACCCGACGCTGAAGCTCACCCAAAGCGAAACGATTATCATAATATTCAGCAAATATTTCGGGTCCTGCAGCCAGATAACCGGACTGTCAATCCATCCCATCTGCAGCAGGAAATTGTTGAAATAGCCGACGCGGTCGCCGCTGAACGTTGCAATCCAGACGACCGACAACGCGACTCCGCCAGCCATGGATGGCGCATAAAACGCCAGCGTATAGTAATCGCGAATGCGGATTGGCAGCTGATGTATGAGCCAAGCGAATAGAAAAGCAAGAATATAGCCGCCCGGCCCTACGATCAGCGCGAACAAAAACGTGTTCGGAATCGCCTTGGTCAGAAAAATAATGTCCTGCGTGAACAGGCTGATGTAATTGTCTATCCCGATGAAATGCAGCGAGCCGAAGCCGTCGTAAGACGTAAAACCGAGCGTTGCGGCCATCACGACAGGAATGACGATGAATAATAGAAAGCAAAGGAGGAACGGAGCGAGAAACAGATAGCAAAAAGCATCACGTCTAATTTCCCGCCAAAACTGATTCCATTTCAACCGAAGCGCCGATTTGGGCTTTGTCACCTTTAAACCGGGAGATAGCTGCGTATTCATTTCTGCGGTTCCTCCCATTCATAAGGTTGTGAAATTTGTGGAATTCGAAGATCGTCTCCCGCCGCTATGCCAAAATTATTTTGCCTCCGGTTCATTTCACGCTGCAGGGAAAGCTGCGCCTGCTCCAGCGATTCCTGTGCCGGAATGCCTTCCATTACCGTGCGGTTCCATGCGAATTCCATTTCCCGCGTCAGGAAGTAATAGCCCGGCACATAGGGCATGTTCTTCGCCCAGCGCGCCTGCTCCCGAAGCGCGGCCAAATCCTCGCTCGGCCAGGCGAGTCCTTGCATGGCATCGGTGTTGGCGGTATTCCACCTGAATTCGATCCCATAGAAGGATTCCATATCCTTGGCGTATTGCGACTGCACCTCTTCGGAGGTCCACCATTCCAAGAACGCCCAGGCATCGTCCTTCCGTTCGCTTTTTTTCATAATCATCGCGGCCGAAATTCCCTGCGGCGACCACCTTGCAACCTCGCCGTCCGCCTGCTTGATGCCTGGCAATGGAGCGATTTTCCAATGTCCCGTAATTTCCGGGGCAGCGACCAGAAGCTGCACGTACGTATTGAAATCCGCTATGCCGATCGGGATATCCCCGTCGCGGAAATGCTGGAAGA
This sequence comes from Paenibacillus sp. 01T443, assembly GCF_056398325.1. Classification (NCBI taxonomy): domain Bacteria; kingdom Bacillati; phylum Bacillota; class Bacilli; order Caryophanales; family Paenibacillaceae; genus Paenibacillus; species Paenibacillus sp. 01T443. Next base: position 136,019 of record NZ_JBFTPE010000016.1, read on the forward strand.
ACGCCGGAATATCGATGGGAAGATTATATTTCCGGTAAAGCTCCGTCCAGCGTTTGAATGCCTGCTGGCCCGCATCGCCCGACAGCGTGCCTTTCAAGCCGTCCGGCGAATAAGCCTCTGCTCCGTTTTGAAAGAAGAGCGTCGAGAAATCGCTTTTCGGATAATTCATCGTCATTCCGTTTTCCTGCAGCGTCGGCAGAATATCGAAAACATCCTCCCATGTATCGGGAGCCTTCAAATGCAATCCCTCGAGAATATCCGTCCGATAGAACAGCATCTGGAAGTTTTGCACCTCGGGCAGCCCGTAGATTCTGCCGTCATAGCTAAGGGAACGGCTGACACCGGGAATAAACCGGTCAAGCACCTGATCAAAGCCGGGAAAGCCGGATAAATCCTGGACAGCATCCCTCATGGCGAAATCCGCAGGCGTGGATTCTCCTACCCCAAGCGCGATGTCCGGCACGTCTCCTGCAGCGTTCCCAAGAATCAGCATGTTCGGATTCGTCATCAAATTGATGTTCACTTCAATGCCCGTTCGGGGCGTAAAATCCTGATCGACCATTTCGCGCAAAAGCTCGACGTAATCCCGTCCCCGCTGGACCCAGATGGTCAACGCTTCCTTCCGGTTGTGTTTGCGCGTGTCATAGTCCAAATAGAACGAGCGTCCGAAGTCCGCAATGGAATACGGAACTCTCGAGAGTGTGCTTGCCACCTTCAAATTCGTTTCCGTTCCCGGCGTGCGTACGACGATATAATCCATGAGCAGCGGCTGCTGCGTCAGCGTCGCCATCCAGGTTCCGATATTATTCTGAATGGTGGAGAAATCGTTGATCTTATTCGGAATTTCATTAACATCCTCCAGCATCTTCGCCAAGATCGCCTCGGAGCCTTTGATCGCCTCCGACAAATCGGAGTCCTTCTTGTTGAGACCGTTAATATAATGGCGTATATCCGTCAAATGAGTAATGAAGCCCGACATCTTCTTCTCTACATCCGGCTCTAGCTTCAACATATCCCATGTCCGTGTCGAATCAATGTTCGCATCGAAGCCCGATTTACTGTAATTTCCCGTTAGCAGCCTAATGTGCCGGTCGAAAGCAGCCAGTTGTTCCAGAGTTTCCTTCAGTGCGAGATATACCGGCTGAACGAGAGACGAATCAACGGTCATGCGCAGCGTGTGCGCACCTTTCTCCAAATAAAATCGAAAGGGTTCGCCTTCGCCATCCGCAAGCGTTCCAATCTTGAATTCTTTATCCGTCGGGATAGCGTAATGCAGCAGCTCTTGAAACGGCGTCTTCCCGTCGATCGAAATCATGCGGTACGCCTCAAAGCCGTTCCGGTAATTTTGGAACGTTTTCAGATCAAGCTCATACCACCCGTCGTTCGGCACCGTGAGCTCCCATTCCACCCATTCGCCCGGCAGTCTCCACCGTTGTCCGCCCAGCACGTTGTACGTGATTCGTCCCTTAGGATCGGGCGATATATAGGGCTCTGACCAGAAGTCGGTCTGGATTGCCAGACTCGACTTCCGCTTGAACTGCTCGGCTTCGATTACACCGTACCAGCTGGGCTGCGTCTCAGCGTCAGGATGTAAGCGCTTGTAATTTTCGTAATCCGGAATCGCTTCTTTAGGCCTGAAGGAGATATCCCGCAATGCCACAGATTCTCTCACTCCGGTAAGCCGCAGCGAATGCGTCCCTTCCTCCAGGCGATAAAGTAAAGGCTCGGCGGAAGCCGATAGAACGGCTGCCGCTTTCCTGCTCCAGCCCTCCAGCTCTGTTTGCGGAGGACGAATTTGCTGACCGATCTCATTACGGTCATATGGGAACTTAGAATCCTTCCACTGCCGCTCCAGCTCAATTCGCTCCGACTCTGCAAACGGAAAGCGCCCGTCAATCTGCACACCCCGAACGACCGAGGCGCTGCCGCCAGCAAGCGGCTTGTAATCAAAATGAAGCTCATACCAACCACTCTTTGGAACGCTAAACGTCCATTCCACCCAGCCCCGTTCATTTTCCCAGCGCAGCGCGGCCTTATCCTGTTCATCATGGAATACTTTCGCTTCATCGGCGGCGGCCGAATATTCCCTCGGCAGAATCGTGACCGCTTGCAAGGACTCCTCCGTTTTCCCCGCCTCTGGGTGCTGAACCATCAGCTTGGCGTAAGGCAGCTCCTCGGCTTTGCTGTCGAAGGAGAGCAGCTGCTCCGTACTGACGGAGGTAGCATGAAGGACCGGCTCGCTCGCCGTGATCCAGCGGAAACCTGCGAACACGAGCGCCAGTGCCAGCATAAGACGAAGAACGATGCCCAGCATCCTCCTCATTCCGCCACCCCTCCAACTGCCAGGGATAGGCCGGACTCCTCGTCAAAAAAGTGAATCTTGTTCATGTTAAAGCCGACAAGCAGTTGCTCTTCCTTCCTAAACACAGTCTCAGGCTCTGTTCTGCCAATTACCGTTTTCTCGCCGACCTTCACGTACACGTACGAATCGGCGCCAGTCACCTCCGACATCTCCACCGTGCAGCGCGCAAAATCATTCTCGGGCGTTTCCGTATCCTCTCGTTTCAGCCACACATGCTCGGGGCGAACGCCCATTACGCAATTGCGAAGCGAGCCCGGTTTGGCTGTAAAATGGCGGTAATAACGCTCCGGAACCAGAAGCTTGAGACGCTTATTGAGAAAATAATAGTTCCCGTTCTCCCGTACGAGGCTGCCCTCCAAAAAATTCATCTGAGGCGAACCGATAAATCCCGCCACGAACATATTCGCAGGCTCATCGTACAGCTGGCGCGGCGGCGCGACCTGCTGAATGATCCCGTCCTTCATGACGACAATCCGCGTCCCCATTGTCATTGCTTCGACCTGGTCATGGGTGACATAGACCATCGTTCGTTTCAAGTCGCTTTGCAGCTTGATGATCTCCGCCCTCGTCTGGGCACGCAGCTTGGCATCGAGATTTGACAGCGGTTCGTCCATAAGAAACACTTGAGGCTCGCGGGCTATCGCCCGGCCAAGCGCGACACGCTGCTTTTGCCCTCCCGAGAGCTGGCTCGGCTTGCGCTCCAGAAGATGCGAGATCTCCAATATTTTCGCCACACGGTTAACCCGAAGCGCAATGTCATGCTTGGCTGTTTTACGAAGCTTTAACCCTAGCGCGATATTTTCATAGACCGTTAGATTGGGGTATAACGCATAGTTTTGAAAAACCATTGCAATGTCCCGATCCTTTGGCGAAACATAGTTTACGAACTTCTCGTCGATGTACAAGTCCCCTTCGGTAATTTCCTCTAAGCCTGCCAGCATTCTCAGCGTTGTGGACTTACCGCAGCCGGATGGACCTACGAGTACCAGGAACTCCCCCTCCTCAATGGAAAGGTGGAAATCGTTGACCGCCGGACGCGACTCCCCTTTGTAATGCTTATAGACATGGCTGAACGTGATGCTTCCCACCCTCACTCACCTCTCATGACGTATTTTCTTCCTCTTGCTACCATTAATGTTAACGTATCCGGGCTGCGGCAAATATGAGGCGATATTTTCTTTTGCAGTCAAAAATTAGCTTCTATCAAATGCAAGGTTTAAACCTTATGCAAAAAAACACTGTCAACAAGCGTAAACGGCTGTCGCCGTCCTCATTGGCAAAAGCTATCGTTTCGCGGAGATATATAAGCACATTTATAAGTGAAAACATATAAATTCTCATATATTAAAAAAAAGCCGCTCTCCTCGAACGGCTTTCTCTAGCTTCCAATCCTATTCGATTGTTTCCCTATGATCCGACCATGAATGCTTTGGACGCCAGCCAAGCACATCCTGCGCCAATTGATTGCTGACCACCGCAGTTCTTCCGTGGAGCGAAGCCCGGCGATCCATCACGTCAGGATAAAAATGGTTTAGCAGCCGCTCAGTCTCCCAATCGCTGAGCGTATCGCTGCTCGTAATATTGAGACAAATCGTTCCGCGGTCCTCCACTTCCAAGGACGCGAGACATGCGCTGACGGCATCACGAATATCAATATAGCTCCAGAGGATATGCTTGAATGCTTCCGGCTTGCTAACCGCGAGATGCTTGTAATCCTCCGGCTTCGTAATCATGGAGAAGCGCAGCGAAATTACCTGCATTCCGTTTCGGCGGTCAAACATCGCTGCGGTAAGCTCGTTAACAACCTTCGATAAGCCGTAACATTCCTGAGGCTGCTGCGGATGATCCTCATCCAGCGGCAAATAATCCGGAGAGAACGGTGACGGCGCCCATGCAAAGCCATAGGATGACTCGCTTGAACCCATCACGACCTTTCTAATGCCCAAAATCGAGGCTGCCTCCAAAATATGATAGCCCGCAATGGTATTATTAGCGAAAATATAGGGATGCGTATAAACGAGCGGTGCAGGAATGGCTGCCAAATGGATGATCGCATCCGCGCCGTGAAGCGCAGAGACCACCTGCCCGAAATCGTTCAAATCCACGTTTATCTGTTTACAGTGCAGCTGACTGGACCGCTTGTTATCCAAGGATACGACCTGGTAGCCATGCTCCTGCAGTGACTGAATGAGCTGAGTGCCGAGCTTGCCGCTCCCGCCTGTTACTGCAATGGTCTTCATGCTGAGAAGCACCTCCGTTTATTTGCCATTATGGCCGTACTAATGTTCCATCTGCCTTGCGGTCAAGATGATAGGGATTATGGTAAGCAGACCGATTCCAATTCTCTCCAACGAGCAATTGCGCCTTTAGCTCATCCAGCTCGATCCCGAGGCCTGGCTTATTCGAAGGATACAAATAACCGCCCTTTCTGACGATATGCCCTTCAAAGGCATCAAGCTCCTCCGCCCTAAAATGGTTCACTTCCTGAATGCCGAAATTCCATATCGCCATGTCCAAATGCACAGCTGCCGCCTGATTAACGGGATCATTCTCACCGCCCTCCTGCCATGCGGTACGTACGCCAAAGGCCTCGCATAATGCGGCGATTTTGCGGCATGCGCTGATGCCTCCTGCTTTGGAGACGCGCACGCGAATGAAATCAATCAGCCTCTCCTTCACCAGCTCCGTCCATTCCTGCGGGTTAACGAACAGCTCGCCGACCGCTTGTGGCGTAGCACTCTGCTGGCGCAGCTGGCGGTACCAGCCAATCTGCTCCGGTGCCAGCGCATCCTCAAGAAAGAATAGACCGTAAGGCTCGACTCGCTTTGCGAGCTGGATCGCATGGATAGGCGAGAGATGTTCATGTACGTCATGGGTAAACTGAACACCCATGCCGAATGCCACCCGCAGCTGCTCGAACATGCCCGGAATGGCATTCAGGTAGGCCTGTTCGTCAAACACCGGCCCCTTTGTCCATGCGCGCTCGGGAAGATTCGCCTTATCCGCCCCAATGAAGCCGCCGCCCCCATACCCGCCCATTTGCACGCGGATGACCGTATAGCCCTCTTCCATGAAGCGATGAACATCCTCCTTCAGCTCGACGATATCCGATCCGCCGGCATGTCCGTAACACGGAACGGCAGCGCGGCTTGCCCCGCCCAGCAGTTGATAGACCGGCAGTCCGGCTTCCTTGCCTTTAATATCCCATAAGGCCATATCGATGCCGCCGATCGCGGTATGCAGAATAGCCCCATTCCTCCAATAACCGCTCATATACATCGTCTGCCAAAGGTCCTCTATATTGGCCGCATCCCTGCCGATCAACACCGGCGCCAGCAATTGCTCGATCACCTGCACGACGGCCTCCGGATTATAAACATCCGAAGCGGAGCCGAGTCCATAAAGCCCGTCTTGGTCCGTCAGCACCTTCACGATTGTCCATGTGCCGTTTTTTCGCGTACGTATGCATTTGATTCCCGTTATTTTCGCCATGCTCCCACCATCCCTTTTTTGTATCACGTATAGTGTAAGCGAATTCTGCGTCGTTCCAAATGAGGCATCCTTAAATTTTCTGTCCTATGATTGGCCTCTTGATCCCTGCAAACAAGCGTAAACGGCTTTCGCCGTCCTCTGTGGCAAAATCAGTCGTTTCGCGGAGATATATAAGTACATTTATATGTGAAAACATATCAATTCTTATATATGATGGATTGTCAAGCTAAGTGCGACAGTTCGTCCATGAAGGATTCGGATGCAGACTTCCAGCCCAGACATTTACGAGGGCGATGGTTGATGAGGCGGACGGCATCTGCCAGTTCCTCGTCAGAAACCGTTGCAAGGTCATGACCC
>NZ_JBFTPE010000017.1:0-122277 GCF_056398325.1 Paenibacillus sp. 01T443
CCCCACCTTAACACCTGCAAGCACCTCTCGAACTACTCTCATCTGTGTTTCTTCACTAACTCTTCTTCCTCCCATAACGGATCATCTCCCTTGTCCTAAGTTTAAATTATTGGATGGGAGGACTCCAGTTTAATTAGGGGGCCTAAGAGTTTATACAATGTATCTTCATCCAAACGCGCTTTTTCTCAGCTACAGTGTATTCAGTAAAGCATAAATGATCATTACTAGCTCGGAAGTGGTGTTAGAGGCAGATACTGCTGTATTTTCTGCAATGTAGTTCCGCGGTTGAGTAACATTGATAGGTTTCTGTTGTATTTTCTGCAACGTAGGCAAGATGCTGCTCGATACTTGAAGAGTAGGTGCGGCGCTGCAGCGAAATCACGGTGGCTCTGTCGTTGAGTGAGCTACAATGTACTTTATACAATGTATCTTCATCCAAACGCGCTTTTTCTCGGCTACAGTGTACTTTGTACAGCAGAAATGATCATTTCTAGCTCGAAAGTGATGTTAGAGGCAGATACTGCTGTATTTTCTGCAATGTAGTTCCGCGGTTGAGTAACATTGATAGGTTTCTGTTGTATTTTCTGCAACGTAGGCGCAAGATGCTGCTCGATACTTGAAGAGTAGGTGCGACGCTGCAGCTGCAATCGCGGTGGCTCTGTCGTTGAGTGAGCTACAATGCACTTTATACAATGTACCTATACCCAGACGTGCTTTTGTTCGGCTACAGTGTACTTTGTACAGCAGAAATGATCATTTCTAGCTCGAAAGTGATGTTAGAGGCAGATACTGCTGTATTTTCTGCAACGTAGGCAAGATGCTGCTCGATACTTGAAGAGTATTTGCGCGCTGCAGCTGCAATCACGGTGGCTCTGTCGTTGAGTGAGCTACAATGCACTTTATACAATGTATCTTCATCCAAACGCGCTTTTGCTCAGCTACAGTGTACTTTGTACAGCAGAAATGATCATTTCTAGCCAGAAGCTGTGCTGTAGGCGAATTCTGTTGTATTTTCTGCAATGTAGGCCAGCACCCCAACACCCCAACACCCCAACACCCCAACACCCCAACACCCCAACACCCCAACACCCCAACACCCCAACACCCCAACACCCCAACACCCCAACACCCCAACCAACACCCCAACACCCCAACACCCCAAGAAACAAGCCGTTGAAGCGACCCTAGACAAACACGTGTATGTACGTGCGTGCCTGTTAATCTTTAGGTCGAGTCACGAGTCTGCATCGCACCGTCTCTTCATGCCCGTTACATCGACCTACTTTGCATCTTCCTCCATACTTTTTTCCTGATGCGCGGTCCTGTGCAGCGTCTGCGAGGCTTAAACAAAACCGCTGCTCATGCCCCGAGGCTGTAAACCCCAAACAAAAGACTGCTTACGAAGCCAAAATTGGCTGTAATAAGCAGTCTCTTTTTGGTTGACGGCATCGAGCGCCGGCTATGGTAAAGCTTTCACAGACCTGCGGATGATGAGATCGGCGGGAAGGACAATTTTTTTCCATGGCAGGACGGTTTCTCGCTCCTGAATGCGCTCAACTAGCATTTGCATGCCCATATAGCCAAATTGATAAGCCTGCTGGGCAGCAACGGTCAGGAACGGCTCTACCTCCGAATAAGGACCTAAATCGTCAAAACAAACGATAGACATTTCATCCGGCACACTAATGCCGCGCTCGCGAAGCAGACGCAACATTTCGACGGCAAGCACATTGTTCCCTGCAACGATTGCGGTCGGAGGCGGGTTTAACTGATCCAGCCATTGCCCCATTTCCGTCAAATCGCTCAAGGGTCCGAAGCTGGTCTCGAAAACATATCTGTCGTCATATTTTAGATCATTGAGCTTCATGCCTTCTTGGTAGCCTTGCAGCCGCAGCCTTGCGCTGGAGATCGAGGGCGAGCCGTTTACAATCGCGATGCTGCGATGACCTTGCGTAGCGAGATGCTCAACCAGTCTTTTTGCGCCGTCTTTGCTGTCACCCAGTACGATATCGCATTCGATGCCTGGAACCTCCCGATCGAGGAGCACGAACGGAACCTTATGCTTCCGCAGTGTTTCCAAATGGGGGAGCGACGGATCGCCGGCAGGAGCGACAAGGACCCCATCCACGCGCGTGGTCAAAATAGTCGTCACGTAATCGGATTCCTTATCGATACTTTCATCGCTGTTACCAAACAACAGGCGGTAACCAGAGCGCTTTGCGGCATCCTCGGCACCCCGGGCAAGCGTGGTGTAAAACGGGTTCATAATATCGGTTATGAGCAGAAAGAGCAGCTTTGTTTGCTGGAGTACGAGGCTTCGGGCCGTCTGATTAGGCACATAACCAAGCTCCTCCATGACACGCTTTACCTTCGCTCTTGTTTTCTCGCTTATTTTGCCAGTGTTATTGATAACTCTGGAGACGGTCATAGCGGACACGCTTGCTTTAGCCGCTACATCATAAATCGTTACCATATCTTTGTCCCCTTATCGATAAATCATAGTTTCTATCATACAAAAAAATCATTGTTGACAGCAAGCCTTAATCTTGTTATTTTGAGGTTATCGATAACATTATTATAACCAAATGGAGGTTTTATTATGACGGATACAAGCACTCGTTTTCAAGCAGGCTTTCCTAAAATCGGCATACGTCCGACGATCGACGGCAGACGGAAAGGCGTTCGCGAATCGTTAGAGGAGCAAACAATGAACATGGCAATCGCAACGGCAAAGCTTTTATCGGAGCATTTGCGGTATCCAAACGGCGAGCCAGTCGAGTGCGTAATCGCTGATACTTGTATCGGCGGGGTGTCCGAGGCTGCGGCTTGCGCTGATAAATTTGCCAAATCCGGAGTTGGGGTATCGATAACGGTAACACCTTGCTGGTGCTATGGCACGGAAACGATGGATATGGACCCATCCATTCCAAAAGCGGTATGGGGCTTTAACGGTACGGAACGTCCAGGAGCTGTATATCTGGCTGCGGTATTGTCGGGTTATGCTCAAAAAGGTCTTCCTGCTTTCGGTATTTACGGCGAGCATGTACAAGACTCAGGCGATACATCCATTCCTTTTGATGTAAAAGATAAGCTAATCGGCTTCGCAAAAGCGGGTCTTGCAGTTGCATACATGCGCGGCAAATCCTACTTGTCGATGGGCTCGGTTTCTATGGGGATTGCCGGATCGATCGTAAACGATGCGTTTTTCCAGGAGTACTTGGGCATGCGTACGGAATATATCGACATGACGGAATTCGTTCGTCGTATGGAAGAAGGCATTTTTGATGGCGAGGAGTTCGAGAAAGCGCTTTCGTGGGTGAAGGAAAACTGCATTGAGGGACCGGACAACAATCCAGCTCATCTTCAAACCTCAAGAGAGCAAAAGAATGCGGATTGGGAAACGGTTGTGAAAATGACCCAAATCGCGCGTGACCTCATGGTCGGCAACCCAAGACTTGCCGAGCTTGGCTTCGGAGAGGAAGCGGGCGGCCACAACGCGATCGTTGCGGGCTTCCAAGGCCAGCGGCAATGGACGGATCATTTTCCAAACGGCGATTTCATGGAAACGCTTCTTAACTCCTCTTACGATTGGAACGGTATCCGCGCGCCTTACATGGTGGCGACGGAAAATGACAGCTTGAACGGCGTGGTGATGCTGTTTGGTTACTTGCTGACGAATACGGCTCAAATTTTCGCTGACGTCCGCACATATTGGAGCCCGGAATCGGTTGAGCGCGTAACAGGCCACAAGCTGGCTGGCGCAGCGGAAAACGGAATTCTTCATTTGATTAATTCAGGCTCCGCGACGATGGACGGTACAGGCGAGCAAACGAAGGATGGCCAGCCGGCGATGAAGCCTTTCTGGGAAATTTCCGAGGACGAAGCGCAAAAATGCCTCAATGCTACGTCGTGGCGTCCGGCTTCCGTCGAATACTTCCGCGGCGGCGGCTATTCATCCGATTACTTGACGCGCGGCGGCATGCCGATGACGATGTCCCGAATCAACCTGGTCAAAGGAATCGGTCCTGTTCTTCAAATCGCCGAAGGTTATTCGGTTGATTTGCCGCAGGATGTGCATGAAACGCTGGACAACCGTACGGACCCTACATGGCCGACGACTTGGTTTGCTCCAACGCTGACAGGCGAGGGCGCATTTCACTCCGTCTATGAAGTAATGGACAACTGGGGCGCGAATCACGGCTCCATAAGCTACGGACATATTGGAGCAGACTTGATTACGCTCGCTTCGATGCTTCGGATTCCGGTCAATATGCATAACGTTCCGGAAGAGCGCATTTTCCGTCCAAGAGCATGGGGATTGTTCGGAACCGCTAATGCGGAGAGCTCAGATTACCGCGCATGCCAAAATTTCGGTCCCATTTATAAATAAATTGGAGGTTTTACAATGAGCAGCACGGACATTCGCAACGAGCTTTGCAAATATGCGCGTAAAACGGTTACGAACAAACTGGTCGTCGGACCTGGCGGGAACATCAGCGCTAAATTCGAAGGTAAAATGTACCTTTCACCAAGCGGTTTTGCGCTTGATGAGGTTGAACCGCATCAATGGGTAGAGGTGGATATCGAAACGGGGGAAATTACGGATATCGGCCTGCGTCCGTCCTCCGAGGTGCTGATGCATCTTTATGCTTACCGGGCTAATCCGGATATCGGTGCGATCGTCCATACGCATCCGCCGTATTGCATCGCTTTTACGCTGGTGGAGCAGGAGCTTCCTATTATGTTCCCTGACCAAGCGGCGCTGGTTGGCAAAACGGTTTATGTTCCTTATGTACTGCCTACTACCGATAAGCTGGCCGATGCTTATGTGGCCAAAGTAAACGAAGCKAGCTCGGTGCTTCTCGGCAACCACGGCCTTGTTACTTCGGGGCGCAATTTGCGCGAGGCTTATTACCGCACTGAGGTTGTGGAGGAGAGCACCAAAATCTACTTGATTGCCAAGGCGATCCGTGAGCCAAAGGTGCTGACGAAGGAAGAATTTGAAGAGATCGCATCGCTCGAGAGCGAAGCGTACCGCATTGAATTGCTGCAAAAGATGAAATAAGCGGGCTTCAGGAGCCTTTAGGAAGGGAGGAGCGGAGCATGACGAAGCTTGCGACGGTGCTCGCTTTTGACCTTGGCGCCAGCAGCGGCAGGGCTTTAATCGGCGAGCTGGTGCCGGATGAGGCAAGCGGGCAAAAGCAGCTGAAGGTAACGGAGATCCATCGCTTTCCTAATCAGCCGGTCGCCGTTCAGGGGCATTTGCACTGGGATATCCTGCGCCTGCTGCAGGAGCTGAAAACGGGCATCCGCAAAGCGTTTCAGCTAGGCTATGCACCCCAAACGTTCGGCATTGACACATGGGGCGTGGATTTCGGCCTGCTGGACGCAAATGGGGAACTGCTAGGAAATCCCTATCATTACCGCGATTCACAGACGGAGGGAATCGTAGAGGAGCTTGATGCTCTGATAGGCAATGACCGTTTGTACGAGCAAGGCGGCCTGCAGTTTATGCCCTTTAATACGGTGAATCAGCTGTATGCCATGAAAAAGGCGGGATCGCCAAAGCTTGCAGCGGCCAGCACGCTGCTGCTTACGCCGGATTTGCTCGCTTATTTTCTGACAGGGGAGAAAATTTGCGAGTTTACGATGGCGACGACTACCCAGCTTTACCAGCCTAAGGAACAGCAGTGGAACAAGGCTTTGATGGAACAGCTTGGTATTCCAAGCAAGCTGTTTCTCGAGCCGACTCATCCTGGCACGCGGTTTGGCCGTTTAACCGATGAAGTCTGCGCGGAGCTGGATGTTCCGCCGATTGAAGCGGTCGCGGTCGGAACCCATGATACTGAATCTGCGGCTGCAGCCGTACCCGCAAGCGGCGAGTCTTCCTTCGCTTATCTTGTGTGCGGCACTTGGTCACTCCTCGGGACGGAGCTTGGGAGTCCGCTTGTCACCCCGGAGGCGCGAGCACTCGATTTCTCCAACGAAGGGGGTGTCGGCGGAACCTACCAGCTCCTAAAAAACATAATGGGGCTGTGGATTTTGCAGGAATGCAAGCGGGAATGGGATGAGCAAGGTGAGCATGTATCCTTCGCCGAAATTGTCGCGCAGGCTGAAGCCGCAGAGCCTTTTCGGAGCTTTATAAATCCCGATGACGCTGCCTTTTATGCGCCATCGGGCATGATTGGCCGCATTCAAGCCTATTGCCAGGCAACCTCGCAGCCAGTCCCACAGTCAGTGGGAGAAATTGCACGGTGTATTCTGGAGAGCCTCGCGCTTAGGTATCGTCAGGCGCTTATTCAAATGGAGGCTTTGACGGAGCAGGCGTACCGCGGCTTGCATATGGTAGGCGGCGGTATTCAGAATGAGCTGCTCTGCCGGTTAACCGCTGCCGCGATTGGCCGCCCCGTTTGGACAGGGCCCGTCGAAGCAAGCGCTGTAGGGAATATGCTGATGCAGCTTGTCGCGCTAGGCGAGTACAGTGGTCTAGAGGATGCGCGCCGTGTGGTGGCTGCCTCATTCCCTATTATTGAATATGCCCCGGTGCAATCGAATGATTGGAATCAAGCGTTTGAAATTTTTGAGCGCTTGCGTCCGGAAAAATAAAAGCATTTGATCAAACCGACAAAGTTGGTTTGCTGAAAGGAAGATCCTCCTATGCTGATAGGCATATCGAAACTGATTTCGCCAGAACTGCTTAAGGTGCTTAGCGAGATGGGACACAGCGACGAGATTGTTTTAGCGGATGCCAACTTTCCGGGGGCCAGCCACGCGCAAAGGCTGATCCGAGTGGACGGTCATCCCATTCCCGAGCTGCTGGACGGTATTTTAAGGCTGTTTCCGCTTGATCAATATGTGGAAAAGCCAGCCGCGCTTATGCAGGTTATGCCCGGGGATACGGTACAAACGCCCATCTGGGAGCAGTATCGCACCATAATTGAACAGCGCACAGGTTTGGCGGAGCCATTTGAGCAGGTGGAACGCTTCGCCTTTTATGAACGGGCGAAAAAGGCCTACGCTGTTATTGCAACAGGAGAGAGCGCGCTTTACGCCAACTTGATTTTGAAGAAGGGCGTTATTAAAGACAGTTAGTCAGGTTTGCGAATTTAGGTATGTAAGCAAGGAGCTGCCGCCGCGGTTTATAATCCGGGGGCAGCTTTTTTTGTTCGCATCTGCTTGAAAACGTCAGCACCGGGCAACCCGGCGATTTGGCAGCCATGCTTCTGTAATGCACATGCTGCTCGCGACTCGGCGCAATCTCGAATAGGATCATCAATACTGCCCGTAGACAGCGAGCGAAGCATTGATTATGATTTGAATATGAAAACGCTATCATAAAATATTTCTATTTTGTTGGCAGGAGGCAAAAGGGCTTGCGCAAATCAATTATTGTTAGTTTATTTGCAGGCTGTTTAGTGATTTTATTTTTTACGCTGACCTCGATGATTAAGGTTTTCTCCTCCGATTTGAATGAGCCCGTCATGACGGCTGAGCAGCATAACAGCTATAGGCTCGTCCTCATTACGCAAGAGCTGGATACCCCTTTTTGGGCAAAGGTGGAGCGTGGCGCGAGGAAAGCGGCCGAGCAGTACGGAGCGAGCTTGGAGGTATGGGGCACATATGGCTCAAACCGGGATGATTTTCTGAAAAATATGGAGGTTGCGATCGCATCCAAGGTAGACGGAATCATCGTTCAGGGGCTGGATACGGACGAGTTTAAGTACTTAACGAAGGTTAAGGCAGCGGGTAGCGGAATCCCGATTATCACCGTGGCCAATGACGTTCCAATGAACGAGAGCTTGCGCCGGACTTACGTGGGCTCCAATCATTTGGAGGCAGGCAGCATGATCGCGCGGCAGCTTGTGTCGGATATGGGTTTTGCAGGACAGGTTGTGCTGATGGTTTCGGATCGCCAGGAAGATTTTCAACGCTCCCGTTTGACGGGAATCCTCAATGTGCTGAGGCCATACACCAAGATTGAGACCAAAATTGTAGCAGCAGGCGATTCGCGCGAGGACGTGGCGGTCGCAACGAACCAACTGCTAAATGAAGAGCCGGATGCAGATGCGTTCATTGCCGTTTCGGCAAAGCATGCGGGGTCTATCATACAGGAAATTAGCAAACGGATGCAGGTGGATGATTTTTATATTTATTCCTTCGACGATTCGCCGGAGACGCTAACACTGATGCAGCAAGGCCAGATCGATGCCTTGATTGCGCAATCCCCGGAGACAATGGGCGAGGAAAGCGTCACTCATATGATTAAGTGGCTGACCGGCGAGCAGGTTCCGCTGAACCCAGACGGTTATTTTACGGATATACGGGTATTAAGGGCGGAGGATGCGCAGTGAACAGCATTCAGCGAAAAATTTTGACGATGTCGATTATCATTTTGTTTATTATGGTGACCATTTGGATGGTGCTTACTTACTATAATCAGAAAACGCAGGAGCAGTACAATGAAATATTGCAGCGTTATTTAAGGATGAATGATGTGACGGATCACAGCCGCCAAACGATTATTTCGTTAAACGATTATTTGCAGAAGCCGTCGGCGCTAAAACTGGATAAGCTTAATCAGAACAAGGAAAGCATGATGATGGCAAAGCTGCAAACGGTGAGCCTGCGAAATAAGGATAATGCTTTTACACTAGCAAGCTATATTAATATGATTGACAGCTTGGTGGCCTCGGCTGATCTGTCGGTCATGTTTCTGGAGCAAGGCAGCGCGGAGCAATCGGCCGAGAAATTCGAGGAAGCTGCCCGTATCGACAAGTATATCGCCGAGACTACGATTACGCTGATTGATAAAGAAGTGAGGACCTACGATGCCTTCTACCGCGGAATTATTGAACAGAGTTCGGAGTTGAAGCGGCTCGGCATATGGCTGCTCTCCTTAATTACGATAATAATGCTTTTATTTACCTACTGGTTCACACTCAGCATAACAAAACCGATCCAGAAGCTGACGATTGCCGCCAAGGAGCTGTCGCGGGGACGCTTCGATAAGCAAATAGAGATATACTCCAACGACGAAATTTCCTTCCTCGCCAAGACATTTGACCGCATGCGCGTGAATATCAACAATCTTATCTCCGAGATTCAACAGAAGGCACAGCTCGAGAGCGAACTGCAGCAGAGCAAGCTGCTCCTTAAGGAAAGTCAGCTGATCAGCCTGCAAAGCCAAATCAACCCACATTTCTTGTTTAACACCCTAGATACCCTCTCCAAAAAAGCATACCTGGACGGCTCGGAGGAAACGAGTGATCTTATTGCAAATGTAGCAGGCTTGCTGCGATATAATCTCCGCCGCTTGGATCGTTTCGTTACGCTTGCGGAAGAGCTTTCTGTCGCAATGAAATATATCGAAATTCAAAGCGCCCGGTTTACGGATCGGCTCCGGTTTTTGCAGGAGGTGGACGAGCGCTGTCTATCGGCATGCCTTCCGTGCCTAACCCTTCAGCCGATTATCGAGAATGCGGTCATCCATGCTGTAGAGCCGCTAGAAGACGGGGGTACCATTATCCTTCGCATTTATGAGAAGGAGAGCCGCGTCATGATCGAAATAGAGGATGACGGCGCCGGCATGTCTGCCGAGAAGGCAAATCATATTTTGACAGAAGGCGGCAATGCAGACGGAACCGGACACTCCACGGGCATCGGCTTCAGCAACGTTATTAAGCGGCTTCGGCTGTTTGTTGGCGAGGATGATGTGATCGATATCATTAGCTCGCCGGAGTGCGGCACGAAGGTGACCGTCAAAATACCAATGACAGGGAGAGCAGTAAAACATGCTTAAACTATTAATCGTAGATGATGAACAGATCGAGCGGGAAGGGCTGCAGGCTATTTTGAACAAAGGTTTTCCTTCCTGCCAATTCGAGCAGGCGCGCAATGGAGCCAGAGCGATCGAGACGGCTGCCGAATGGCAGCCTGATCTCGTACTAATGGATGTCAAGATGCCAGGCATTAACGGTTTAGAGGCGATCGAGCGAATTTCAGCGCTGCTGCCCATGACCAAATTTATTATGGTGACGGCTTACGATACATTCGATTATGCGAGGCAAGCGATTAGGCTGGGCGTGAAGGACTATTTGCTTAAGCCTAGCAAAGCGAGTGAAATCATCAGCATCATTGGCAAGGTGATCGAGGAAATCCGCCTGGAAAAAATCATGATCTCACAGCAGCAGGAGGAGAAATCGGCACTGAGGAAGATGATGCCTCTCGTGGAATCCGATGTGGTCACGCAGCTTTTATTTGACCGTGTTCATGATGTCCATTTCAGCGATATGCTCCAGCTTCTAGGCGGAGAGCTGACAAGCGAGGCGTTTATTATGCTGGTCCTGCTGCCTGGTGATTCGCACAAGGAAACGATGTACACCGCGATTAAAGGCAAGGTACACCTCTCGGAAAGCGGTTGGGTAGGTGCGATAACCGGGAGGCAAATCCCGATTATTGTATTCCGTGAAGAAAGAAGATCGTATCGTTCTCAAGCGAATTCGCTTGTCCAGCAGCTTCTTATGCTCCGGCAGCGAGAATCGAGCGGGGATTTATGCATCGGAATAGGAAGGCCTTATGAGGGACTAGAAAATGTGAAGCTTTCATACCAAGAAGCGCTTCTGGCATCTGCGCAAACGGAGCAGCCTGCGAGGCATTGTTTTTACGGGGAGTCAGAGACCGGCATCCCGATTACAAACGGCAAACAGGACAGAGAATCCGAAAAACAATTTATAGAAAATATACGTCAGGGAAAGTGGGAGACGGTAAGAGAAGCGGTCATGTTACTGCTGGACAGGCATGCTCAGCATCGAACCCCGCTTCCGCATTCGGCACAGGACGTGCTAGAGCGATTATGGATTATAACCCGCGTTGCCGAGGAAATGGGAATTGAGGTTGAGAAGCCGCTATTTTCCTTTCAAGTCACGCAGCACCAACAGCTTAGAGCCGAAACGGACGGATTATTGAGCAAACTCATCGCCTGTATCGTAGCGTATCAAAGCAGCGTGCAGCCGGATGCTGCCCGGCAGATGAAACAGTACATTATGGAAAATTCGGAAAAGGATATTACGCTTGAAGGCATGGCGCAGCGAATCGGACTGAGCCCTTTTTATATGAGTAAAATGTTCAAGGACCATGAAGGGATCAATTATATTGATTTTCTGACAGAATGCAGAATCGAGAAAGCGAAGAAGCTGATGGCGGACCCGGAGCGCAGCTTAAAAGAAATTACGTTCGAGATTGGCTATAATGATCCCAATTATTTTAGCAAGGTATTCAAAAAGGTTTGCGGCGCATCACCGTCCGATTACCGTAAGACGATTCTTGGATACTGAAATCGAAAAACCTGTTGTATTAAAAAAGTACAGACGATGGCAAAAGAGTACTGGAAGAACAGCGCTCTCGTCTTCCAGACGCGTGCTATATTTAAAAATGTAAGCAGTTACATTTCGAAGAATGAGGGAGCGAAGAAAATGGGGAAAAGGTTTACAAGAGGCGGGGCTGTATCGTTTGTATTAGCTTTGGTGCTCGTTTTGACGGCTTGCTCAGGGGGAAACGGCAACGGCAACGGGAATGAAGGCGCGCAGTCGAACAACAAAGAAACGACGGCCGAGGCAAACGACGCTAAAGCTGGCGATGACAAGTTAGTCATCGGCTTCTCTCTCGATACGCTGCAGGAAGAACGCTGGCAGCGCGACCGTGATTTGTTCATCGCCGCGGCCGAGGCGCTTGGAGCAGAGGTTGAGGTGCAGGCAGCCAACAGCGATGATGCGAAACAAATCTCGCAAGCAGAAAACCTCATCAGCCAAGGCGTTGACGTGTTGGTCGTGGTCCCGCATAATGCGGAAGCAACGGCTGCCATCGTAGAGAAGGCCCATGCTGCCGGCATTAAAGTAATCGCTTACGATCGATTGATTAAAAATTCGGATTTGGATTTGTACATTTCCTTTGACAATGAGAAGGTTGGCGAAATGCAAGCGGAGGCTATCGTTAAGCTCGCGCCAAAAGGCAAATTCGTTTACATCGGCGGCTCCGAAACGGATAACAATGCGCATTTATTCAAGAAAGGCGCCTTTAATATTTTGCAGCCGCTCATCGACAGCGGCGACATTGAGGTTGTGTTTGACCAATGGACGAAGGATTGGAACCCGGCGAATGCACTGGCGAATATGGAAAATGCGCTTACCGCGAACGATAACAAAATCGATGCGGTTGTAGCTGCCAATGACGGTACCGCAGGCGGTGTCATTCAAGCGCTTGCCGCGCAAGGGCTATCCGGAAAAATACCGGTATCCGGCCAGGATGCCGAGCTCGCGGCAGCGCAGCGGATCGTGGAAGGCACGCAAACCATGACGGTATATAAACCGATTAAGGATTTGGCTGAAAAAGCGGCTGAGCTGGCGGTGAAGATGGCCAAAGGCGAGGAAGTCGGCGCAGACAAAACGGTCAACAACGGGAAAATCGATGTCCCATCCGTTCTGCTTGATCCTAAAGCGGTAGATAAGACAAACATTGACACTACGGTTATCGCAGACGGCTTCCATTCCAAGGAAGATGTATACAAAAACGTGAAATAGAAGCATTTGAGCTTAGCGGGGGGAAGAAGCGATGGGGTGCCATGACGCTCTCCCCCTTTACGTTTGTCCACGGAGGTGTTCTTGAGATGACGGCGGCATTAGAGATGCGCAATATTACGAAGCAATTTCCAGGCGTCAAGGCGCTGAACGACGTTACTTTTTCAGTGAAAAAGGGTGAGGTGCATGCGCTGTGCGGCGAGAACGGAGCCGGTAAATCAACTTTGATGAAGGTGCTAAGCGGACTATACCCGTATGGTTCCTATGAAGGTCAAATTCTAATAAATGGTGAAGAAAGGCGCTTTGCGAAAATCAAGGATGCAGAAGAGGCTGGCATCGCCATCATCTATCAGGAGCTTGCTCTGGTCAAGGATTTGTCCATCGGCGAGAATTTGTTCCTAGGCAAGGAACCGGCTGTGTTCGGCATTATTAACTGGGAGCGCGTATTCAAGGAGAGCGAAAGATGGCTAAGGGAGGTCGGTCTGGATGACGTTAACCCGGAGCAATTAATCGGAGAGCTTGGCATCGGCAAGCAGCAGCAGATCGAAATTGCCAAGGCGCTGTCCAAGAAAGCGAATATTCTCATCTTAGACGAGCCGACCGCCGCTTTGACAGAGCAAGAGGTTGATATTTTGCTCCAAATCCTGCAAGAGTTCAAGAAACGCGGCGTCACCTGCATTTATATTTCTCATAAGCTTAACGAGGTTTTTGCGGTGGCCGACACGGTCACGGTGCTTCGTGACGGTCAGTCTGTGGGGACTTATAAAATCTCAGACATCAACGAGGACAAGGTGATCTCGCTTATGGTCGGACGGGAGCTCAAGGAGCGATTCCCGCGGATGGAAGCAAATCCGGGCGATGTGGTGCTGAGGGTGAAGGATTATACGGTCATGAATCCGGAACGGCAGGGCAAGAAGGTGATTGATAATCTCAGCTTTGAGGTACGCAAAGGGGAAATACTAGGCATTGCCGGTTTGATGGGAGCGGGACGCACGGAGCTGGTGATGAGCTTATTCGGCTCGTATTCAGGTCAAAGCTATGGCACGGTCGAAATGGAAGGTAAGCCGGTGAAGCTCAAAAATACGCAGCAAGCGATAAAAGCAGGCCTTGCGCTCGTATCGGAAGACCGGAAAAAATACGGACTGGTGCTTGGAATGGATGTAAAGAGCAATGTGAGCCTTGCAAGTCTTGGAGCGGTATCCTCAAGCGGCATCCTTCGCCATAATGAGGAAATCGCGGCAGGCAATCAATATTTACGATCTCTTCGCATAAAAGCAAATTCGGTCGAGACGATAGTCGGCACCTTAAGCGGCGGCAATCAACAGAAGGTAGTCCTTGGAAAATGGCTGATGACTGCTCCAAAGCTCCTTATTTTGGATGAGCCGACCCGGGGGATTGATGTCGGTGCCAAATTTGAAATTTATACGATAATGAACGACCTAATCAGACAGGGCGTATCCATCATTATGGTCTCGTCAGAGCTTCCTGAACTGCTTGGGATGAGTCACCGTATTATTGTGATTGCCGAAGGCAGACAAACCGGGGAGTTTATGGCGGAAGAGGCAACACAAGAGCTGATTATGACCGCCGCAACGGGAGGAAAAGGAAGATGAGCATGAATCAAGAAACCGTACTCAGTCCAAGTAAAACGAAACAGCGTCCGAATTGGTTCAAATTCGATGCGCGCGCGTATACGATGATTGGAGCATTAATATCCATATGGATATTGTTTTCTCTGCTGCATGACCGATTTTTGTCGCCGACGAATATTTCTAACTTATTTTTGCAAATGTCGGTAACGTCCATTTTGGCGATTGGAATGGTGCTTGTCATTGTTGCGGGTCAAATTGACTTGTCGGTTGGATCGCTGGTCGGTTTGACGGGCGGGATCGCTGCGATTCTTAATGTCTGGTACGAGTGGAATACGATACCGGTTATTCTGGCTACGCTGGCCATTGGCGCTGCTATCGGATTCATACAGGGGTGGATTATTGCTTACCGGGCGGTGCCGGCTTTTATCGTTACCTTAGGCGGCATGCTTATCTTCCGCGGCATTTTGTTCGGAACGACCGGCAGCGTTACGATCGCGCCGCTTACGCCTTCCATGAAAGCGATCGGACAATCGTATGTAGGGGACCTCATCGGATGGATTTTCGGTATTGCGGCTTTGGCGGTTGCGGGGTATATGGTTATGCGCAAGCGGGCGGCAAGGGTAAAATTCGGGTTCGACGTTGAGCCGTTTGCGGTAAGCATTCTTCGTTTAGGCGTTATTGGCGCCCTTGTCATCGGCTTTGTTTATTTAATGAACAGTTATAAGGGAATCCCGGTACCTTTCGTTATGGTCATTGTTCTTTCACTCATTTTTACCTTCATTGCGAAAAATACGACGTTTGGCCGCCAGGTCTACGCGATTGGCGGCAATGCGGAAGCGGCGCGTTTATCTGGAATAAACATTAAACGGCGTATCCTGCTAGTGTTCGTGCTATGCAATACATTAGCGGCGATTGCCGCGCTCGTACTAACGGCGCGATTGAATGCGGCAACGATGAGTGCCGGTCAAAACTATGAGCTTGACGCTATCGCAGCGTGTGTAATTGGCGGCACGAGCTTGATGGGGGGCACCGGCACTATTGCGGGAGCCATTATCGGTGCGCTCGTTATGGCTAGCTTGGATAACGGCATGAGCCTGATGAATCTTGAATCTTTTTGGCAGTATATCGTTAAGGGTGGTATCCTGATCCTTGCTGTTTACGTCGATATTTATACACGGCAGCGGAAGAAGGTCTAGCTTGAGGGTGAAATAGAGACAAAGAGTGATAAAGAGCGCGGGGCTGCAGGATACAGCTCCGCGCTTTTTCGTGTTACTGCTTTATTCCGGTTTCTTGCTGCGGTACTGCATCCGAAACGCTTTTGGCTTGGTATTCGCGTGCTTGGTAAAGCACCGGACGAAATAGGGAAAGGAGCCAAAGCCCGTGTCTTCAGCTATTTTGCCAACCGGCTCATCCGTATGGATGAGAAGACGCTTGGCCTGTTCGATCCGATGGCTTGTTAAATATTCGAGGGGAGTGCAGCCGAACGTTTTTTTCATGCAAATGGCAATATAGTTGGGGTGAAAATGGAGCTCCTCCGCCATCTGCTTATATTTGAGCGGGTCTTGATAATGCCGGCGCAGGTACAAAGCTGCGGCTTCGGCAATTTGCAGCTGCGGACTGTCGGAAGCGGCACCGCTTTCCTCCTGAAGCTGCTGAAGCAGCTCGTGAAAAAGCTGCTGCTGCTTCCAGCGCGAATGAGCGGAGGGCTGCTCGCGCAGCCGGTGCAGCTCACGCATTTGGGCCTCAATGGCTTGCGGCGATTGCAGGGACCGGTGCCTTGGAAGATGAAACGGAAAATAATCAATATGAGCATAGGGCTGACTCTGTCTTGCTAATGCAAAAGGAAGTTTCTCTTGCGATTCGCTCCATTCTCCAACAGTCTGAAAGTGAAGCCAGTAAAAATGGGTTTCCTCGCTGCACGGCATCGTTGATCGGTGGGACCGGTCGGGACGCAAAATCGCGAATTGACCGGCCGAAATATGGAGCGGTATTTCTTCCTCCTCCATATATAAACAGCCCCTAGTGACGAATATGAGATCGAAGACACCGATGCGGGAACGATCGGCATGCTTACCTTGAACAGGGTAGGTATCTTCGCCCCCATCAATGTAATGAGGCATAGGCGGACAAATGAATTGGAACATTCCCCTTCGCTCCTTGCTGCAAACTATTGGAATAATCATAAGCGATTACGGTTTTATGCGCAAAGCTATCGATGAAGTTTGATATTGTGATTAGATAAAAAGTAGTTGGGATTAGCTATCCAAGAAAGCCCTTTCCGCATGTTATAGTCGGGTAGTAAACATTTCGGCAAAGGGAGTGAAGAAGGAAGCATGAGTAAATTACACGAAGCATTTAAAGCGCTGCCGTTAGGGAGCATTAAGGCTGAAGGCTGGCTGTACAATCAGCTTCGGATACAAGCAGACGGATTAACAGGCCATTTGGAGGAGCACTGGGAAGACGTGGGGCCTAATAATGGCTGGATCGGCGGAAATGGCGAGAGCTGGGAGCGCGGACCTTATTATGTGGACGGGCTGCTGCCGTTAGCCTATATACTGGGTGATGAGAAGCTTATTGCCAAAGCGAACCGATGGGTAGAGTGGTCGCTCGCAAGCCAACAGGAAAACGGTTCATTTGGTCCGGCTCGCATCGAAACGGTAAACAATGACGTCGATAAGCAGCATGACTGGTGGCATTTCATGATTATGCTGAAGGTGATGATGCAGTTTGAAGAGGCGACAGGAGACGAACGGATTGTCCCGTTTCTGAGCAAGTTCCTTGGATATGTACGCGCTACAATTGAAGAAATACCGCTGCGCGGGTGGGCGGAGTCGCGCGGATCAGAAATGCTGCTATGTATTCTGTGGGTGTACAAAAAAACGGGTGACAATGAACTGCTGAAGCTGGCCGACATCGTTGCGGGCCAAACATTAGATTGGACGGATATCTTTCATGATTTCCCTTTCTGGCGTAAGGTTGAACAATGGGATTGGCGGACTCATGTCGTCAATGTGGCAATGGGAATCAAAACGCCCGGCATACTTTATGAATTATTCGGAGAAGAGCTTCAGCGCGATGCGGTCCATCGCGGAATCGACAGCCTGACGACTTATCACGGGCAGGCGCATGGCATGTTCTCCGGCGATGAATGGTTATCAGGCACGCATCCGAGCCAAGGCGTCGAGCTTTGCGCTGTGGTGGAGTACATGTATTCGATGGAACAGCTGACCCGGATTTTTGGCGAAGGGCGTTTCGGTGATATTTTGGAAAAGGTGGCATTCAATGCGCTGCCGGCAACGATATCCAAGGACTGGACCTCTCATCAATATGATCAGCAGGTGAACCAAATGATGTGCAACGTAGCACCAAGAAATTGGAGTAACGGCGCAGACGCGAATTTGTTTGGCTTAGAGCCTAACTTTGGCTGCTGTACGGCAAATATGCATCAAGGCTGGCCGAAGCTGGTTTCACATCTATGGATGACGGATGCAAGCGGCGGCCTGGCTGCTGTATCTTATGCGCCTTGCCATGTAAAAACGTATGTTGCTGGCGGGGAAGCAATCGAGGTTCACGTAAGCGGTGAGTATCCGTTCCGGGATTCGGTTGCGATTGAGCTTAGCTTGGATCGGGCTGCGACGTTTGGCATTTCACTGCGTGTGCCGGAGTGGTGTACGGAGCCTAGCTTGCATGTAAACGGCGAACGGGTCGTGCTGGAGCCGGTTAAAGGATATGCCAAAATTGAGCGCGAATGGAATAGCGGCGATAAGCTGCTGCTCCAGCTGCCGATGGAGGTTCGGACCGTTTCCCGCAATCTATACGCGATAAGCGTTGAACGCGGACCGCTTGTGTATGCTTTGCCAATCGCGGAAAATTGGCAGCTGCTGCGTGAGCGCGAAAGGTTCCATGATTGGGAGGTTTATCCGGCCTCTGCATGGAAATACGGTTTGCTGGCCGATACGGACTTCGAGGTTACCGTGAGCAGCGAAGCCATTCCTTATCAGCCCTTCGTTGCTTCCGCCGCACCGGTTCGCCTGAAAGCGAAAGGCAAGCTGGTGAGCGACTGGCGAATGGAAGGCAATAATGCAGGAACGCCGCCGCTCAACCCGAATACAGAGGGGCAGCCTACGAAGGAGCTTGAGCTGGTCCCTTACGGAAGCGCAAAGCTGCGCATCGGCGAATTCCCGCTGCTTGGACAGCGAAAGCCGGTTACAAGGCATCCTTAAGAAGCCGGCAGCCTTGTATGATTAAAGCAAAAGACTCCATAGAGCCGAAAGGCTGTAAGGAGTCTTTTTTGTAAGGACACTCTATTCTTTTTTAAAGAAGCTATTGAAGATTTCAGCCGTTTTTTTCTGATCAGGCGTTATCGAGAAGAGGACAAAGTTTCCGTTTCGGATAATCTGATAGTTTTGAGCCTGCTCGTATTGGTCCTGCAAATAGGATTCAAACGCTTTTATCACCGTTTCGGCGCGCTTCTCAAAGCCAGCTTTGACATCGTCAAAGTCTTTTTCAGATTTTAGTTGTACGACCGAAAACTCACCGGCTTGGATCATCATCATCGCTTGATAAAAGCTGCCGTCGACCAGCTGTTTTTCCGGTTCGATCCCGTAGATATCCTTAATTTGCTCTCCTTCTACAGGACTTAGCGGTCCTAGACCGGCATCCGTTGTTAATTTAGCGGCAATATCGGCAACCGTAACTTCAGCAGACGGATTCTCTGGGTCCGGCTTACTCGTCGGTTTTGGCGTAGGCGACGGAGTAGCAATCGGGAGCGGTGAAGGCTTTGGCGTTGCTGTCGGCTTCACGCTTGGCTTCACAGAAGGAGCCGCTGTGGCAGGCTTCTTGGTCGGTTTTGCGGTAGGCGACGGCTTTGGCGAAGCTGCCGGTTTTTTAGTCGGCTTTGCAGTCGCTTCCGGTTTCTTGTTCGTTTCATCTGACGTATTATCAGTGGCAGCCGGCTTTTCCGTGGGGGCGGCTGCCGTCGGGAGAGGTGAGGCTGTTGGCTCTTCTGTCGGAGCCGGCGTAACGGCAGCTTCAGGTTCCTCGGTAGATGCTGTCTCTTGCGGCTCATCCGTTTCACCAGCTGCATTAGATATGTTCGCTGAGCTATCGCTATTTTTCGGTTGATGGCTTGCATTGCTGCAGCTAGCCGTCATTACCGCAATGGCAACAGTCAATAATGCAATGGATAAAAATTTAGTTTTAAGCGTGAGCATTCCATTAGCCCCTTTAGACATCGTTGTTAAGTATAGACGCTAGTTTGGGAGGTAAAGTTGCTATTTTCGCGTCTGTGATGGCGTCATCCCTTTATATTGCTTATACAGCTTTGTAAAATAATTCGGATTCTCGCAGCCGACCATTGCCGCGATTTCGGTTATCGTATCGTTGCTCTCGCGAAGCAGACGCTCTGCCTCATTCATCCGGCTGACATTTACATATTCGACAAAGGTACGTCCTGTCAGCTTTTTGAACAGCTTGCAAAAATGATAGGGATTGAGGCTAACCTGCTTCGCAGCCTGCTCGATCGATATTTTTTCGCAAAAATCAGACTCGATTCGCTGGATGAGCAGCTTAAAGCGGTCACGGTTAACAAAGTAGGGCTCCGCCGGTTTGCCCGCGAGCTGCCGCTCGAGGAAGGTGCGGGACAGCAGCGTAAACAAAGCATGCAGCTTTGACTTTACGACAAGCTGATACGCGGGAGGTTTTGCTGCAAGCTCAGCAATCGCTTCATCAAGCAATGCGAAATAGCGCTGGCAGGTTTCTTCCTGATCCGCTGGCTTGACGGGAAAATGAAGACGGCCTTCCAAATAGGGAGCTACATATTGCGCATGCACAGGATCATGGACCCAGTCATTGAAGAGGGAAGCATTCAGGACGACGCAATCATAATAGATATGCCCGTAGCCAAGGGAGTAGCCGACATGCAGGCCGCCGCCGGGGATGATGATCACATCCCCTTCATTGGCAATATACGGCCGGCTGTCGATATGAAACAAGGCGCTGCCTTGCCGCATGAAGATGATTTCAAAGTGCTCATGCCAATGGAGATAAAGGATGCAGTCATTCGGCTTGACATCGTCACAGTGATTTTGAAATAACTGAATAGGATAGGTTTTATGCTCCAGACGGGTGTTTTCCCGCAGTTCCTTCGGATAAGACATCTTCCGTTCACCACCACAAGATTAGACTAGTATTGCGCAAGATTGTATAGAGTAATCTGCAAAGCTCCTAGCTATAATGAAGTTGTTACGAATACTATAAGCCAATATTGGAGTGATATACAAGGATGGAAAACAAATTGCGAATTGGAACACTAGTAGGCGGGGGAAACGCGGACCATGTCATTCCGCAAATTGTAAAGCATGGCTTCGAATCATTTAACTTAACGTTCTGGCAAACGACCGGCAAGACAGATTTGGTTGAAATGGCGAAGCGGGTGAGAGCGCTTGCGGATGAGCATGATTTTGTTGTTCCGGCTGTAAGCGTATTCGGTAATCCGTTGACGGGCGCGGGCGATAATGCCGATACGCTGGCAAGTTGGGAGCGTCTTATCGATCATGCCCATTTATTCGGAGCTGATATTGTATCCGGTTTCACGGGCCGCATAACAAACCAGCCGATCGATGAATCGATTCCGAAGTTTAAGGAAGTGTTCGGCGAGTTGACGCGCAGAGCAGCGGACAAAGGCGTGCGGATTGCTTTTGAAAATTGCGATATGGGCGGCACATGGCAAACAGGCGATTGGAACATTGCGCATAACCCGACGGCTTGGGAGCTTATGTTTAACGCCGTGCCGGAAGACAATATTGGCTTGGAATGGGAACCTTGCCATCAGATGGTGAGCTTAATTGATCCCATTCCGCAGCTTCGCAAATGGGTAAATAAAGTATTCCACGTGCATGGCAAGGATGCAACCATTGCATGGGACATTGTCAAAGAGCATGGTGTACATGGTAAGCAGCAATTTGTATGGCACCGTACACCGGGCTTTGGCGATACGAACTGGACCGATGTGATTTCGATTTTGAGACAAAATGGCTATAAAGGCACAATCGATATTGAAGGCTGGCATGATCCCGTCTATAAGGGTGAGCTGGAAATGACCGGACAGGTGCATGCATTAAACTATTTGAAGCACTGCCGCGGCGGAGATTTTGTTCCAAATCCGGTCTAATAAATCAAAATGAATGCGAGGAGAGATGAAGATGACAATAAAGCATCGGGTAGTCGTCGCCGGCTGCGGCGGCATGGCAAATACATGGGTAGATTACGCGAAACAAAGAGCGGACATTGAAATCGTCGGCCTTGTTGATATTAAAGAGGAATTCGCACAGGCAATGGCTGACCGTCAAGGGCTTGCATGTCCGATCTTTACGGATATTAAGCAAGCGATTGCGGAGACAGGTGCCACTGTGGTATTTGATGTTACGATTCCTGCAAGTCACTATTCGATTAGCAAAGCTGCTTTAGAGGCTGGCTGCCATTTATTTGGGGAGAAGCCGCTCGCCGAAACGATGAATGATTGCAACGAAATCGTTCAGCTGTCAAATGAGCTGGGGAGGACGCATGCGGTTATGCAAAACCGCAGGTTCGATCCGCGGATTCGCGCCTTCCGCCAATTGCTTACGGAGGGGGTAATCGGCAAACCAGGCTTTGTTGGCGCTGATTTCTTTCTAGGCGCCCATTTCGGCGGCTT
The DNA here is from genome assembly GCF_056398325.1 of Paenibacillus sp. 01T443. Taxonomy (NCBI): domain Bacteria; kingdom Bacillati; phylum Bacillota; class Bacilli; order Caryophanales; family Paenibacillaceae; genus Paenibacillus; species Paenibacillus sp. 01T443. Next base: position 21,858 of record NZ_JBFTPE010000017.1, read on the forward strand.
CCGCGATGCGATGGACAGTCCGCTGCTGCTCGACATGTCGATTCATACGTTTGACCAAGCGAGATTTATTGTGGGAGCAAATCCGGTATCGGTTTACTGCCATGAGTATAATCCTCCCGGCTCATGGTACGAAGGTAACGCAATGGCGATCTGCATCTTTGAAATGTCTGACGGCTCCGTGTTTAATTACCGCGGATCATGGTGCGCGGAAGGCGTAACGACCTCATGGGAGGCGTCATGGCGGGTAACAGGCGAACATGGTACTGCGATTTGGGACGGGCATGGAAATCCTTATGCGGAGATTGTAGCTGCCGGTGATCAGACCGGAAAGTTTATCAGAGACTATGAGAGAGTGGAAACGCAGCTCCCTAACATGGTGAACACCGGGCATAAAGGCTGTTTGGACGATATGTTTGCTTCGCTAACGGAAGGCCGTAAGCCTGAAACCGACTGCAGCGACAATATTTATAGTATGGCAATGGTGCTGGCATCGGTGGAGAGCGCAAAAACCGGCCGTAAGGTTCAGATTGCCGACTTCATGGAGGCAGCGGCTGCGAGGTAACGGCAGCTGCAGAGAGAGTTGTTTTAAAATAGGATTAGCAGAGGGTATCTCCAAAGCGGCAAAGCCGCAGGGGATACTTTTTTTTTGGAGAGTTAAAAGTTTTTCAATACTAACTAAATGCGTAATCTACTCTCAATAACTGCCGCCATCCTGTAATTTCCATCTGATTTTTTCTCTGATTGTTAGGGTTTTTCCAAAAATTATGACATGGTACAATCATCCCTGTATCCTGTTTATGATAACGCTTTCATGAAAGGAGTGGAGCTCCAACCTGTTCGACATGCACGGCATTTTGTTTCGGAACCAAAACCTAGAGGAGGTAAGTTTATTATATGCATTCATCCAAAAAGCTCATTAGCATCATCATGTCGGTAACGCTTTTGTTAGCTATGATCCTTCCATCCGCGAGCGCTGCCTCGCAGGAACGGCCCGCGACCGCCATTCCGAAGAGCAAGATTCAATCTTACGTCGAAGCAATGCAGCCTGGCTGGAATCTCGGCAATACGTTTGACGCGACAGGAGTCGACGAGACGTCCTGGGGCAATCCGCGCGTGACGAAGCAGCTCATTAAGCATATCGCTTCACAAGGCTACAAGAGCATTCGCATTCCGATAACTTGGGATCACCGGATGGGCGAGGCTCCAGACTACACGATCGATCCGGCATTCCTGGACCGGGTTGAAGAGGTCGTTGACTGGTCTCTTGACGCCGGCTTGTACGTCATGATCAACCTGCACCACGACTCTTGGCTGTGGGTTAACCGTATGGGCAGCGAACATGATGTTGTTCTAGCCCGATATAATGCAGCATGGACGCAAATCGCCGAAAGGTTCAAAAACGAATCGAAGAAGCTTTCGTTCGAAAGCATCAACGAACCTCGCTTCTCTGACGGCTGGGGTGGAAACGGCGAAGCTAACTTCGCGATGCTGCATGAATTGAATGCATCCTTCCATGAGATTGTACGTGCTTCCGGCGGCAACAACTCCGAGCGCCCGCTCGTACTGCCGACGCTTGAGACGAACGCGAACCAGGATCGGCTCGACGCGCTGGTAGATACGTTTGCCGAACTGAACGACCCGAACCTGATTGCCACCGTTCACTATTATGGATTTTGGCCATTCAGCGTCAACATCGCCGGCTTCACCCGCTTCAATGAAGAAACCAAGAATGACATCGTTCAAACATTCGACCGCGTCTATAATACATTAGTGGCTAAGGGCATCCCCGTTATTCTGGGTGAATACGGATTGCTCGGCTTCGACAAAAACACGGGTACGATCGAACAAGGCGAGAAGCTTAAATTTTTCGAGTACTTGCTTCATTACATCCAAGAAAGAGGCATTACTCATATGCTGTGGGATAATGGACAACATCTCAACCGCAGCCAGCTGAAATGGAACGATCCGCAGCTGCACGGCATGCTTAAAGCGAGTTGGAAGGGCCGCTCGGCAACGGCGGAAACCGATTTGATTTATTTGGCCAAGGGCGAGAAAACGCAGGATGCCGTCATTCGGCTCGAATTAAACGGTAATCGCCTGACGGCTCTTCGCCATAATGGCAAGACGCTGCGCACAGGCACGGACTATTCCATAGCTGGCGATATCCTGACAGTGAAGGCAAGCTTACTCTCCAAGCTGACAGCATCAGGCGCATACGGCGAGAACGCGGAGCTTACAGCTGACTTCAACAAGGGCGAGGACTGGACGTTTGATGTAATCGTTTATTCTACGCCAGTGCTGCAGAATGCAGCCGGAACGACAAACGAATTCTCGATCCCGACAGCGTTCAACGGCGACCGGCTTGCTACGATGGAAGCTGTTTACGCTGCAGGAGGCAACGCGGGTCCGCAGAACTGGACATCCTTCAAGGAATTTGCGTATGCTTTCTCGCCGTCGTACGACACGAATGAGATTAAGCTCACGCAAAACTTCTTCAACGAAGTGAATGACGGCGAAGTTGTGCTGACCTTCCACTTTTGGAGCGGAAAAATCGTCGAATATAAGATTACGAAGACGGGAACGACCATCGTCGGAACCGTCGCCGAATAATGAATGGAAGCCAACCGATTGTTCGGTTGGCTTCTTCACAATTTAGGTAGAAATTCCCTTTTGGTCCATGAAGATTTTCTGTATCCTTATAGAAACCCTTCATGGAGGAGATGAATTTATGAACAAACGAATCGGAATTATCGGCAGCGGTACCGCGGGACTTCAGCTTGCCTATTCCTTGAAAAATGACTTTGACGTAACACTGCTTCATTATGAGGAAGCGGATGATATTCGCCGTGAAAAAATTAGATCGACCCAAGTTCATTTTCGTCCGACACTAGATCGGGAGCATCGTTTTCATGTGCCGGAAACGGATGCAGCCCCTTCCATTAAAACGATCCACTTCAACATGGGCCAGCAAAAGTTGTTTGTGGGGAGACTGACGGGAGCGGCAACGTCCATCGATCAGCGCATGGCTTATTCCAACGCGATGGAAGATCTGGCGGAGCAAGGCGTGAGCTTGCGCAAAGCCCGCGTATCCCAGAATGAGGTTAAGGATTTGGCTGAATCTTATGATCTATTAATCGACGCCACCGGGAAATCGGGTCCGCTGCTGCCCTTCCCAGTTGAAGCTGAGCTTACGCCATTCGATGCGCCGCAGCGCAAATGCATCGTTGGTTATTTTACAGGGGTAGCACCTGTTGAGCCAGTGGGGATCTCGATCACGGTACTTCCCGGAGTCGGTGAAATGTTTGAAATTCCCGCATTAACCGAACAGGGAGCGGTTACCATTTTATTCATAGAGGCGCTGCCTGAAGGCATGTTGGATGCTTTTAAAGGGGTGAAGAGCGCTCATGATTTTGAGGAACGGATGAAGAGCATGCTGCAGGAAAATTTTCCGGAGATTTACGGTCGTGTTGATCTGGACCATTTCGCACTTGTGGATAAAGCGGCTTATCTCCAGACAGCGATTACCCCGGTTATTCGCCGGCCTTATTTGATGCTGAACGGTACTTTGGTGCTGGGATGCGGTGACAGTGTCTTCCTGGCGGATCCAATTACGGGCCAAGGCTGCAATACGGCCTCCTATTGTGCGGAGCAATTATATGAGTCTCTTACGGCACACAAGGAATCCCCTTGGGATGAAAAAGTTGGAATCGACTATTGGAAACGTACCCGCCCCTATTTGACGGCCGTGACGGAATGGACGAATGCCATGACCGGGCCAATGCCTGAACACATTGTTCAAATGCTTATACAGGCAGCAACGGACCAGCAGATTGCCGATAAAGTAGCCCATTGGTTCGAAAAACCGTCGAAAGCTTATGAAGCATTCTTTCAACAAACGTATTAAAGCAATCCCATGTCGGATAAAGCATAGAAAAAGATCATCCGATCGGGTGATCTTTTTCATATTTCTCTTGCTAAACTTGCGAGAGCCTCATCTATATTAATGGGAATTTGCGATCAGTTTTCATTTTGAATTATATAGAACAAAATAGAATAACTGAAAAGTAGACACTTTTAGTTTACCTGATTACCTAAAGGTTACTGTTGCGATCCTATGGATCTCAAATTTAATAATCCAGTTTAATCGAAGGAGATAACTAATGGAGGATCAGTGGAGGATATCGAAATACGATTCGGAATGGGAAAATCTATTTCATGATCTCGCTATAAAATTAAGAGAATCATTAGGAGATTTGGCAAGTCGTATAGATCATGTCGGCTCAACATCGGTTATTGGTTTGGATGCAAAGCCAATTATTGATATTCAAATATCCGTTTTAAATTACGATAACGTTTTAAACTACAAGACTAAGATTGAAGAAGCGGGTTTTGTGCTGCGCAACGAAAATCCGGATAAAACGAAGAGGTATTTTCGAGAATTGCCGGGAAACCGAAGAACCCATATTCACGTTAGGCAGGCTGGCAGTTTTTCAGAACAAATCACTTTGCTGTTTAGAGATTATTTACGGGTACATCCTGCGGATTGTTTGAGGTACGCTCAGGAGAAACACCGGCTAATGGAGCTTTATAAAAATGAACGCCCAAAATATGTGGAAGGAAAAGGGCCGATCGTATGGAATATTATTCAGAAAGCCCATACTTGGTCGCAAGAAGTGGGTTGGCAGCCAAGTAAGTCCAATAGGTAAAGCTTGCTTAAAAAAGATTGAACCGGCTGCCGATTGGCAGCCTTTTTCAAACGGGCAGCGATCAGCAGTTCTTCTTGTAATCGCTGATATTCAGCTGATTCCTATTGTTTTACAACAGCGGCAAGTTAATGGAATGGAGGAGCAAGATGTTTGGTTTATCTAAGCTACCCAAAAACGCGCGCGGCTGTTTGCTGTACGAGCCTTTTTTTCTAATCCCATACAGCATGTTCAGCACGTATGCCACGATTTATATGTTTGAGATGGGGATGGATGAAACGGCGATCGGCTGGATTACGACGCTGACTCTGCTCGTGCAGGTATTCTCATCCTTCATCAGCGGCTATTTAACCGACAAGCTCGGCAGAAAATGGGCGCTGCTTTATTTTGACGTGTTAAGCTGGACGGTGGGTACTCTGTTGTGGGCGGTATCGCAAAATATTTGGTTTTTTATAGCGGCGGCAATCGTGAACGGGTTTCAGAGGGTTCCGCATACCGCGTTTTACTGCTTGCTTGTTGAGGACACCGCGCCAAAGGACCGGACGTACGTTTTCTCGGTTCTTCAGTTTGTTGGCATGCTTGGAGGCTTATTCGCACCGCTGGGAGGGCTGCTGGTCGCCCATTATGGCCTGATTCCCGGTAYGCGGATCATGTATATCCTCGCTTGCATCTGTATGACCATCCAATTTATCGGCCGCCATTTTGCTACCCGGGAAACGGAGATTGGGCTTCGCAAAATGGAGGAAACCCGCAGCGTAGGCTTGATGGCCGGAGTGCGGGAATACAAAGGGGTTATCCGCGAGATGTTAGGGAATGGACCGCTGCTGCTGATTTTCGGGGTCTACATTTTGTTCCAGTTCCAGCTCACGCTCAAAAGTACTTATTTATCGCTCTTTTTTGTCGATCATCTTCATTTGGACAGCGGTCTTGTGTCGATCTTTCCGGCTGTAACCTCCGTGTTCATGCTGCTCTCTATGTGGCTTCTGCTGCCCCGTCTGGGAGATGACAGGATCCATACGATTATGCTATGGGGTTTTTTCATCTCGCTTTTGTCTAATTTGGTGCTGATCATCCCCCTTCCGGGTATGATGTTTTGGCTGATTACCAGTACGATTTTTGCAGCGGTAGGTACGATGATGACTTATCCCTATTTAGAGGCGGCAGTAGCGAACGCGATCGACGATGAGAACCGCGCAAGCGTATTTGCCATGTTATCCGTACTGATTTTGCTTGTCATTTCTCCGTCTGGCATTATTGGGGGATGGGCTTATAAATGGGATCCGGCGATGCCATTTTTGTTGATTGTCCTTTCGTTCGCGGCAAGCATAGCTCTGCTGTTCATGTATAAGAGGAGCGCTCGTGTAACGGAGATGAATTGATTTTGCGGATAAAGATGAGAGGGGGAAAAACTAATTTGGAAATCCGTCGTCTAGGAAATGAAGAAATTGCTGATCTGAATGCACTCATGGTTGACGTGATGTCTCGGCTCCCATCTCAAGAACTTTTTGCGATGGATGATGAGGATTATTTTCACGACTATGTCCTCAAAAATGGCGAAATATATGGAGCATATCTTGCTGGGAAGCTTGTTGCTTATTCCGTTTTGACGTTTCCGAAACAGAGCGAAAATAACCTCGGAAGGGAATTCGGTGTACCCGAAAAAGAATTATCTGGCGTAGGATTTCTGGAGGCAACCGTTGTCCATGAATCAGCTCGCGGTCTGGGTTTACAACGGCATTTCCATCGGCTGCGTGAGAAACGTGCTAGGGAGAACGGCTGCCGTTACCTATATTCAACGGTGCATCCTGACAATCATGCAAGCATAAAAAACTTAGAGTCTGAAGGATTTGCCCTTGCATTTACCCGTCTTATGTACGAAGGGAAACTCAGGCATTGTTATGTAAAACGTTTACTATAATCATGGTACGCCAACAAGGATTTTAGGTACTATAAAGATATTTATCTAAATGACATAAGAAGGAGATCCAAAGGATGCATATTAAAAATGACGTATTGGTGGGTCAGTCCATTCTTCTCCTGCCGATGGTGGAAGATCACAAGTCTGAGTTAGCTGATGCATTAATGTCTCCTGAAATATGGGAATACACTTGGAGAACGATCACTACAGTAAATGAAATAGATCATTTATTAATAAATGCTTTAGAACATAAAAGTAAAGGATCGCAATTGCCATTTACGATTGTTGATCGAGCTGCAGGAAAAATAATCGGTACTACTCGAATCGGCGATATAGATGTATTGAATAAGAATGTTGAAATCGGTTGGACATGGTTATCACCTGATTATTGGAGAACGAGCGTAAATACGGAATGTAAGTATCTGCTGATTAAGTGTTAAAGAAAATCTTCAATATTTATTAACTAGTAAGTATGGGCAAGCTCGTGGTAACAAGGAGTAAGCCCCTCGTTAAAAATTACATAATGAATCAGGCTTGCAGCGGCAGTCAATGGACTTTATTTACGAGTCCGAGACTGCTGCTGTTTTTTTGTGCTGTTCCTTTTCCAAAACCCGTTCATCCTTCTAAATGTCCGAAATGTTAAAAAAAAGACCTATATTTCTAAATACGTACAGGTGCCGTTTTTTCTACAATTGGAGGTGAAACTGGAAAGAGGTGAAGGTCAATGGGCACAGATTACGTGCTGCATATGAGAGGAATAAGTAAATCGTTTCCTGGCGTTAAGGCGCTGTCGAATGTTGATTTTGGACTGAGGAAGGGTGAGATTCATGCCCTAATGGGAGAAAACGGTGCCGGGAAATCTACGTTAATTAAAGTCGCGACCGGCGTACACAAGTGGGATTCAGGAGAGGTGAAACTGGCTGGCAGGCCAATCTCGCCGAAGTCTCCGCTTGAAGCACAGCAGCTTGGGATCAGCACGGTGTATCAAGAGGTTAATTTATGCGCCAATCTAAGCGTTGCGGAAAATATTTTTATCGGACGTCACCCGCGAAAACGGGGATTAATCGATTGGGAGAAGATGTACCAAGAGAGCGAGCGTCTGCTGGAGCGGCTTGACCTTGCCATTGATGTGAAGCAGCCCTTATCGCATTACTCGGTTGCCATTCAGCAAATGGTAGCTATTGCAAGAGCAGTTGATATTTCAAACGGCATTCTTATTTTGGATGAGCCGACCTCAAGCCTTGATGCAAATGAAGTGAAGCAGTTGTTCAAGGTCATGCGCAAACTGAAGCAAGAGGGGATGGGCATCGTATTTGTAACCCATTTTCTCGATCAGGTATATGAGGTGACAGACAGAATAACCGTGCTTCGGAATGGTACGCTCGTTGGTGAGTACGTGACGAAGGATTTGTCCAAAACAGAGCTGGTGTCGCATATGATTGGACGCGAATGGAGCACCGAGGAAGCCGCTGGAAAAAGGGCAGTGGAACGTATTGCCGGCGAAAACTTCCTAAAGGCCAGCTCGCTTGGCAAACGCGGCAGCATCAATCCGATTGATCTTCATATCGGCAAAGGCGAGGTTCTGGGGCTTGCAGGGCTTCTTGGCTCAGGCAGAACCGAAATCGCAAAGCTGATTTTTGGCATCGACAAAGCGGATGAAGGCACACTGACCATTGACGGTGAGCAGATTTCGTCGATGTTCCCTCAGAAGGCAATTCAAAAAGGGCTCGGCTTCACGCCAGAGGATCGTAAGGTTGCCGGGATCGTAGGAGAGCTGACGATTCGCGAGAATATCGTATTAGCGTTGCAAGCGCGCAAGGGACTGTTCTCGTTCATTCCGCTGCGCAAGCAGAAGGAAATCGCGAATAAGTATATCGAGCTGCTCAAGATAAAGACCCCAAGCGCAGAGCAGAAGATTGAAAATCTGAGCGGCGGCAATCAGCAAAAGGTGATTTTGGCGAGATGGCTTGCGACACAGCCAAAGCTGCTCATTCTGGACGAGCCGACGCGCGGCATTGATGTTGGCTCGAAGATGGAGATACGCAAGCTTATTCTCGATTTAGCGGCTACCGGCATTTCCATTCTAATAATTTCCGCAGAGCTCGAGGAAATCGTGCAATGCTGCAATCGAATCGTCGTACTGCGGGACCGCATTAAGATCGGCGAGGTTACGGGTGCGAATATGCGCGAGAATGTCATCATGGAAATGATTGCGAAAGGAGCGGAAATGTATGGCGGGTCTGACGGGATTGGCGCTTAATTTAGGAAAGCAGAAAATCATTTGGCCGATCCTTGCGATCGTTGTTTTATTTTTGTTTAACTTGATAGTCATTCCTGATTTTTTCAGGATGGAATGGAAGGACGGCCATTTATTCGGTAATCTCATCGATATTTTGAAGAACGGTTCACCGCTCATCATCATCGCGATTGGGATGACCTTGGTTATTGCGAAAGAGGGCATCGATATATCGGTCGGTTCGGTGCTAGCCATTTCGGGGGCTATCGCGGTATTTATGCTCGATGGGTATCCGCTCTGGCTTGTTGTTCTGGTTGGTATCGGCGCTGGTTTAATATGCGGTTTATGGAACGGCATGCTGGTGGCTATTCTTGGCATTCAGCCAATGGTTGCTACCTTGATCCTATTGACGATAGGACGCGGGATCGCTCAGCTCATTACGGGAGGGCAAGTATTGACGACGAGTGACAAAGCCTTCCAGTTCATCGGGAAAGGGCATTTGCTTGGTCTACCGTTCCCGCTATTTCTGGCAATGGGCGTGTTTTTAATTGTGTATCTCTTCAAAACGCGTACCGCATTCGGATTGTTTCTCGAGGCGGCAGGCGGCAATAAAACAGCAAGCAGCTATGCGGGTATTCGTCCGAAGGTAATATTTATGACGGCGTATACCATTACCGGAGTTTGTGCCGGGATCGCGGGCATTATTATTAGCGCTAACGTAGCGAGCGCCGATGCGAACAATGCGGGATTGTGGATAGAGCTTGATGCCATTTTGGCAGTCGTAATCGGCGGGACGTCGATGCGCGGCGGACGCTTTTATCTAGGCGGAACGATCGTCGGCGCCTTGTTTATCCAAAGTTTGACGACTACGATTTATTCCCTGGGCGTTGAGCCCTCCAGTATTTTACTCGTAAAGGCCGTTGTTGTCATTATCGTATGTTTGATTCAATCCGACATGTTCAGGCAGTCTTTTAAAATGGCGAAAAAGAAGGTGGCAGCACAATGAAGCAGGTATCTCTAAAAATCAGTCACAACAACATTATCGTTTTGGCGACGCTGCTGCTCTTATTCATTTTGTACGGATCAGGGGCTGCCCTTTACACTGGTTTTTTCTCGATGCAGGTGTTCTTAAATCTTTTTATTGATAATGCCTATTTGATCATCGTTGCAACGGGAATGGCTTTTGTCATTATTAAGGGAGGCATCGATTTATCCGTAGCGTCGGTTGTGGCGCTCATCAGCATGGTTTCCGCCGGGTTGTTCGAGCAGGGAGCGAACGCGTTGGTCGTAACGATCGTTGCGCTGTTAATCGGCACGCTGTTTGGCGCAGGGCAAGGCTATTTGATCCAGCGGTTTCAGCTTCATCCCTGGATTGTAACGCTTGCGGGCATGTTTCTTGCCAGGGGGATCAGCTTTCTGATCAGCACGGAGAGTATCGTCATCAGCAATCCGACCTACGTTAAGCTGTCCCAGTACAAGATTCATTTGTGGGGCGATAACTTTATTACGATTAGTGTCCTCGTTGCTGCAGTTGTGGTCATAGCCGCTATATTGATCGGCCGTTATTCCTCCTTCGGAAGGGCGGTCTACGCCATTGGCGGCAGTGAAAAATCATCGGTATTAATGGGCTTGCCCGTTGCGAAAACAACGATTCTCGTTTATACCTTAAGCGGTTTATTCTCGGCGATCGGCGGCGTTGTGTTCACGCTCTATATGCTGTCCGGTTATTCGCTTCATTTGATGGGAATGGAAATGGATGCGATTGCGGCATGCGTGATCGGCGGTATTTTATTAACAGGCGGCTTCGGTTATATGGTTGGGCCGACACTAGGGGTGCTGTGCACGGGCATCATTCAAACAATTATTATGTTTCAAGGAACGTTAAGCTCCTGGTGGACAAAGATTACTATCGGATTTTTATTATTTCTTTTCATGGCATTTCAACGAATTATTGTGATGAGAAAAGAAAAAAGCGCATTACCTGCTTCCAAAAATAAACCGAAATTTGAAAATAAAGTCGTTAATTTGTAAATACAGACCTATTGTAAAATTTGTATATTAAATGTGTAGCCATTACAAGTTAAAAGGGAGGAAGTAAGGATGAACAGAAAGAAACCGTTTTTCATTACCATGCTTGCTACAATTATGCTGGTAGGTTTAATCGCTGGCTGTGGCAACAATAGCAACAATGGGGGTAACAAACCGGCAAGCGGAAATGCGACAAACGAGCCGAAAACAGAAAATGCGGCTACGGAGGCACCACCTGCAGCCGATAAGAAGCTTGTTGTCGGCTTTGCCCAAATCGGAGCTGAAAGCGGCTGGCGCGATGCGGAAACGGATTCGGTTAAAGCAACATTTGGCGAGGATCCGGGCTTCGAACTAAAGTTTTCTGATGCGCAGCAAAAACAAGAAAACCAAATTAAAGCCATTCGTACCTTCATCGCTCAGAAAGTAGACGCAATCGGACTTGCGCCTGTTGTAGAATCAGGCTGGGAAACGGTTTTGAAGGAAGCGAAGGATGCTAATATTCCGGTATTCTTGCTGGACCGCGGCATTACGAAAGGTAACGAAGATCTGTATGTATCCTTCATCGGCTCTGACTTTATCCTAGAAGGTCAAAATGCTGCAAAATGGATGATCGAGGAATTCGGCGCAGGCGCACAAGTGAACATCGTTCAGCTTGAAGGAACTGTTGGAGCAAGCGCAGCGAATGACCGTAAAAAAGGCTTTGAGGATGCAATCGCTGGCGAAGCCGGTTACAAAATCGTTTATTCCCAAACAGGTGAATTTACCCGTGCCAAAGGCAAAGAGGTTATGGAAGCTTATCTGAAAAAGGATAAAAACATCCAAGTCGTATACGCTCACAATGACGACATGGCACTAGGCGCTATTCAAGCGATTGAAGAAGCAGGCTTGAAACCAGGCACTGATATTAAAATCATCGGCGTAGACGGAATCAAAGCCGCGTTCGAAGCAATTGCAGAAGGAAAAATGAATGTTACAGTTGAATGTAATCCATTGCTCGGACCACAATTGAAGCAAGCGATCCTTGATTACAAAGCGGGCGCAACACTTGAAAAATGGATCAAATCCGATGAGGATGTATATTTTGGCCAAAAAGCAATTGATGCTTTGCCTAATCGCAAATATTAATTTATAAGTTAATGGAAAAGTAAGGTAAAAAACGAAACTACTTAAGAGAAATTTCTCTTTTGTAGTTTCGTTTTTTGGATTAATATATAATATAGAACATTATTTTATAAGGACGGATTAGATGTCTATGCTAAGCGGTTTATTTGCGAATAGAAGTATCCGTTTCAAGCTTTTGTTTTATTTCGTCATCATAACTTTATTTTCAATTTTGGCGCTCAGCTTTTTGGGCAGCACGCTGTATAAGAATGCCATCGAAGAGGAAACGAATGCACACACGGTGCAGATGATGAATCAGGTAAAAAATCATATCGAAGTATACATACAAGAAATGGACAACATTATTTACTACCTGTCGCAGGATGCGTCGGTCATTCAGTTTATGAGGTGGTCCAATACGGATTCGATTCATCTCAATAGCTTGGAAGCCAAGGTTCGTATGCTTCAGGGGGTATATATTGAGAAGCATGTTGAAATCGCAGGAGCGATGATTGTAAGCGGTAACAACCAGTTCGCCAGCAGCGGATTGGAGCAAATAACTAGAGATCCCATGACGGAGGAGCAGTGGTATAAGAAAGCGGTAATTCAACCGGACCATATTCATCTGTACAGCCACCCGATCGGCAGAAATATTAGAGCATCGCAAAATTTAAGCGCCGATCAGGTATTATCGTTCGTTAGAGCCGTGAAGGATCCGGTGACCGGCAAAGTGCTTGGCGTTATTTTGATCGATATGAAGTTAGACATCATTCAGGATATCGTCGAATCCGCTTCGCTTGGCAAGAGCGGCTTTATCTTCATTATGGATGAAAACGGCGGGGTCGTTTATTCACCTGTTAACAAGGTCGTATACCGCATATCAGGAAAATGGATGGAGGGACGCTCGGGCAAAGTTTTCCGCTATATAGATAATCTGGAATACCAGATGATCTATAATACTTTTCCTGAATTCGATTGGCGCATTGTCGGTGTGTTCCCGCTGAAGGAATCACTGCAGGTCGTTGCCGATATTCAATTTTATACGGTTATTATTGCGCTTGTTACCTTGCTTCTTGCCTTTTTGGCTTCCTTATACTTTACGAATTCAATCGTTCGTCCCCTTGGCAAGCTGCGCAGTTTAATGAAAAAAGTGGAAGAGGGCGAGCTGCATTTGCGTTTTCCGAGCAAGACCAAAGATGAAATCGGGCAGCTGGGCAACAGCTTTAATAATATGGTGCAGGAAATTGACAATTTGATTCATCTGGTTTATTTGGAGCAAAAGGAAAAACGCGAGGCCGAGCTGAAAATCTTACAAGCGCAAATTAAGCCTCATTTCCTCTACAATACGCTGGATACGATTCAGTGGATGGCACAGGACCGGGATGCGGACGATATCGTCGATATTGTCGTCGCACTCACTCATTTGTTTCGTATCAGTCTCAGCAAGGGCCGGGAGGTTATTCCGCTCAGCGACGAGATGCAGCATGTCGAGAGCTATCTGATCATTCAAATGGCCAGATATGAGGATAAACTGTCTTATCATATCGATATTCCGAAGGAGCTGGAGTCGCAAAACGTACTTAAAATTATTTTGCAGCCGCTTGTCGAGAATGCGATTTATCATGGCATCAAGGCGAAGCTTGGCGTAGGGAAAATTCAGATTTCAGGCTACAAGGAAGACAATAAGCTTGTGCTCGTTGTTGCGGATGACGGGATCGGCTTCGAGTCCGAACGGTTGGCCCAGATGAATGAATCATTCCATGCCATCAGGCAGAGCAGCGAGGATCGAGGCTATGGCTTATATAACGTAAACGAGAGAATTAAGCTATCGCATGGGTCTGGTTACGGCCTTACGATCGAGAGCGAACGGGGACTGGGATCGAAAATCATTGTTAGACTTCCATTAATGCTTGGATAATTTTGAATGGCGGGTGGTAATAACATGTGGAAGCTGCTTATAGCAGATGATGAGCCAAAGATACGAAGAGGGCTCGCAAAGGTACTGCCTTGGGATGAACTTGGTATCGAGCTTGTTGGCGAAGCCGAGAACGGTTTAGAAGCGCTTGAGCTCGCAGCAGAACGAAAGCCGGATATTCTGTTCGTCGATATTTGCATGCCATTCGTCGACGGACTAGAGTTCATCGAGAGACTGCGGCAAACGTTGGAACGCTGCATCGTCATTGTCATCTCGGGACATGATGAATTCCGGTATGCGCAGCAGGCGGTAAAGCTTCATGTCTTTGAGTATATGCTTAAGCCTGTCGTGAAGGCCAAGCTGGAAAGCGTCGTTCGGAAAGCGATCGGCGAGCTCGAGCAAGAACGGGATAAGGAGCGGAAAATGGTATGGATGGACCAGCAGCTCAAAACAAATTCCATCGCCATTCGAGATACGTTTTTATTGAAATGGCTGGATGGCATCGTAGCTCCGGAGGAAATTCATAATCAAACAACATTTTTAAAGCTAGGCTGGACAGGGGCTGTCGGAATGATTGCGTTTAAGGTCATTCAGAACGTGGGATCCGGCAAATCTATGCGTGTATGGGACCGGGATTTGCTAGAGTTTGCGTTAAAAAATATAACGGAGGACCTGCTCACAGCCGAAGGCGCAAGGAATCACGTGGTTCTCAATGATAAGAAAGGCCATATTATCGTACTGGGCCGTATTGATAACTATTCGGAATGGCTGCTGCTCGGTACGAAGATTCAAGACAAGATGGAGTCACTGCTGGAGAAGACCATTATCGTAGAGCAGCAGGCATTAGAATCAGTCGAGGAGCTGCCTAGTTTGCACCGAACCTTGATGAGGGAGCTCAGCAATAAAGGAAGCCTGTCGCCAATCGTTATTTTGACCAAAAAATTTATTGATCGGAACTATGGCATGCCAACGTTAACGCTCGGGGATGTTGCAGAGGGCGTGCAGGTTAGCCCTACTTATCTAAGCAAGCAGCTTAAGCGTGAGCTTGGCCTATCATTTATTGATTATTTGACGGAGGTGCGCATTCGCAAAGCGATACAGCTTATGAGCGATCCGTTATATAAGGTTTACGAAATTGCGGAGAAGGTTGGGTACAGCAGCCAGCATTATTTTAGCAGCGCCTTTAAGAAGGTGACCGGAACCTCCCCAATGGTTTACAAGAAGGGAATACGGTCATGATCGGAAGGAATGCTTTAAGGATTGTTATCCTCTTTGCTCTGTTTATTGCCGCGGTTTTTCTCCTGCGCTCCTGTATTCAGAATCCGGAGGGTTCTGGCAAGGATAGCGATATCGGCTACAAGTATTTGATCGGTGTTTCGCAGCCCAATTTGAGTGAGCCCTGGCGCGTTGCGATGAATGAAGAGATTGAGCAGGAAGTCGGGAAGCACGGAGATATGCGGGTCATCTTTACCGATGCAGCGCAAAGCAGTGATCAGCAAGCGCAGGATGTAAAGAAGCTGGTGGGCTACGGCATAGATCTGCTTATTATTTCGCTTGATGATCCGGTCGCGCTAACGCAAACGGTAAGCTCCGTTTACAAGGATATTCCTGTAATTGTGCTCGGACGGGGTGTCGCGGGTTATGATTATACGCTTTACGTCGGCACGGATGATGAAATGATCGGCAGAAAAGCAGGCGAATTTGCAAGAGAGACGTTAGGGGCATCCGGCGGAAAAATAGTTGAAATGCAAGGCTTAGCAGGCTCGCCTACCGTTGAGGAACGAAGCAAGGGTTTCCGTGAAGCGATCCAGGATTCTAAGCTGAGCATTGTTAAGACGATGAATGGGGATTGGCAGCGTGACTTATCTGAGGATTTGTTAGTCGGCTGGTTAAAGGACAATCAAGACGTTGATTTAATATTTGCCCAAAACGAGGCTATGGCGCTAGGTGCCTACCGAGCACTGCAGAAGCTTGGCTTGAATCATGTCAATATCATCGGCATCGATGGGGTCAACTCTGAGAATGGCAGCCTGCAGCTCGTATCGAAGAACAAGCTGACCGGCACTTTTACGAGTCCGCCAGGCGGCAAGGAAGCGATACAGTATGCTATTGATATTTTGAATAAGGAAAAGGGCATTCCGAAGAAGGTGATTTTGCGAAGCCAGAAAATAACTGATAAATGGGCGGTAAGCAGCGAGCAGTCCATTTCACCTTCGCCTAATCCTACACCGGATCAAACGGAAACTCCGCTTGTTTTAGGGTTTGCGCAGGTAGGGATGGAGAGCGGATGGCGGATCGCGCATACGAAGTCGGTTATTGATGCCGCGAAGGAGGCTGGCGTCGAGCTGCTCTATGAGAATGCTGAACAATCGCAGGATAAACAAATTGAACTCATTCGTCAGTTTATTAAGCAGAAGGTTGATGTTATTGCGTTCTCTCCTAAGACGGAGACCGGCTGGGATGAGGTGCTGAGAGAGGCAAAGGACGCGGGGATTCCGGTGATTTTGTCGGACCGCGAGGTGAACGTCAGCGATGATACGCTGTGGACCGCTTATATCGGATCGGATTTTCGTGAAGAGGGACGACGCGCGGCAAGATGGCTTATTCAACAGGCAGAAGAAGGAGAAAGCTATCCAATCATAGAGCTTCAAGGCACGCAGCATTCCGCTCCGGCTGTCGGGCGCAAGCAAGGGTTTAGGGAGGTTATCCAGACCGATAAAAACTTTACGATGCTGGAGTCGCTGCAGGGAGATTTCACGAAGAAACAGGGCAAGCTGCTGATGGCAGCCGCATTAAAGCGGCAGGGCTCTAAGATCAAGGTCGTGTATTCCCATAATGACGATATGGCGCTGGGGGCCATTGAGGCCATAGAAGATTTTGGCCTGCGGCCAGGAAAGGATATTATAATCATTTCTGTTGATGCGACCAAATCAGCGCTTAAAGCGCTCAGCATTGGCAAACTGAGCTTTGCAGTAGAGTGCAATGCGCTGCTTGGGCCTCAGCTGATGAAAGCCGTGAAGGATTTGTCGGAGGGCAAGGAGCTGCCCATGAAGATTATTACGGCTGAAGGCGTGTTCACGCAAGAATCCGCCAAAACAGCGCTCGCAGGCAGAGAATATTAGTGGAGAGGACTTTGGCAAGCCCCTCGCATAGGTTGACAAGCTGAGCATCGCAAGAGCAGAACAAAGCGATACCCTTAAGGAAAAGAGGCGCTGCTATGTCATCCTTGATCGAAAGAGTCAAACAGATTGCCGCAGGCTTTGACGACGAAGCTCTGCGATCGATTGAAATAAATCCTTTGCTCGTTGAAGCGGGCGCCATCGAACAGGTTGCTCCTTATTTGAAGGAACGGCAGTACGCTCAGGTTATTGTCGCAGCAGATGCGATTACTTATGGGATTGCCGGTAAGACGTTTGAAGAAGCGATAGCTGCGCTCGGCATTTCCGTCCAGGTCACGCTAATTAAGCCTGATCGCCAAGGCGACGTCATTGCGGACGAAGTCTAAATCGTACAACTGCTGCTGGATATCCAGCAGAAAAATGCGCAGGTTGTCGTTGCCGCCGGCTCGGGAACGATCCACGATATTTCCAGATATGCCGCCTATACGGCGGGCATTCCTTTCGTATCGGTACCGACAGCACCGTCTGTCGACGGCTTTAATTCCAAAGGTGCCCCGACCATCATCCGCGGTGAGAAGAAGACCATTGCCGCCATAGGACCCGATGCGATATTCGCAGACCTGGACATTTTATCAAAGGCTCCGGCTGCAATGGTCGCAGCAGGATTTGGCGATATGCTGGGCAAATACACCTCACTGTTCGATTGGAGCTTTGGCGCTTCGGAGGGCGGTGAGCAAGTTGCTTAGGTTATATGCACAGTTAAGGCCAGTCTAATAGAATATTTTTTCTAAATATAAGAGCTGTTTGAAGTACCTTAATCGGATTCCATACAGCTCTTTTTGTGCACTCAATTGATAAGAAAGCTCTATCAAGTAATAAAAAACAGACTTGTTTAATAAATTTTAATATATTTCATACTGGACAAGTTGGTAATATTATCCTATTGTTTTTAGGAGATAGCGGGGGGGGGATGCCAATGTGGAGCCGGATAAAGCCGAAGAAGACGTATTCCAGCATTTTTTTTTACTCTTTCATAGCCGTAAGCTTGCTCACCCTGGTGTTTACTTTGTTCCTGAGCCGGCAGTTCGCTCAAAGCGCAATGAATGAGATCAATAAGTCCAACCAAGAGAAAATGAACCAGGTCGTGAAAACCTCGGAATTTACTTTGCAGAAATTGCGTCAGTTTGCGCTCAGAATTTATTCGGATGAAAATATCGCAATGTGGATCAACATGGGTGAAAATGATTATTCCCCCCTGTCGTTATATAAAGCGGCCGAAAGCGTAAGGGAATATATGAGCAGCGAGCCTTTCATAGACGGCATTTATTTATTTAACTTCAATCAAGGCCAAATCTATACTTCAGACTCAAGCATTTATACGATACAGGATTTCTATGACCAGGCCATGCTGAATTACATTAAGAATCAGAAAACGCCTTATCTGCAGTTTGTCAACCATGAGGTGAAGGGCAAATCGCATCTAGCGCTTGTCGTACCGGCAGCCGGGCCTAATCAGAACTATCATGGATTCGTGGCGATTCTCTTCAGCAAGCCGCTGCTGAATGAGCACATGCTGCAAATATCGGAGAAAGATCAGAACAAAATTTTTATTGAAGGCAAAAATAAGGAGTTCATTCTGGGCAATACGGATGCCGCTTTGACGGAAGCTATCATGGGGACGGATAAGCCGGAGGCGGCAAAACAGGGCTGGAAATGGGAGTACGGCCATGAAACCTGGTCCATTCAGACGGCACAGCTTCCTATTGATGGTTGGAAGGTTTATCATTTGTCACCAATCTCTCTGTGGCAAGCGAAAATAACCAAGATCCGGACGGAAATTATCGGTTCCTCGATCATTCTGCTGTTGGCTTTGCTGTTATTCTTGTTCTGGCAATCCTACCGCAGCTTGAAGCCCATTAGCGACTTGGCCTTTCAACTGCAAAGCAAGCTCGGCAAGAAGCATCCGATGGCGCAGACAGCGAATTCCAATAATGAGATTCAGTGGATTCATTCCGGCTTCCATCTTCTTGTCGAGCAGATCGAGCAATTGGACTTGTCGATCAAGAGCAGCAAAGCTTTGGTGAAGGAGGATTTCTTACGACAATGGATTTTTAATTCGAAAGCTTCCGGACCCGTAGAAGCCTTTATTAGAAGTGAAACGAAAATCCTCCAGACGGGCTCTTTCCGTATGACGGTCGTACGGCTGGAATCTTACGGGCGGTTCAAGGAATGTTACGATTTCGCTTCGCGAAAATTGCTCCGCTATGCACTGGGCAATATTATGGTCGAAGTGCTTGCGAATCACGGGTTTGCCGCGGAAACGGTTGATTTCAGCTCGGATCACCTCGTAGCGCTTATTTCTTCGTCCGGTTCGGGGGAAGATACGGCGCCGGTCATCGCAGCGATGGAGGAGGTAAGAGCTCAGATCAGACGGTGGCTGAAGCTGGAATTGCATGCCGCTGTCAGCTCCTTGCTTCATTTGGAAGACAATGTGCACACCATTTATAACCGGATGTACGAACTGACTTTGATCGGGTTCATTTATAACGAGGATCGGGTATTCACCTTCGAAGATCTGGAGCGGTATCAGCTGGGCGAAGACAGCAAGCTGGACGAAGACTTGCTGAAGCAGGTGATTTATTCCGTTCACCTTAAGAACGATAAGGCTCTAAAGAGTTACCTGGATGAACTTACCTTGCATATGCAGGCGCTAAGCTATGAGGAATGCAAGATGCAGCTGACTCATATTATTTATTCGATTATGAAAAGCTTCAAGAACTATAAGACGTTCCAAGGAATGAAGAGCATCCATACTTTCCTGGAGCAATTCGCAACCATTGGAGAAGTGAACTCGTGGCTGTACGGTGAGCTGCTGCAGATCATGGATCAGCACCGCAAGAAGAATGCTTCGAGCCGAAAGGACGAGGTCGCCGCCGAGATGATCGAATATGTGCGCAACCATCTTCACAATCCGATGCTTTCCGTGGACGACATTGCCACTCATGTGTCCATATCCGTAAACTATGCCCGGCAAATCTTCAAGGAGCATTTTGAGTGCTCATTATCCGACTATATTACAAACCAACGGATCGAGTACGCGATCAAGCTGCTTACAACGACCGATTGGACGGTAGCCGATATAACGGAACAGTCCGGTTTTCAAACCAAGAGCACCTTCTATTCCCTGTTCAAACGGGCAACCGGAATGACGCCGAACCAATACCGTACTGAAAATACGCAAGATAAAGAGTAGAAATCAGTACTTTAGCCAATTGGAAAATGAATACATGCCCTTTTATCAGCTTTCGTACCAATTGTTAGATACCGGACTGTACGGAAACCGAACAACCCGAGTATGATCAGACAGAAGCGGGATGCGCGAGTCAAGACGGAAATCGTCGCGGCCGCCCCCCGGATGATCATCAAGCAGGAGGGGTTAAGCCATGAAGTTAAGAAGAAGAGGGTTCTTGTTAATGGTCGTATCGCTAATTCTGACAGGAATATTGGCCGGCTGCAGTTCGAATGGGCCGGTCCCTTCCGAAACCGGCGAATCGCCGCAGGCTTCCGAGGACGGTAAATTGAATCCGGCTACATTGAAGATCATGTTCCCCGGAGATCCGCCGGCTAACTGGGATGAAGTCAAGGCGGAGATGGAGAACCGTCTGACGGGTACGCTTAATGTGAAGCTGAACGTGGTGTTTATCCCATGGACGGACGTTCTTCAGAAGCGTCAAGTTGCATTATCCTCCGCGGAAGATTACGATCTGATCTGGGACAATAATCCGGTGCAAAATATAGCCGCAGGCCTTTATGAACCGTTGGACGAATTGATCGAAAAATATGGGCCCGATATCAAGGCCAACCGCTCTGCGGAGCTGATGGAAGCCAATAAGGTAAACGGTAAATTGTATGCGGTTCCGCTTGAAGTGAATTTCATACGCCCATGGACGTTTGTCATTCGCAAGGACATTCGGGAGCAGCTGGGAGTCGAACCGATCAAGAGCTATGACGAGCTGATCGAATTTATGTATTTGGTGAAAGAGAAGGTTCCGGAAATCACTCCGTTCATTCCTAACGGTACGGAACATATCAGCTTGAGGCTTGCTAACATGCTTGATCCGACGGCCAACATTGCAGCCGTATTGAACTATCCCGGACTGTACACCAAAGGGAACGACGGGAAGGTCTATAATATTTTCGATAACATGGACCCCATGATAATGAAAAATTTCGAACAATACCACAAGCTGTATCAGGACGGAATTTTGGCCAAAGACACTCTTACGCTTAAAAATGCGGAATTTGCCAAAGGAAAGGCGGCTGTATCCACGTTTTTCGATTTCGGCGTCAATCTGAATACCCGCACGGCGCTTGAAAAATCGGTTCCGGGAGCTTCTGCCGAAGCCTACTCCTTATACGACACAGGCATGAAGCTGAGCTCGACCTACAAAGCGGGCAATTTTATTGCTGTTCCAGTGGTCAGTAAAAACAAAGAACGCGCCATTCAATTCCTTAATTGGCTGAACCAGAAGGATAATTACGATTTACTTGCCTATGGTATAGAGGGGGAAAACTGGGAAGATGCGGGAGAAGGTCTTTATAACCCGATCAAAGATAACCCTTATGCGGGAATTCCTTTCGCATGGGGCTGGAATCCGAAGCTGGATCGAATCGATGCCAGCCTGCCTGAAGATGTTATTGCGCTGAATAAGTGGCAGAGGGATCCGAGTAACTTCACAACGGATATTCTGACGGGCTACACCTTCAATCCCAGCCCGGTAGCCAATGAAGTGGCACAACTCAGCAATGCGGGCGTGGAGTTTTATAATCCGATCGTGATGGGGCTGGTGGAACCGAACGAGGGTCTGGCCAAGTTTAAGGAAAAGGCCTATGGCGATATAAAGAAAGTCCAAGCAGAGTATCAGAAGCAGTTGGATGAATATCTGGCTGGCAAGAACAAGTAAGCCATCAAAAAAAAACCGGCCGGCCTTAAATTAAGGCCGGCCGGTTTTTTTTCTAATATCGGTAAACTCCGTACTTATCGGAGTGATAGAATTCGAACCTTCACAGGATGTTGCCGTTCATACCTTTTGATAAATTCAAGACTATACGTACGGCATCACTATTGCGTAATATGCACGTATAGAAGAAAAGAAAGGAGGCTTAAAATGGCGATTCTGCARCAGCTGAGGAAAAACAAATGGCTTTATGCGATGTCGCTTCCCGTCATTGTGTACGTGTTTATTTTTTCTTACTTGCCGATGTCCGCTCATATATTGGCCTTCAAGCAGTTTACACCGGCAAAGGGACTCTGGGGAAGCGAGTGGGTCGGCTTCGACAATCTGACGTTTTTTTTCACCGGTCCGGATTGGCTGGGGGTTACATTGAATACAATTTACTTGAATCTTCTGTTCATTGTTTCGGGAACTGTATGTTCCCTATGCATTGCGCTGCTGCTGAATGAAATCCACCATTCCGTATTCAAAAAGGTGACGCAATCGCTCATCATTCTGCCGCATTTTATTTCCATTATCGTCCTTAATTTGTTGGTCACAAATTTCTTTAACGGGCAGGACGGCATGGTTAATCGCTTGATGAAGGAATTTGGTTTTCAGACGATCGCCTGGTTTCAAACGCCGGAGGTTTGGCCATGGCT
Organism: Paenibacillus sp. 01T443; assembly: GCF_056398325.1. NCBI lineage: Bacteria > Bacillati > Bacillota > Bacilli > Caryophanales > Paenibacillaceae > Paenibacillus > Paenibacillus sp. 01T443. The sequence goes on from NZ_JBFTPE010000017.1 coordinate 44,534, forward strand.
GCTCACGATCCTATTCGTATGGAAGGGAGCAGGATGGGGATCCATTATTTATCTTGCAACCTTGACGGGTTTCTCCGAGGAGTATTATGAAAGCGCTAAAATCGACGGCGCCAAGCGATGGCAGCAGATTTGGTATATTACGCTGCCGCTGCTGCGGCCGACCATTATCGTGCTGACGCTTCTCTCGCTGGGACGTATCTTTTACGGCGATTTCGGCTTGATTTACGGCATCATCGGAGACAATTCGCTGCTCTTCAATTCTACGGATGTGATCGATACGTATACCTACCGGTCTTTGAGGTCCACGAATATGAACAGCTACAGCAATGCCTCGGCAGTCGCCTTATTCCAGTCTGTTATGGGGCTGATCACCATTTTGTTCTTCAATTGGGTTGTCCGCCGGGTAGATAACGATTCGAAGCTGTTCTAGAGAGGGAGGATTGAATGAGCATGAAACAGCGGGATACTTCGCAACTCGCCGTTTCCGCAGCGGCTTATCTAGTCATCGGCACTTTCGCTCTGATTTGCTTTATTCCTTTCTGGCTTATGTATATCGGGTCGTTTACGGCAGAGAGTCAGATTGTCAAGGGCTTTCGTATGTTTCCTACGGAATTTACGCTTGATTCCTACCGTTTTTTGTTCCAGGGCAGCCAGGTGTATTACAGCAGTTTCGTTTCTGTTTTTATTACTGTGGCCGGTACCGTCGCAGCAGTGCTTATGACTTCCATGTTCTCCTATGTTACTGCCCATCCAAAGGTAAAGTACCGGTATGTCCTTTCCTTCTACATTTATTTCACGATGCTGTTTCCGCCCGGTCTGGTCGGTTATTATTTGCTCATTTCCAACTGGCTGAACCTGCGGGATTCGATGCTCGCACTTATGCTGCCGCTCTTGTTCTCCGCCTTCAACGCCTTCTTGATGACATCATATTTCCGGACGCTTCCCTTCGAATTGAATGAGGCGGCAACCGTGGACGGTGCGCATGAGCTGTATATCTTCTTCCGGATCATCTGGCCGATTTCCATGCCAGTTATTGCGACGATCACCCTGTTCTATGCCCTTTCTTATTGGAACGACTGGTTTAACGCGCTGATGTTTATCGACGATCCGCAAAATCATCCGCTGCAGATGATGCTGCGAAGAATCGTTTCCAATTCGGAGAATCTGGATTATTTGAATGCGAATCTCAATATTCCCGTCACGACGACAGGCATTCAGCTTTCGACTGTTGTTATTACGATCGGGCCGATCATTTTCTTGTATCCGTTTCTGCAGCGTTATTTTATCAAGGGGATGACGATCGGAGCCATTAAGGGATAGGGGGAATGGATGGATGAGACCTCGTTTCCGGTATACACCGGAGCCGGTGCTGGAGCCGGTTCCAGGCTGCGAGTGGGCAAGCAAAATGGTGCTGAACCCGGCTATTGTTAAAGACCCGGCTTCCGATCGGCTGCATATGCTCTTCCGGGCAACGGGCCCATGGTCCCGGAAGCGCAAGGAAGGCAAGCATGACCCGTATCCGATCTTTCTCGGATATGCGGCGAGCAGCGACCTGGGGAGAACGTGGACTGCCGATTTCTCCCGGCCTGCCATTGCCCCTGCACTGAATGAGCGGTATGAAGACATTTATATAACGGATATAAACGGTAACCGCGTACGGGATTATTCGAACGGCTGCATCGAAGATCCGCGCATTTTTCCGGTAGAAGGGGAGCTTTATCTGTCCGCGGCATGCCGACTGTTTCCACCCGGCCCGTATTGGCTTATCGATCGGGAGCCGCCGGTCGATACGCGCAACGACTACGTGCCGGAATGGGTGCATGAGGGGGATGATCCTTTCCGCGTGACCGCCTGCTCCAACCCGACCGTAACCGTGCTGTATAAGCTGGACCTGGATAAGTTGAAAGCGTGCCGCTATGAGGAAGCCTTTGCCTATGTATGCCCGTTGACGGAGGGCTATGTCAGCGATAACCGCGACGCCTTCCTGTTCCCGAACAAGATGCTGATTGGCGGGAAGCTGCAATATGTGATGCTGCATCGCCCGATGACGGCTGCCTTATTCCCTCAAGGAGCCAGGGCAAAGAAACCGTCGATCTATCTCGCTGCGGCGGAAAAGCTGCAGGATTTCGCTTGCGGCAGGGTAACCCACCGTCTGCTGGCCACGTGTATATTCCACTGGGAAGAGGATCGGATCGGGGCAAGCTGGGCGCCGCTCCAAATTTCGGCCGGCGAATGGCTGGTTTCTTACCATGGCAAGAAAGATGCCAGCTTCGGCTATACGCAATCCTTCATGATTTTGCGCGAGCAGGATAACGATTTCCCGGTTGTGGCGCATCGATGCTCCGAGCGATTGATGTACGCCAGCCAGGAATGGGAGATGCCGAGCGATTATCCTACGCCTTGCTTATTTACAACAGGAGGAATCGTTATAGGAGATGATCTGATTATGTCTTATGGGGCAGCCGATCAGAAAGCAGGCATTTCTTGGGTGAATTTTGCCGAGCTGGTGGAGTATATCAAGCAATTTGACGCAGAAGGCCGGAAGGTGGAAAAACAGAGGTATTAAATAGCGAAATTGATTAAAAAAGGTTAATTTTTCAATAGTAAAAGAATATCTGCAGTTGTGTAAGCGTACACATGCCTCTGAGACAGGTTCTCGCGGTTACTCTAATCCGCAGCGGAAGGAATTTGTAAGTAAACGCTTTACAGGATTAATTAACCGTTTTAACAATGTCGATGACTACGATGGTGGAGGTTAATTATGAACAAATGGTATAGAGGGTATCTAGGTTATGCTTTTAGACTATTACTAGTAATCGTGCTGGTATTGTCGTTCATCCCTGCCGGGGGAGCTCTCGCGGAAGGTACGCTGCTTAGAACCGGAAACTATTATTACAGCCCTGCCCCGGATGCAGGCAGTTCTCCCGACAAAGGAGCTACCGGTTTGGTATCGTCAGAGAGCGGCGTACTTCTTGACACCTTAACGACGACTTATGCCGGATGGATGGGAAGCGCAACCTCCAAAGGGACGGTACAGGTGGTGTTTGACCTGCTGAAGGACTACCCGCTGGACAGCATAAACATCGTATTGAATTCGCCCAACAGTTTTTGGGGGTTTAAGGAATTTACGGTCAAATACCGCCCCGAGGCTACAACGGATTATTACTATATTGCCGGCAAGCATGTAAAATCAGGAACCGCCTTGAACTATTCGGTCAATATCCCGATGAACAACAAAACGGCCAGGTTTATTGTCATCGATATTAAGCGGTCGCACGCCTATCAGCATATCCCGCTTACGGAAATACAAATCTATAAGGGCACAGGCGATGAAGGGCAGAACCCGGCTGCTGCTTTTACCGTAGAACAGATGCAGGCTGAGCTTAAGAAAGATTCTTTAATGGTGGATAAATACGGACAGTGGATTTATGAAACGTGGTCGGGAAAGGTTGCAACAGACGCGCAATTGAAGCAGGAATATGCGAATGAGGCGAAGGCGCTGGCGAAAGTTTCGCTGGATCGAAACAAATATGATCAGTACGGCGGGATTAAAAGCGGGGGACAGTACAAATGCACCGGATTTTTCCGACTTGAACAAATCGATAATAAATGGTGGTTTATTACGCCGGACGGCTATAAATTCATTTTAAAGGGCGTGGATGCGACAAGTATATGGGAGTGGGGATACGGAACGCCGTTTAATAAAACGGACGGCACTCCCCGGAAGGTGTTCGAGGAGCTTCCTGATCCTAGCGTCTATGCCCCCGCTTACGCCAATGACTTAAATGGTGAAAGAGTCAGCTTCATCATCGCCAACATTATGAAAAAATACGGCAGCAATTATGAGTCGAAATGGGAGGAAATCACCAAGAAGCGCTTGATCAATTGGGGATTTAATGCCTTTAGCAAGTGGAGCAGACCTAATAATGTCACGTTTCCCTATATAGAGGTTCTGCAAGATCCGTTAAATTTGAAAAGGATACAATGGACGTACGATGTGTTCGATCCGCAGGCTGAATCCATTATCGACAACGCCTTGAGCGCACAGCTTCAAAAGGCGAGGAATGACCGGTGGCTGATCGGCTACACTTACGATAACGAGGCCGGATGGACGGCCGATATTGTAAAAGAGATTTTGAAGTATGATTCGACCTCTGCGGCGAAGGGCGCCTTTGTGGATTTTCTTGCGAAAAGGTATAACAACGACATTGCCGCCGTCAACCAGCTTCTTGGCACGAGCGCCGAATCATTTGACGCATTAAAGAATACGTCGATCGCGATCGCGAGCGTTCCGGCTGCGGATGTATCGGACTATATCAAGCTGGCATCCAAAACGTACTTCTCGATGATCCGGAATATTATTGAAAAATATGATACGAACCATTTGTTCTTAGGATCTTCTATCGTTCCCACCTGGCGGACCAGTCTGGATTGGGATTCGGCAGCTATGGAATTTGTGGATGCATTTTCCGTAGATAATTATACGAATGACGCGGGCTGGCTTTCCAGATATGAAGCTTTCGGAAAACCGCTGTTGAATCTGGAATATACATTTAGCACTAGCGAGCGCGGGTTATCGCCCGTCAATGCGGCTACAAGAAGAGCCAGTATAGCGGACAGAGGCGCGGCTTTCAAAGCTTTCATCGAAAGCCAAACGGCACATCCGCTGTTTGTCGGCTCGGGCTGGTTTGTGTACTTTGATCAAGCGGTTACTGGGCGTAAAGACGGCGAGAATTTCAATACAGGCTTGGTAAACCAGCAGGATCAGCCCTATACGGATATGGTCAATATCATGAAGAACGTCAATGGGGGGCTGGAAACAATCCATGCGAACGGAGGCTAAACCCGGCCCCTAACGAAATCAAATTGCAGTGACGCATAATTGTTTAGGTTGAGCAGTATTTGTATCTGCTCAACCGTTTTTTTTTGTCTCTTAATAGCCCTGAAATGAAAGCGTTTGCTTAAGTGAATGTTTTTTACTATGTGATTTAGAAAGGATGAACAATGTGCGACATACCATTAAACCAGCTTTTGCCCTCCTTATAGTCATGGCCCTTCTGGTATCGGTATTTACCGTTTCTGCAGAATCGGAGGCTGCCTATGACGAACTTCGGAAGAAATGGAAAGATGTATTGACGGGCGGAGCCTACTATGATTCAGCGACTCCGGAAATCGCCGCGAAAATCAGACAGATCGAAAATACGGCTATCAGTTACCGGGATTCTCTTCAACGTGGAACGGACCGCATCAATTGCAATTGCCTATGGCCGGCAAGCTCCTCAGAGCTTTCCGCCAGATCTTATATATTTACAAGCTATGACCGGATCAAAGCATTGGCTCTAGCTTACACAACCCATGGGAGCTCACTTCAATATGACAACACCTTGAAGATGGATATTATCGAAGCGTTGGACTGGTTGAACACGAATCGTTTCAATTCGACCAAACCCGGCCCCGGCACTTCGCAATGGTGGTATATTGAAATTGGATCTCCGCTGCGGCTCGGAGAAATCATGGTGATGATGTACGACGATTTGTCCCCGGAACAAATTGCCGCCTGGACGGCCGCTATCGATTATAACAGCCCTATCTCCTATAGCTCTGTCGAAGAATATAAATATATGGCTGCCAATCGGGTTTGGCGCGCCATCGTCCATGCCCTGCGCGGAATTACCGGTGAAAGCAGCGGCAAAATGATTCAGGCGCGCGACGGTTTGAGCGATGTTACCGATGGCCGGAATGGCCGGTTTAACGTTTTTGAATACGCAACCAATGGCGATGGCTACTATCCGGACGGATCCTTTATACAGCATGGAATATTCGCTTATAATGGTGGCTATGGCAACTCCCTCCTCAAAGACCTTTCCGATGTCATGTATCTATTAAAAGACACCCCTTGGGAAGTCACCGATCCGAAGAGCGCCAATGTTTGGAAATGGGTCTATGATTCCTTCGAGCCATTGTTGTATAAAACCGGTTTAATGATGGATATGGTCCGGGGCAGAGAAGTGGCCCGCTACAATTTCCAGGATTCCGTGGCAGGACATAAAGCGACCGCAAGCATTATTCGTCTGTCGCAAATCGCTCCGCAAGCGGATGCGGCAAGCTTTAAAAGCCTGGTTAAATATCTCGTCAGCAATGACAGCGGATTTTATTTAGATGCTTCCATCGAAATGAATTGGAGAGCCAATGAAATCGTGAAGGATTCGACGATCCCTTCCCGCGGAGACATCTTTTATAACAAAGTATTCAGCAGAATGGCCCGTGCCGTGCATGTGCGTCCCGGATTTGGCTTCGGCATCAGTATGTTCTCCGACAAAATCGCAAATTTCGAGAACAATTTTGAGTTGCGTAAAGGTTGGTACACCGGTTCGGGGATGACCTACAYCTATACGGAAGATAAAGAACAGTACAGCGATAATTTCTGGGCGACCGTTAATTTTAAACGGCTTCCCGGAACCACGGCCGATACAAAACCAAGAACGCTTAACGTCAATGAATCGGTACACGTGAATTCGGATAATCGGGTCGGCGGCGTGTCTGACGGGAAATTCGGAGTAGTCGGAATGGGCCTTACGGCGCCGGGGGCATCGGGTACTTCGCTAAAAGGGAAAAAATCGTGGTTTCTCTTCGACGACGAAGTGGTTTCGCTTGGATCCGGTATTCAGTTGGACGATCAAGAGGCTTATTCCGTTGAAACCATCGTGGACAACCGGAAGCTGAATGCGTCCGGAGATAACGCGCTGACCGTAAATGGAACGGCCAAACTTACCTCGCTCGGATCAGAAGAAACGATGAACAATGTTTCGTGGGCGCACCTGGCAGGCAATGTTCCGAATTCCGACATCGGCTACTATTTTCCAGGAGGACAGACTGACGTTAAAGGTTCGCGCCTGACCAGCACGGCTAAATGGGGTGACCTGAACGTCAATCAGAGACCGTCACCGGATAATCCGATTACCCGCAATTATTTGACGCTTTGGCTCGATCACGGCATTAGCCCGAACAACGCCGCGTACCAATACGTAACGCTGCCTAATAAAACGGCAAATCAAACGGAGGATTATGCCTCCAAACCGGATATCAAGATATTGGTGAACTCACCGGACGCTCATGCGGTGAACGAGAAAAAGCTCGGCATCACCGGCGCTTTCTTCTGGAACAACGAAAAAATCAAGGCAGGCGGAATAACCAGCAACAAAGTCGCCGCCGTTATGGTCAAGGAAAAGGACGGTGAACTGACCGTTTCCGTAGCCGACCCGACGCGCGCAAATAACGGAACGATTGAGATCGAGCTTGACAAAAAAGCAATCGCTGTCATTTCCGCAGATCCCGGTATTACGGTAACACAATCGGTTCCAACCATCCGTTTCTCGGTAGATACCGCGGATTCTGAAGGCAAGACGTTCCAAGTGAAATTCCAAATTCCCAGGTAACCGGTATACTAAGCGGAAACGCGCAGCATTTTTTCATGCAAGCCTGATATGAAACAAGGAAACATGACCGTCATATAGGTCATGTTTCCTTGTTTTATGGCGCTACTCCTTCGCTTATACCGGAGTAACTGTTGTATTGTCCCCAATTCCGCGTTACATGGCCCGGCTCCCGAGGATCGTCATAATCCCAAGTGTTGTGAAACGGCGTCAGAGCGATGGAATAGCTATCGCCACAGGTGCCATTGGCCGATAGACTCTTGAGCATCTCAAACAGAACGCTGCACCATGTGTTCGTAACTTGAATCAGGCGAAGTTTGCCTTTTTTGATTACGAACTTGTGGTGGAGCGTTTTTTTGCGTTCCCAAACAACCCAATTTCACGAAAGAGAGATGTTCAAACATGACAAAAGCCAAAAGAAGTGTAATGTGTTACCTCGAATCCGGACTTAGCGTTCCGCTTCCAGAAGGTGTAGAACCCAACACACCTGCAGCTTTTGTACTGATTGTCGCCGCTTTTCAAGAATTGCTGAACGAACCAGAACAGATTTTCGAATTCCATCAGGAACTCAATGAAAGGATCGACGTTGGCACTGATGCTGAAAATGAGCAAACGTCAGAGGCGAAGCAACAAGATAATCGGGAGTAATCCCAGTGTGAAGCAGCACCCAATCAAAAGGGTTTTGCTTTTTTTAATATCCCAAAAATGAAGGGTGAGGAAGAGAATGACAATGGTAAATGAAGTGGCGGATGTTCGTACTGCAGGGCAGCTAGGGAAAGAATTGGCTTACGACGCGGGTGTAGTCATTTGGGGCAGCAAAAAACAAGTGGCAGAGCTTCGTGAAGAACTCCGTACAACGATGGGCCAAGGCTCTGTTTCGAAAATCATGAACAGACTCGAAACGGTGAACCCGGCTCTCGCTGCTCAATACTGTGTGAAGGACAACATACTTAAAAAGTTCGATTTTGAAGCGGAGTATAAGCAAGGGACCGAGATTCAGGTGTCCATTAATAAGAAGCTGATCCTGGACCGGATCGCGCAGAAACCAACCGGAAAAGACGAGGAAACACGTCGCCATTTCATTCACGCGATCGAGGAAATCGAGCAAATCCTCAGAGCAGTGAAGACTTTTTGGGTACCAGTGTGATAGTTGTCGATTACGATCCTAGTTGGGTTCCGTTGTTTGAAGAGTTACGACGCTTCGTACTTCCTGTTTTAAGCGACATCGTAATCACAATAGAACATGTTGGGAGTACATCCATCCCAGGGTTAGCAATGTACATGAAGGTGATTTAGGCGTTACAGGGCGGGAGGCCTTCGTTCCTCCTGATGATGTAACCAGGCATCATCTCTACGTGTGTACCATGGAAAACGCCGAATATAAGCGTCATATCCTATTTCGAGATTATTTGCGAAGTCATCCAGAGGACGCCAAAATGTATGGCGACTTGAAGCTTGCGCTCACTCAACGATTCCACAATGACCGTTCGGCATATACAATTGCTAAGAGCGAATTAATAAGTGGGATACTGCAGCGTGCTGGTTGGAAATGATGTGTATTTTTAGCCTGGCTTACGTAAAAATGAACAGGCAGAATAACCGCAATTGCATTGCTATTTTAGGCATTGTCACAAATGGGATTCGTTAATCGTCATGTTTGCATCAGACCGGAAAGGATTGATATACATGATGGAGAATCGTTATGAGCCGACATGGGACGTTGTCATTATTGGAGCCGGCATCGCCGGATTAACTGCTTCGATTTATTTGGCACGGGCAGGCCAGACCGTATTGTTGCTTGACAAAGGAACGCAGCTCGGAGGCCGCGCCGCTTCGACCGATATCGCGGCTTCGCGCGTTAACTTGGGAGCTCATGCTCTTTATAAGAGCGCGCTTCCTATTTTGCAGGAGGTTGGCGTTACTCCAACTGGATTGATGCCGAAGCCAACAGGCACGTTTGTGTTCAAAGGAGCGAACGGCAGCAACGAAGCGCTTCCCCTCGGACAGCTATTGCTCGGTTCATTCCTTAAGTGGCACGAGAAAACCCAATTGCTTCGCTTCTACAGCCGCCTCCGCAAGACAGACACTTCCGCTCTGGATAAGGTTAGTCTGCAAGCTTATTTGGAATCACAAATCTCCAGCCCGCGCGTACGCAATGTCGTGCTTGCGCTCGTTCGCGTATCCACCTACTGCGATGCCCCCGACCTGCTAAGCGCAGGTGCCGTAATTGAGCAGCTCAAACATGGCCAAGTGCTGTATGTGGACGGAGGCTGGCAAGCCCTCGTGAGCCAGTTGACGGAACAAGCGCTTCAGGCGGGCGTGTCGATCCGCGCGAGCACGCCTGTACGAGAAATTGCCGGCAGCTTTCCTCAAATGTCAGTCAAACTAAAGGATGGAACAATGCTGACAACCAGTCATGTGCTATCCACTGCTGGACCGGCGGATACGCTAGCTCTCCTCAATCCAGCTCTTTCCCCTACAGAAGCCGCAGTCTATGAACAGATGATTCCTGTTCGCGCAGCATGCCTGGATCTTGTCGTTTCCGGGATGCCTCAACCCAAAACGAAATTTGTATTAGGCGCCGATTATCCTTGGTATTACTCCAACCATTCCGCTTTCGCCTCATTGTCCGATAATCCGGAATACGCGGTCGTGCATGTCATGAAATATTTGTCTGCTTCGACCTATTCGGAACCCCTGCAAGATGAACGCGAGCTGGAAGGCTTTCTCGACTTGATTCAGCCTGGTTGGCGCAAGCATATTATTCGGCATCGCTTCCTGCCGCGAATGATAGTCTCGCATGCCATCGTAACCGCCGGGAACGGCGGACTGTCGGGCAGACCCGGACCTGCGGTTGAAGGACGACCCGGACTGTATGTCGCTGGCGATTGGGTCGGATCTTCAGGTATGCTGCTTAACGCATCATTGGCTAGCGCGAAAGAGGCAGCCCGGAGTATAATTGCCAGTAAAAAACAAGAAAAAGAAGGGATTCATCGTGGAGCTTGATTCCGTGTACCGGATGTACAGACCGCTTCTTCTTTCCATCGCTTATCGCATGTTAGGGTCTGTTACGCATGCCGAGGATTTGGTGCAAGACGTATTCGTAACGGTGCAACAGCAGGAAATCAACAAGGTGGGCGGTCCCGTCCGCAACCTGAAAGCGTACTTGTGCAAAATCGTTACGAACCGTTGTCTCGATTACATGAAATCCGCGCGTAAAAAAAGAGAGGTATACGTTGGGCCCTGGCTGCCGGAGCCTCTCGTGCAAGAGTATGCGGTCATGGCAGGTTCGGCCTTCGCCGCGGGACAGGATCCGCTCCAAACAATCGTGCTGGAGGATACGATTTCGTATGCTCTCCTCGTCTTGCTCGAACGGCTTACCCCAATTGAGCGCGCGATATTCATTCTTCGGGAAGCCTTCGAATACGACTATCGCGATATTGCGGAGTTCGTTAACAAGACGGAGCTTGGATGCCGAAAAATTTACAGTCGCCTTAAACGAAAAATCCAAGCTGAGCCGCCCGCCGAACTGATCGCAAGCGCGCAGTCCGAGCAACTCGTGCTGAGCTTCCTCCATGCGACGTCTACGGGCGATATGGAAGGACTCTTCGCGATGCTCTCCGAGGACGTCGTGCTGTACAGCGACGGAGGCGGTAAAGTCATGGCGGCGATTAATCCTATTACATCGAGCAAGCGTGTCCTCGCATTCATTCAAGGGCTTGCGTCCAAGGGCGACAGCGAAGGAGTCGTGCGCCTCGTCAAAGTCAACGGCCAGCTAGGCTTTGTTCTAAGCAGTCCCACTGATTCTTATCCCACCGTCGTCAGCCTGGAGTTTAAAGGCGACCGGATTCAAAGGATTTATCTCATGCGCAACCCGGATAAGCTGCGGCATTTGAATTTGGGATGAGTAAGAGCGTTAAACGCTGATCGCTATTCGATATTCAATCGGGAAAAGGTCGGATAAAAACGAGTCTCTAAATTTTTGACTTACGGTAATTCACTTGTAACATTTGGTTGCTTCGGATCGTTTAATCATTATTAAGCTGTTTATGCCGTCGGAGTTAGAAGGGGGGGAGTTAATGAGAAAAACGATATATTCGCTTTTACTGTCATGTTTAGTTGTAAGTATCATGACGATCTTTATTCCCTCGGCTGTCTATGCATGTTCATGTGCTCAACCCCAAACTGTCGAAGCAGAATACAGTCGTTCTGAAGCCGTTTTTGCCGGTCGTGTCCTTGAAGTCAAGGAGCAAAGAGACATGGACGGAAGTATGACGAAAGCTGTACTATTCGAAGTCAGCCAAATATGGAAAGGCGGAGCTGAATCTCAAATCATTATTCACACAGGAAGCGGTGGAGGTGATTGTGGATTTAATTTTGAAAAAGATAAGGAATATTTAGTATATGCCCATCCATCTACCATGTATGGAGACAAAGAGCTTCTTATTACCATAATTTGCGATCGGACAAATTTATTAGCTCAAGCGCAAGAGGATCTAGCTATACTAGGTGAAGGGAAAGTGCCAACTGATCAAGTTAATCTTGAAGGCGAACTCTACCGCATACATCCTTTTGTCTGGTTTACGGGGATTGGGATTGCAGTAATAGTAATGATGATAATATTTATTAGACGAAAAGTGAGAAAGTAACTATAGTTCAATAAAACAGCGGCAGTCTAGGACTTATTTTATCGTCCAGGACTGCCGCTGTTTCACTGACAAATAGACTTTCACTCATTTTTTATTATTTTCGTTGTACCATGGATTTAAATGAACCAGAACCTCTTCGACAATAGGATTTTGTTCTCTAATGACCTGCTTTATTTTCTTACTAATATCATGGCCTTCTTGAACGCTTAACTCAGCCGGAATCCCCACTCTTACATCAACTATCATGTAGTGTCCATGCTCCCTAGCCCGAATTTTGTCAATTCTCTTTACTTCCGGGATGGACTGAACCAGCTGTAAAATTTTCTCCATTCGATCGTCATCTATGTTTTTCTCCATTAATACATCAACTGAGGTCCGTCCCATATGAATCGCTAACTTTAGCACAAAATAGGCCACGATGATGCCCGCGAAGGGATCCCCGTATTTCAGAAAATGAATATTATAGCGTTCTCCAAGCATGGAAAGAGCGATACCAACGACTGCAGCGAGAGACGCGTATACATCAGCTAAATGATCATAAGCGGTTGCAATCAAACCGCTGCTATTGGCATTTTTGCCGACACGCATGGTGTAGACATAAAGCCATTGTTTCCATATCAGTGAGATTCCAGCTGCGATGAGTACTAGTAGTGTTGCTCCATGAGGAGGTTCCCTTAGCGCCATGACCGAGTGGTACCCCATGTAGACAGCTGCTAGGACAAGTACTACGGCTACTATACCAGCACCTATGACCTCCGCTTTACCGTGCCCATAGGGGTGGTCTTTGTCTGGTGGCCGTTTTGAAATCATCATTGAAATTAATGCGGCTGCAGTTGCAAAAACGTCTCCAGCGTTATGAACGCCATCTGCAATGAGCACCTGGCTGCCAAAAAGCAGACCAACAATAAGTTTCATGGCAGTTAAAAGTATATTGCTAATTAAGCTAGTCCAAATTGCAAAAGCAGATTGTCTGTTTGTTGATTCCATTTGAGTAGTCAGGCCTCCAGCATTCTTAAAAGGTACCGTGCCATTATACAAAAGGAGTTTCATGTGGGTCTAGAGAAACAATCTTGCCCCGTGTTAGAAATCTTACTAGACACCAATAGAGTTTGTATAAGCTAATTATGTTGCTCATGCGCAAAATAAGTTACCCATACTAGCAGCGAAACCTTTCAAGCAAAACGAAGCAGGCAGGTGGTGAAACTTATTGGAAAATGTATACAGATAAATTAAGGTCTTAGACTGAATGGATATAAGCATGACAAAATAAGTGCCTTAAACGGACAAAATCAGTCATGTACAATGATTCAAAATGTGGATCGCGCCTACGGTTTTTATGGAATTCACACTTGATTGGCGGAAAAACCACATCAGAATTGCTGAGCTCGTCGGGAGGGAAAGCGAAGCACTTCAAAACTTTGCTAGTTTGGAAAATCAAGCGAAATACGTAAGGCAATGGCTATCGGTCGCGATGGGCAATGAAAGCGTGGCGCTATTGAGGTTATTCAAGAGAAAGGTACGGGTTCAAGGAATGGTGAACCATCCTCTTAATGAACTATTGTATTCTGAGCTTGGATTAAAACCTGGCAGCTGCGTACCGTTAACCGAGCGCAACCATGAGTTCACGCTGACAAGCTTGCCGGTCATTGAAACCGATAACTTACTTATTCACAATCATAACGTTATGCAGAAAGAAGAAAAGCTGGCCAGCTTCCAGCAAACGAATGCTTGGAAAGCGATTAGTACTGTCCCGCATACAAAAACCTTGTTTATCCCCAATTGGATCGGCATGAGCTGGGCCCCGAACGGCAGGGAACGAATCATGAATGAGCTGCTGGACTGGAGATCATCACGTTAGCTTGCCCCAATGAAGCACCCTGTACAACTAATAGGCGGCGCCCCGCAGACGGCTCCTATTGATTTAATCAAGAAACATTGTGAAATAAAAAAAGACCGATTTTTATATCGGTCATGTAGAAACGCTCTTTAGACGAAAAACGAATTTGCTGATCTGTGGATAATACTTCCGTCAGACATACGAACGGAATCATCGTTATATCCTGTAATTGTAGAAGCTGGTCTAATTTGCATACCGTTTTGCATGGCTTTGATTATTGCTTTCTCAGCAATCGCTACTTCAAAATCTTTGTTCGTAATTAATCTTTGACCTTCTTGAAGTTTAATTTTCTCTGGCATTTAAACATACCTCCACGTTTTTATTTTTTTTATTCTAAGGTCAAATAATACATTAATATCTTCATACAAAGCAATGGTTGCGTATGTAATTGAAAGCTGCGCTTCGATTTGTCACAATTATTACACAACTAATTTGAATTTTAACCAAATAATTCAAGTAATATAAGCGTGAAAGGGATTACATTGTTGGAGGGATTAAAATGGTCCAGTATTCAATTAACCCTGAAAGATCTACATTGCACGGCTCTTTTTCACGCGATTTTGAACCTATATTAACTATTGATTCTGGGGATGTCGTTCGATACAGTACACTTGACGCAGGATGGGGACTGGAACCATTTTCAGCTCCGGGGGTACGTAAAAGGTTCAAACCAAGGGAACGACCTCGCGATGGTGGTCACGCTCTTTGTGGACCAATCGCAATTCGAGGAGCTGAGCCTGGTACTGTGCTTGAAATAAAAATTAATCAAATTCATCCTGGTTCATGGGGATGGAATAGTGCAGGTGGATTCCCGAGTCCTATAAATAAAAGCTTAGGTATTGCAGATGGTGAGGAATTTCAWCTTAACTGGAAGTTAGACGCAGCATCCATGATCGGAATAAGCGATAAGGGACACAAGGTATCATTACGTCCCTTTATGGGAGTAATGGGGATGCCTCCTGATGAACCTGGAATTCATTCAACATTCCCACCGCGCTCATGCGGCGGAAATATCGATTGCAAAGAATTGACCGCTGGAAGCACCTTGTATCTTCCAGTCCCTGTATCAGGGGGGTTATTTTCAGTTGGTGATGGACATGCCATACAAGGTGATGGAGAAGTCGGAAGTCCTGCATTGGAGTGCCCGATGGAATTGGTGGACCTTACTTTCTCTGTTCGAAAAGATATTTCTTTAACTATGCCACGAGCAAAAACTCTTACGGCGTGGCTAACTATGGGCTTTCATGAAGATTTAAACGAAGCAACCATAATCGCTCTTGAAGGCATGTTAGACCTTATGAAAGAAATTTTTGGATTTGAACGTAAAGAAGCTCTAGCTTTAGCTAGTCTAGTCGTTGATTTAAGGATTACACAGATCGTTAATGGAGTTCGAGGTGTACATGCTGTACTTCCACATGGTGCGATCGAACACCTCTATTGCTTGAATGAATTATCAATTGGGAGCGACAGCTTGCCTGTGAAGTAGAGTATGCTCCCTTTCTTTATTTGCTAACATGCTGTTTAATGCAGGATGATGTCATTTATTAAGCCCAAGGAAATCCAAACTGTGGTACGTTTGAGATAGCTCCCCGGTAAATGTAATAGGGGAGACTGACGGATGTCGAAGGAACTCTAGTGATTGTTAATTTACTTTAAAACCGCAGGTAATTTCACGCCTATTAGCTTGCCGGGCGTCTGTATGATGAGGAATCCATCTTCTTTAAGTATACTATCATATTGACGTGCGCCCGTTTTCACCCGAAACAGCGGTTTGCCTGAATCAAAATCGATTGCGTGCAGGATGCCATCGGTTTGGGCAAGATAGACACCTTTTCCATAGATCACAGTCTTTGCGGACGGGTTATCCCCAATCCAGCTCATTTGTTGACCGTTTACCTTTTTTATACTGGAGAGCGAACCATTCTGCCAGTTTCCGAACAAAATGCGACCGCGGTGAACTCGATTAAGGGGGTGTGAATCCTGATCATTGGCGGGGTCACTGTAAGTCTGCAGAGGTTTGCCATCCGGTTTATAATTTTTAAAATCATACCTCGCTATAATACCATTCTGATGGATATAAAAATCATTTCCATCCAAGTAGGTTGGTACATGGGTAATATATTCATCGCCCGAAACCACATTTACATTCCATCGGTAAACACGGCTGCCCTTTACTTCACCCGTTTTCACATTGATGACGGAAACCGTAATGCTGCGATCAAGATTTTCAACTATCTGTTGATTATTATGTTTAATAGAGTACGCCAGCCCGCCTTCGATCTTGAACGGGACGTCTTGGTTGGTCTTGCCCTAAAGCTTCTTTCCCGTTTTCTTATCGATGGCAATAAGTTGACTAGTGGTTTGTGTTTCTTCATGCATTGTGATGGTACGTAATACGATATCTCCAGCGTCCATGATTCCCGAACCGGTGTAATAAGTTGCTTGGGGCTCAGTGTTTACCCAAAGCTGCTTTCCAGTCTTCACATGGACTGCAATGGTATAATTGTCTATCAGTGCATACAACGTATCCCCGAAAACTTCGATAGCGTTTGGTTTTTCAATCCTGACGCTTGACTGCCACAGCTTCTTCCCGCTTGAAGCAGAAAGGGCAAAGAGGCTCCCGTCACTTAAAGTCCCGTAAATATTTCCACCCTGATAGACAAACATGGGATTCATGKAATTCACATCATCATTAAAAGTCCAAATCGTTTTTCCTGTCTGAGCATTCAAAGCGATCAACCTCCTATCTCTTAACGTGAAAATTCTACCCTCATCCGTCACTGTAAAGTTCGAAGTAAGATAGTCTTCCCAATTATCGACTTTTGCGGACCAAGCAGGCTGGACAATTGGTGTCTGAATCCCTGGGTTTCCTATGCCGAACGATATAACAGGATTCTCGGCATGCACATGGCTCATTCCAATATTGTCCGCTGTCTGTCCTATTTGGATGGCAATGAGTAAAGCAGAAGCTGTAAATATTGTTCGAAACATCGATTTTCTTTGCATGGATGATCCTCCTCTAATTTCCATATATTCACTTTACTACTTTATAAACGTATTGTTTCAGAAAATGTTGCCACGGTTCATACGTCCAGTGTTTTGGTTCAACAATGTTTGATAAAGATATTCCATCAACCCGTTTATGTTTTTGACTGAACAAGCAATGGAAAGTACTTGAACAACTCTGTGAAAAGTATAATATGGATATGAAGCTATATTTAAATAGATTTAATAGTTTGACCCTGAAAGGATGCCTGCGTACGCTAGCCTATTAAAGTAAGGTTAGTGGAGAATGAAGAACATAGGCTCTGCACGCAGAATGCTTGTTCGGTACCGATTGTACTAATAATAGGAGGGGCGTTCATGAAGATGAGTCGATATGATGCTGCTGGATGTCATTGGGGGGTTGAAGTTAGATGAGTTTTGGTGATCAGAAGTATTTTTTGAGCGATGTTCCTCTGATTTTGGAAGCGGTTGCAGATCGGTTGATTCCTGAAGATGCATGGCCGTCGGCGACCGGTGGAGGAGTTCTTACATACCTAAAACGTAGTGCCGCCCAGGATGTCGCTACCTGGACGGATGTAATAGAACCTGGACTTCGTGCATTGGATGCAGTAGCACTAGCTCTCCACGGCCAACCATTCTCCGAACTGTCGGCTCATGAGAAAGATAGACTGCTGCACGACGTCGAGCATGATTCCTTTCGGGAGTGGCCTGTTTCGTCTAAACACTTCTTTGATACTTTATTGAGTCTGGTCATCGAAGGTTACTATGGAAGTCCTGAAGCGGGCGGAAATAGTAAAGGCATGTCATGGGACATGATCGGATTTCGTCCGGGCCCCGTATCCGAAAGCCATGCGCCGGTTGAAGAAACCGATTTACCGCAAAGGCCCTTCGATCAACTTCGAGACCAGTATGATGTTATCATCGTAGGAGCTGGGGCTGGCGGATCTGTAGCGGCAGCAGTATTGGCTGAATCTGGACTTCATGTTCTCGTTGTTGAACGCGGAAGCTGGCTTCGATACAGTCAGGTAGGCAGCGATCATTTGCGTAATCATCGTTTTAGCAAGTATGGCCATAACACGGGACCAGAATTGGAAGGGAACCCTCGGACGATTCTATCGGCGGGCGGAGACGAGCGGATCACCGCACCTTTTGAAGGCGACTATCATAATAACGCAATGACGTTAGGAGGAGGAACACGGATCTATGGAGCGCAGGCATGGCGATTCCATCCGGATGACTTCCGTATGGCGAGTCGCTATGGGATACCAGACGGTAGTTCGCTAAGCGATTGGCCGATTCGCTACGAGGAACTCGAACCATATTACGTGCGGGCCGAGTGGGAAGTTGGCGTCTCCGGTGATGGGAATGCCCATCCTGGACGCGGGAAGCGACAGCGCTCTTATCCAATGCCAGCGCTGTCGCGTACACTGGAAGCAGAACGCCTGGCTCGGGCGGCAGAGAAGTTGGGATGGGAAGTGGGGCCGGTGCCTCTCCTCATCAACTCTATCGATCGGGACGGTCGACCGGCTTGTGGAAGGTGCGGACAGTGCGTCGGATTTGCATGCCCGACCAACAGTAAGAATGGCGGACACAATACGATGTTAGTGAGGGCCATTGCTACCGGTAACTGCGATCTGATCTGTGATACCACGGTGGAGCGCATCGATACAGAGGGAGGAAAGCATGCCACTGGGGTTCGTCTTGTGCAACAATTGGAGGGCTCTATCCAGCGACGGCAAGTGCGGGCTGGGCATGTTGTGGTTGCAGCCGGAGCCATCGAAAGCGCACGCCTCCTTCTCAACTCTTCAAGTGATTCAGAACCGCATGGAATAGGCAATCGGAACGGACAAGTAGGAAGAAACCTTCAAGGCCATGTCTATTCTGGTGCTTATGGTCTCTTTGATGAACAGGTTCAAGATGGTCTTGGTCCGGGGGTGAGTATTGCCACCTTCCGCTTTGACCATAGTAACGAAGGCGGAATTATCGGAGGAGGGTTGCTTGCTAACGAGTTCACTCGTTTGCCGCTCAGTCACTGGTATCGAGCACTTGCACCGGATGCGGCGCGATGGGGGAGCGCTGGCAAGGAAGCGATGCGCGAGAGTTACTTGCGAACCAGCCAAATCCAGGGACCGATCCAAGAGATCCCGAGCGCCGAATCCAGAGTGCGGCTATCGAAGACGGTCAAAGATCGCTTTGGCATGCCCGTAGCTCAACTCTCCGGAAGTGTCCATCCAGAGTCTCTTCGAGCTGCAGCCATGCTGGGAGAGCAAGCAGAGAAGTGGCTCTGGGCCGCAGGGGCGCGTGAGGTATGGCGAACTCAGCCTGGTGGCGGGCTTAGTGCCGGGCAGCATCAGGCGGGTACACTGCGCATGGGAAATGACCCTTCGACATCCGTCACTGATCCCTTGGGCCGCGTACATGGATACGACAATCTCTGGGTGAGCGACGGCTCTGTGCACGTGACCAATGGCGGAGTTAACCCGGTGTTGACGATTCTTGCCTTGGCTTTCCGCACGGCGGAAAACCTGGTGAAACAAGGGTAGCGAAATGATGGGGAAACATAGTATCAAAAAAATGAACTATTAAATAGTTGGCGAAAATCTCTGATGGTCATTGCGCTAACGAGGAACGATAGTTCAATAAAACAGCGGCAGGTCAAACCTAGTGTATAAGGAATGATTTTCAAATGATTAAGCATCACGGCCTTAGCGGCAATGATGCTTTTTTTTGTATGCATAGGGAGAATAGGTAAAGTGCTGTTGGATAGAATAACACTAACTTAGTTCTACTCTGACTACCACGAGGTGTCCGATTGATACAGTTCAAAAACGTGACGAAACGATATAATGATGGAATGACTGCGCTAAAGGGAATCGATCTCGAGATCAAAGAAGGTGAGCTGATTACCCTGATCGGGCCAAGCGGGTGCGGAAAAACGACGACGATGAAGATGATCAATCGTCTAGTCGAGCCTTCTTCCGGCCAAATTCTAATCGGCGGAAAGGATATTTCCCGCATCAACCCGGTGGAGCTGCGAAGAAATATCGGATACGTTATTCAGCATATCGGTTTGTTTCCGCATATGACGATCAAAGAAAACGTAGCGGTCGTGCCTAAACTGAAGGGTATCGCAAAAGATACATATGAAAAGCGGATCGATGATTTGATGGAAATGGTTGGACTAGATCCAAGTGAGTATCGAGATCGCTATCCGGCAGAATTGAGCGGAGGCCAGCAGCAGCGTATCGGCGTCATTCGTGCACTTGCTGCAGAACCGTCAATCATTCTGATGGACGAGCCTTTTAGTGCTCTGGATCCGATCAGCCGGGAACAGCTGCAGGATGATTTGATTCAATTGCAGGAGGAAGTGAAGAAAACGATCGTCTTCGTCTCGCATGATATGGATGAAGCACTGAAAATCGCCGATCGCATTGTGTTGATGCAAGGCGGAGAAATCGTACAGGCCGATACCCCGGACCGCATTCTTCGCCGTCCTAAAAACGATTTTGTCCGAACGTTTATCGGAGGCAACCGATTAAACGAATCGGAGCAGTTGACAGTGGAGGATGTAATGGTATCGAATCCTGTTACCGTTTCGTTGTCGCGCGGCCTTGCTCATGGGGCGAAGCTGATGAAGCAGCACCGCGTAACCAGCTTGCTCGTTATCGAAAAGAACCGGCATTTGAAAGGTATTGTGACGAAAGAAATGCTGGAGGAGCAATACCATCATGAGGATTTGACGCTGCAGGATATCATGAAATCCGATGTTCCTACCATATTGGTAGGAACGGGCGTTGCCGATGCCGTCGAGCTTATGCGACATCATGGCTTATATAGTCTTCCTGTTGTGCATCCTAGCGGCTTATTGGCCGGTTTAGTCACCAATTCCAGTCTAATTGACGCTCTGCTTAAGCAGATTTAACAGGGAGGTAGCCATGAAATTCTGGGATGTGATTGTAAGCCGGCAAGAAGATATTTATCGGGCAACTATGGAGCATATCGAGCTTTCGTTTATAGCTCTTCTGATCGCGATCGTGATTTCGATTCCTTTGGGTCTGCTGCTGACCCGCTACCCTAGGCTGGCGAGTTCTGTGATTGGTGTCGCTTCTTTATTTCAGACGATCCCGAGCTTAGCCTTGCTCGGGTTTATGATCCCAATTCTAGGGATCGGGATGTTTCCAGCCATCGTTGCCCTGACTGTCTATGCTCTGCTGCCCATTCTGAGAAACACGTACACCGGTATTATGAACGTAGAGAAGCCGATCAAAGAAGCTGGGATCGGCATGGGGATGACGAGCATGCAGGTCATGCTGAAGGTGGAGCTGCCGCTTGCATTGAGCGTCATTATGGCGGGTATTCGCACGGCGACGGTTATGTTGATTGGCGTTGCCACGCTCGCATCGCTTGTCGGTGCGGGAGGGCTGGGCGATTTGATTTTCCGGGGCATATCGACGGTTAATACGGAATTGATTTTGGCAGGAACCATACCTTCAGCGTTATTGGCTCTGCTCTTCGACTTTTTATTAGGTTGGATGGAGAGAGCAGTAACCCCGAAAGGGATGCGGAAGGGCGCTAAAAAAACGTCCAAGTTCGCTAAAGGATTGCGTATTGGACTAGGAACGGCGCTGATTCTTGCAATAGCGGCAGGCATAGTGGCGAAAGGAAATCCGTTCGGTTCCGACTCCATCGTCGTTGGCGGGAAGAACTTTACCGAGCAGGATATTTTGACGCATATGATGGCTTCTTTAATTGAAGCTAAGACAGACCTGACGGTCGTACGCAAGCCTTTTCTCGGAGGATCGCAGGTGACTCATAGTGCTCTCGTTAAAGGCAACATCGATATTTATCCGGAGTATACGGGAACGGGCTGGACATCGGTTCTGAAGGAGGAGCCGCTTGGAGGCAAACCGGAGGAAACGTACGAGCGTGTAAAGGCTGCCTATGAGAAAAACTTCAATGTCACTTGGCTGCAGCCAATCGGCTTTAACAATACGTATACGCTGGCGATGAGTAGAAAGCGTGCCGAGCAGCAGGGAATCGAAACCTTCACCGATTTGGCGCGAAAATCCAACAATTTCGTGCTAGGCGCCACACATGAGTTTTTGGAGCGTCCCGATGGGTATATCGGTTTACAGCAGGCCTATGGAATGAAGTTCAAAGAAGTGAAAGGGCTGGATCCTGGCCTTACCTATAGCGCGGTAAAAGAAGGAACGACAGACGTGAACGACGCATTTTCCACGGATGGCCGGATTGAAGCATTCGATCTCAAGGTTATTAAAGACGATAAGCAGTATTTCCCACCTTATTACGCAGTACCCATAATCCGCATGGACACGCTTAAGGAGCATCCTGAACTAGCGGAGGTGCTTAATCTGCTCGCTGGCAAAATCGATGACCGAGAGATGTCTGTCCTGAATGGCAAGGTGGATCTCCAAGGGGCGCAAGCCCGCGAGGTCGCCGAGCAGTGGTTGAAGGATGAAGGGCTGATCGAATAGCAATGTTAAACGTGTAAGTACCCTATATTACGTCAAAGAACCCTCTTCCGATGGGAAGAAGGTTTTTTGTGCTTAGACTAGGCTAATGCAATGCAATAGGACAAATAATTGGGATTGTCCTGCGTGAGTTGAAAAGTTCGAATATTACATCGGCTTTTTAAATAAGCATTAACAATACATCTGGCAAGCGCATTCAAAAAATGGCTTGCAGTTCGACTAGCAGCAACTAATTGAGGAGGGAAAAAAGTGATAGCGAGCAAAAGGAAATTCATCCTAATGACAGCAGTGATCATTTGTGTTTCATTGTTATTCGGTTGTACGAGCAATACGAGCAATAATGGAACGACGACGAACGAACCCAGCAATACGAAGACCGAGGATGGGAATGCCGAGACGACAAAGAAAACGATCACGATAACGTATAGAGATGATGGAATTGGCGAGGAAGGATCGTTTTATAAATGGATTAAGGAAGTATCAGCCAGTTATCCAAACAAAAATGTGGAAATCAAGCCAACGCCTATTCAAGCGTCCGAAGGCGATTATTTTGCCAAAATTGCATTGGCACTCAAATCCAAAGATACGGCGCCTGATATTGTAACGGAAGACACGTTTATTTTGAATTCGGATGCAAGCGCAGGATTTCTGGAGCCCTTGGGTGAGAGATTAAAAGGTTGGGAAGATTGGACTAATGGTTCCTTTATTGAAGCGATGAAAAAGGGTGTTACAGCGAGTGACGGCAAAGTCTATGGCGTTCCCTACAACACCGACTCAAGAGGTCTCTGGTATAACAAGGAAATCTTCAAAAAAGCAGGTTTGCCGGAGGATTGGCAGCCGAAATCATGGGATGACATCCTAAATACTGCGAGAACGATCAAAGAAAAAGCAGGTGAGGATGTTGTACCGATCTGGATGAACCTAGGCAAGGCGACAGGAGAAGCAACATCGATGCAAACCTACGAAATGCTACTCTATGGAACGGGAGATAGATTATACGATAACGACACCGGTAAATGGATCATTAAGAGTCAGGGTATATTGGATTCGCTAAGCTTCATTGAGACGATTAACAAGGAGAAGCTTGGACCGCCGCTGTCTAAAGTATTGAATGGTCAGGCAGGAAACACTTCTTCACGGGAATATTTGCCCCAAGGCAAGCTTGCCATTTCATTAGACGGCTCTTGGATCACAGGCAACTATTTTGAAGGCGGTGCTGCGCCTTGGCCTGAATATAAGGATGTTCTAGGCTTTGCCCCAATGCCGACAAGCAAGGGCCAGGCACCAGGATCGATTACACTGGCAGGCGGTTGGGCGTTATCTATCCCTAGCAATGCTCAGCATAAAGATGAAGCTTGGGACTTTATCAAATATGCATTAAACAAAGAGAATACCCAAAAGCTTGTTATTGCTCAAGGTAACATTACGGTTCGGGCTGATGTGGCAAAGGATCCTGAATATACAAAAATGCCATTTAATGAAATCGCGACGGAGTATTTGCAAAATGCGGAGTTCAGGCCAGCTCAGGATAAATATCCTGAAGTGTCCACTCAAATCCAAACGATGGTTGAATCTGTAACTACAGGTACGTCACCTGCGGATGCGCTGAAAAAGTACGCACAGGATGTAACAAGAATTGCTGGCAAAGAAAATGTAGTAGAAAAATAAAAGAGAAAAGCTTGCTTGCTCAAGCAGATCCCTGCAAGCGGATCTGCTTGAGCAGCCGCTTTTTTTGATTTTCAGCATGCGGGAGGAGAACGATGCATGAGCAGTTTGACGGGAAATGTTCTCTATAAGAAAAGAAAATCATATGCTTGGCTCTATTTTTTGCTTCCATCAATAGCGATCATGCTCGTTTTTTTTATTTATCCGATTTTATTGACCTTCTTTTATTCTTTCACGAATTTAGCACTGACCGGAGAAGCGGCCAAGGAGCTGAAATTTGTCGGGATCGACAACTATACTCGCATGTTTGAAGACCCGACAGTCAGAGTCAGCATATGGCATACGCTAGTTTTCTTGATAGGCTCTGCTGTTATCGGTCAGCAAGTGCTGGGTTTTCTGATTGCACTACTAATGAAGCATAAAAATAAGATGTTTAGGCGCGTCGTTGGCACGATTGTGCTGGCAGGCTGGGTAACACCTGAAATTGTATGTGCATTATGCTTATACAGCTTTTTCGGAGATGAAGGTACACTCAATACCATTATTACATCCATTGGACTTCCTGAAGTCCTTTGGCTTTATACCGTTCCGATGGTCACCATCATACTTGCGAACATTTGGCACGGCACGGCTTTTTCTATGCTTGTGTTCCAAGCGGCGCTGGATGATGTGCCGACGGAGATTGAAGAAGCGGCCGTTGTAGACGGGGCATCAGGTTGGCAGATTTTAATGAAAATTACGATTCCTTATATTAAAGATACGATTACAACGAATATGATGCTCGTAACGCTGCAGACACTTGGGGTGTTTGGGCTCATCTATGCGATGACTGGCGGAGGACCAGGAACTTCAACTACTACATTGCCTATTTTTATGTATAACCAAGCCTTTGTGAATTATCAACTCGGCTATGGCACCGCAATATCCTTACTGCTGCTGTTAATTGGTATTATTCTTAGCTTGTTCTATATCCGCTCGATGAAAGAGTAAATGTACAAGGAGACTTCGTATGAATGCGAAACATCGTAAACTGATTTATCGAGTCCTGCCGTATACGATTCTTACTTTGATCGGAATTTGTTTCTTGCTTCCTCTTCTATGGGTATTCGTCGCATCCATTGATCCTAACGCGATGCAATCGCTTAAATTACCGAATCAAATAACGGGTGACAACTATGTTGATGTGATTACCAATCGTGTCAATCAGCGTGCATATGTCATTGGTCTTATCATGTCAGTTGGCCAAGCTATACTCGTCGTCATATTAGGTTTGCTCGCAGCGTATCCATTGTCTCGCTATCAAATGAAATATAAGAAATCATTTATGCTGACGATTTTATTTATGACTTCTTTGCCGATTACAGCTGTAATGGTACCTGTGTATCAACTGTTTTTAAGCCTGAAATTGTATGATAATATTTTTGGAGTCATTTTATTTTATGTCGCATCCTCTATGCCCTATGGTATTTGGATGCTAAAAAACTTCATGGATTCGGTGCCGAATGACTTGGAAGAAGCCGCTTGGGTCGATGGGGCATCTGTATTCGTTGGCATCCGCAAGGTTGTTGCTCCATTAATGGTTCCAGGCATTTGTACGGTAGCTATTTTCACATTTTCCGGAAGCTGGGGCAATTTCTTTGTTCCGTATATTTTATTGCAGACACCTGAAAATTTCCCGGCTTCATTGAAGCTGTATCAGTTTTTTGGGCAATACGGCATGGTGGAGTATGGCAAGCTAGCGGCGTTTTCCGTGCTGTATGCGATTCCTTCGGTCGTGATGTATATCCTCTCCCAGCAATTTATGTCCAAGGGTTTTGGACTGCAGGGCGGGACGAAAGGGTAATGATCTAAGTTGTTTGAATCCTATCCTATTCATTGAACATGCCTGCTGAGGGCATGTTTTTTGTGTTTGGAGGAGTCCAGAAAGGGGCGGCGATCCTGCGGTAGGAGGATAAGAACATGTATCTTTAGCCGCGACCTTCCGTGCCAGCCCGATTACTTAACCAGCTGGAAAAGATCGTATGGTAAAATATTGGCAGAAACGATATTAAACAACGGGCAGTTAAGTGGAGGTCCTTGGTGTACCTYAATTCACCTAAAAATCGAAAAAAATAAAATGTAACCTTCAATACGATGAATCGTCTACTTTACGAGGGGCGTGTGCAGATGGATTTTACATATCTACATTACTTGTCAAAAGGGCATGACAAAAACAAAATACTACGTGATTTAATGGTAGCCCATGGGGAAGATGTGTGGAACTTTGCTTATTCATTAACTAGGCAAAGAAGCCTTGCGGATGATATTAGACAAGATGTTTTCATTAAAG
Organism: Paenibacillus sp. 01T443; assembly: GCF_056398325.1. NCBI lineage: Bacteria > Bacillati > Bacillota > Bacilli > Caryophanales > Paenibacillaceae > Paenibacillus > Paenibacillus sp. 01T443. The sequence continues at coordinate 71,005 of NZ_JBFTPE010000017.1, forward strand.
CTTACGAAAAGCTCGAATCGTTTCGAGGAGAGTCATCCGTGAAAACTTGGCTGTTATCGATCACGCGAAACGTTGTTATCGATTATCAGAGAAAAGTTTTCTTCCGTAAAGTGAAGCTGGTCGGCTTTATACAAGACATAGGGAATTCTTCTTCAGCTGAAAAAGATTTTCTTCAAAATGAAAATCTGAAAGAGGTTTGGAAAGTAGTATTGAATTTACCTGTCAAACTTCGCGAAGTCCTAGTGCTGTATGCGCATTATCAATTATCTATTGCAGAAATTGCGAACTTGTTAAAGATTTCGGATTCAGCTGTAAAAGTACGGCTTCATAGGGCAAGAAAAAAAGTGAATATAGTTTTTCAAAAGAGAAAGGATTGATGAAGATGGAAAATAACCGCTTTAAATGGGAAGAAGATTTAGTTAATCCACCGCTAAGTCAAATCGTAACTCCGACGAAAGAGTGGATGAACCAAGTGGAGTTTGCTTTGACAGAGAAAAGAAAAATAAGCGGATATAGACGGTTTGCTCCCTTTACGGTAAGCGTTGGCGCAGCTGTATTGATACTGGGCATTTTTGCAGCAAACTTTGTTCCTCAAACGAATGTGCCGTCTCCGCATCAGGGTAGTTTACCTCAGACACAACCAATAGAAGCATCAAATTTCAAGTTATCAGCTAAAGAAAAAGAGGTTTATAGCAACTTTCAAGAAGATTTAAATGAACAACAATTAAAAGAGTTAGAACCAATTAGTATAGCCAAGTTATACGTTCAAGCAAGATTGGACAATAAACACGATGTTGTTTATGCATTGTATACGGATAGAAATGGGTATGTTCAATGGACGAAAGAAGAGGATCAAAAAATCCCCGATTCCGATAGAGGAACGAAAGAACAAATCCTCAAAACTTTTAATAATATTGGAACAGGGAAATTCATTCAAACAAATGATTTTCGGGGATATATTGAGTTCCTATCAAGCGAAGACACAAAAACTGGCTTTCAAATGATTAAAGATGAAGATGATATTTGGAATGTTTCGTTTCAACCCATTCAATAACTATTTTAAGTCAAAGAAATGGAGGAAGGTGAAAAAATGTGGCCATCCGAAGAAATACTAAATTCATTTAATCTTAGCGGGGATATTGTACCATTGAGAGGTGGGCAGAATACATCAGTAAGAGTTAGTAATGCTGTATTAAAACCTGTGGATGATATACAGCATTGTGAATGGTTACTGAATATTATTTACAAAATAAATCCTCAAGGTTACAGGGTATCAAAGCCTATTAGAAGTAAATATGGTACTTTTGTAAGTAAAGGATGGGCTTGCACTCATTATGAAATGGGCCAGGATATAAAAGGTCATATAGAAGAAAAACTTCTGGTATCGAGGTTATTTCACCGCGATCTATCTTCTATTAATTTTCGAGACTTCCATCATATCGATAATCCTTGGTCCAAAGGTCATCGCATCGCATGGCAAATAGATGAATTGCCAATAGAACTACCTCATGAGATACAAGACAGTATAAATAATTTACTTAGAAGGGTAAGCCTAAAAGAGAAATATAAAATGCAGATTGTTCATAGTGATTTGTCAGGAAATATTCTTTTTGACCAAGTATTGAATCCTTTGGTGATTGATTTTTCTCCTACAATTGCCCCAGTAGAATATGCAGAAGCCATTTTAGTTTGTGATTGTATAGCATGGCAAGGAAGCGAGGTTTCCGAGATAGACCTGCTTCCAGGTGATGAACTATATAAAGAAATGATTATACGGGCAATTATTTTCCGATTAGCGGTCTCCGCTATTTTTTCTAAAGGTGATTATAATAAATTTTTCTACGAGTATCAGGCTTTCAAACCCATAATTGAGTACATCAATTAGAATTCAATTCATCTTTTAGATGTCCGATTCACCATTTCGATCAAAATACTGGAACACAAAATCCCTAAAACTGCGAGCCGCCAAGGAGAGGTAACGTTTGTTATGCCATATGATTTGGAAATGGCGTTGGCAAACAGGATATTCGATGGACAGCAGATGAAGCGGGGAATTCGGTCCTCCGCAATTACCGACCAGCGCTACGCCAAGACCTGCGGAGACAAGATTGGCAATGGCGGCCGGTTCGTCTACCCTACAGACGTAATTTGGCGATATCCCTGCAGTATGGAAGAAACCATCATTCATTTTTTGAAAATGATACCCTTCTTTATAACCGATAAACGGCTCATCTGCCATCTCGTTTAAGCGTACGCTCGGAAGACCAGCTAAGCGGTGCGCTGGAGGAACTGCCAGATAAACATCTTCGTTTAGTACGGACAACGCACTGAAATCCGTCCTTTCCATACGTAATGGGGTAAAGCAAATATCCACTTCGCCGACTTCAATGAGATGAGCCATCTCTTCCATCGAAGCTTGAGTTATTCGAAAGTTGACATTCGGGTGAAGAGAAAGGAAAGCGCTCAAAGGTTCCGATAAACGCTCTAGAGTCGATGTCGCCAAATGAATGCTCCCGTGCTCCAAGCCTGCGAGATCGGATACTTCCTTTAATCCCTCTTCCAATAGAGTGAGCGCCGTCTCCACTTTATTCAAAAATGCTTTTCCGAAAGCATTGAGCCGAATTTGTCTGCCATCGCGGTCAAAAAGAGGCACCCCCACATCCTTCTCCAGGCGGGCGATCGTCTTGCTAAGAGCGGGTTGCGCGATCCGCAGATATTGTGCCGCTTTCGTCATATGTTCCATTTTAGCAACCGTACGAAAATACTGCAGCTGCAGCAGCTCCATCTTCGACCTCCTTATATACTCAAGGGAATGAATGATATAGAGTAAGATGTATTTTTATTTATCAATTATCCGGTATAAGATAAATCTATGCAAGGAGAATACAATCTTCCCGGGAAGAAGTGCTTGCTATTCGAATAAAGTGTGTGGAGCCCTAGCCTATAGAAAGCGGGTGAAGAAGTGGAAAGCGGAGTGCAACAGCAAGCAGGAGAACGATTGATTCGAATTCTTGCATTCACACTTGTCATCTCTGTGATGAGTGCGACGATGTTTAATATCGTATTGCCCGAGATCCGCATGGAATTTCAGCTTTCCTTCGCGCAAGTAAGTTGGGTTACGTCAGCCTTTTTGCTGATATATGCCATCGGAACCGTGATCTATGGGAAACTGGCCGACATCTATAAGCTCAAAAGTTTGCTGACGTTCGGTCTGATCTTTTTTGTATTCGGCTCCCTGATCGGCCTGGTTGCCCAAGCTTACTGGATGGTTCTGCTCAGCCGGATTTTGCAGGCGGTAGGGGCTGCGGTAGTTCCAACAACTGCCAGTATTATCCCGGTTCGTTATTTTCCACCGGAGAGCCGGGGACGGGCTCTAGGGATAACAATGACCGGTTTGGCAATCGGCAGTGCAATCGGCCCGATCGTTGCCACTTTGGTGATCAGTGTGGTTCATTGGCGATGGCTGTTCTGCTTGCCGCTCTTTATTCTATTCACATTGCCTTACTACCACAAATATTTAGATGATGAACATGGAAATGAAGGTAACATCGATTGGATGGGCGGCGGACTGCTCGCTGGAACGGCGGCGTTGCTGCTACTTGCGATCACGTATGAGGCTTGGATGCCGGCTGCAGGCTGCTTGATTATGTTCATCTTGTTTATAACAAGAATCCATTACGCGGAGAAACCATTCATCCGGCCTGAAATGTTCCGTAATAAAGGCTTTTCCCTTGTGCTGGCGATTGCATTTCTGACGACCGGGATCGGTTATTCGCTAGCGTTTCTAAGCCCCCAGTTATTGTCCCAAGTCAATCATCTGGCACCTGGACTGGTCGGCTTCGTGATGACTCCGGCCGCCGTCACGACTGCGATTCTGGTTCGAAAAGCTGGTAAGCTGGCGGATGCAAAAGGCAATCCATATCTTTATTATGTGGCATCTTCGCTGTTATTGACCTGTTTTGTTCTATTGTCTTCCTTTGCGGGAATCTCACCTGTTTATATCGCCATCTTTCTAATCTTCGGCAATGTGGGGCAATCGTTCATGATGATTGCCTTGTCCAATACGATTTCCCGGACACTGCCTAAGGAACAGATAGGGGTTGGCATGGGAATGCTCGCGATGCTGAACTTTATTGCCGGAGCCGTTTCCGCAAGTATTTACAGCACGACGATTGATCAAGGTGCAAGTTCTGTTTGGAATGCGGCAAATTCGTTTTCGGTCGCGTTCGTGTACAGTAATATTTATTTTGTTCTTGCCTTCTTGCATGCGATGATTTTATTGATCTATTATTTTTACTTCGGCAGAGCCGAACGCAGGAGGAAAGCGGCATGACAACAAAATGGCTGTGAGTTTTTTAAAGGGCATTCAACAAGCCGTTCGAGCGGCAAAAACATTCTGATCGAAAACCAAGGAGGGAGTGTTCTATGAGAGCAGCAGCATTTACTTCAATCGGAGGACCGGAAGTCATGAGAGTTATGGAGTTTCCGGATCCGCAGGCCGGCCCGGGTCAAGTTAGGGTCCACGTGAAAGCCGCCGGTGTACAGCATTACGACTGCGCCATACGCAGCGGGTGGACGCCGTCATATGGGGTAGCGGTGAATCTTCCGCAAATTCCGGGCAATGAATTCGCAGGAATCGTGGATCAGGTTGGGGACGGTGTAACCGGCTTCTCCGTGGGCAGTGAAGTGCTCGGCTTCGCAACATTGAATTGCTACGCTGAATATGTGGTCGTCGGCGCCGACCAAATCGTGAGCAAGCCCCGGACCATGTCCTGGGAAGAAGCTGGCGGGTTGACCGGTAACGGTCAGGGTGCATACATCGCCTTGAAGGCGATCGCTGTCGGACCGGGCGAAACGGTCCTGATAAACGGCGCGGCCGGATCGCTGGGATCTTTCGCCGTACAGCTAGCGAAGGAGTGGGGAGCCAAGACCGTCATCGGCACCGCGAGTGAGAGTAACCACGACTATGTACGTTCACTGGGTGCCATCCCGATTACGTATGAGGAAGGATTGGCCGAGAGGATACGGGCAATCGCACCGGACGGCGTCGACTCCGCTTTCGATACAGCTGGGGGTGAAGGGCTCCGAGCGGCGGTGGAATTGGTACGAGACAAGAACCGCATCTGCACATTCTTCGCCTACGACCTTATTGAGGAGCTTGGGCTTCGCGTCGTCGGAGGCACACGCTCGGCGTCCCGCCTTGCCGAGTTGGTGGATCTTCATACAAAAGGCAAGCTTAAGATCCATATCAGGCAGGTCTTCCCGTTGGATCGAGCGGAAGATGCGCACCGGGCGATCGAAACTAGGCACGGCCGCGGGAAAATTATTATTATGAACAACTAAGCTTTTTATTTTTAGTATATCTTCAAAGTGACAGGATGCCGCGCGACTGAGCTCCCTCGGTACGATATCACACATGGATGAGCAGGCGCTGCGGTGGCCTGCTCATTTTATTAAGTGAACGAGCAGAATAGCTCAATGTTTGGCTATGGTAGAATTCAATAATAGTTTCAATAGGAAGTCAGATGAGGATGTAGAATATAGCTATTAGTAGACGTGTTAGAGAGGATGAAGTAAATAATATTACCACATCCATTTATGCAAAAAATCAAAGCGGTCCATAGAGAGAAAGGCGAGGAATGGTTAAGAAATTTTGTGTTTGGGAACCGGCTACAATTAAAACATAGAAGGAAGAGGTTATTAAATGACTGAAGGAAACTATAATGAATGGCCAACCGATGAACACGCCAGATGGATTAAAATGGGACATTTCTTTGGCAAGACACTTATGGATAACGTTAAAGGTTACGCAAAAAAGAATATTAATTCTAATTGCTCTGTAGAGGAGAGGCTTGCTGCTGAAAAAGCTATTAGTGATACCTTGTATGGTTTCATGATGCTATTAGATGGTGTTATTGACAGTAGCATTGATAAGGACCATAGAGTTGAATTTGCGCTAATTGCAAGAGTATTTGACCAGAATACAAGAGAATATCTTGAAGAAATCGAATTGGCTCCAGATGGAGATGGTTTATGTATGGGAATCCATATGTGGGAAGATGGGGAGTTTAAATAGAGTTGAACTTTATCTTAGCAGAAACCATTGGGAAACAAAAAAAGCTCAAGCACCAATACAATGCTTGAGCTATAAACCGATTATACATTTCTCTCTAGCAATGTCCCCAGTTGTTCTGCCAAGACATGATGAGGGACAGGTTTTTCATTAGTAAACCACCATTCCACTACCCCTACGAAAGCAGATGCAACAAACCTAACGAGAAGATCTTCATTTAATCCCTCATTTTTACCTTTGGCTACATCGGCCTCATTCGTAAATTCTTCGATCAGAAAGTTAAGAAACCGACCACGAAAATAAGGAGCGCCTTTACTCGCTAACATCATTGAAAAAAATGAATAATGAAGTTCAAAGTATTCGGTCCAAATCAGAGTCGATTCGGTAAAATCCAATTCAGATGCCGCTCTGCATGTTTCTCTTAGAACGTTTATATGTTCTTCAATGAGATTATCCAGCAAATCAAATTTATCTAAATAATGAAGATAGATGGTCCCACGGCTAACATTCGCCCTGTCGGAAAGATCCTGTACCGTAATGTCATCAAAATTTTTCTCTGACATCAGTTCTATAACAGCTTTTTTTAACGCTTCCTGCGTTTTGAGTATTCGTCGATCCACTTTAGTCAATTGGCGGTCACCAAGCTTTCTTAAATAAATAACAATTATTATATAGTTATTGTTATTTATTACTTTACTATCGCGCTCATTTAACAATTGCAGATGTTCTGTATCTGCATATAATTATAGACACATGTTCATTAATACATCAAGAATTATTATTGCTTTTATGTTTGTTTATTATGAAAATTAACGATCTTGATTAAGCTCTCTACAGTTAGTTTCAAACAACTGGGATAAAATGAAATCCACCATCTCATACTAACTTTGAGATGGAGGTGAACGCTATGCCCAAAAATGATGCTGATCCTAAGTATGACCGCGAAGATAACCGAGCAGATAAGAAAAACAATCAGCAGAATAACGCTCATTTCACTGAAGAAGCGCAAACGCTAACTAGCAACAAGGCAGCTGATTACGTCCCAAGTTTGAATGGTATCCCCAAAAATCAAATTTAAGTAACTGAAGGCTGCTCTTCTCGTCATTTTATGAGGGAAGAGCAGCCTTTTAAGTGAAGATGAAAAACGTATTAAACCAAATGCTTCAGATGAAATGCGGCATCATAAGGTGTCAAGCTCGTTCCGGCTTTCAAACGTCGAATAAAATCAGGGTTCGCGAGGAGCGGTCGCCCGAATGCAGCTAAGTCAATCGTTCCCGCTGTAATAGCCGCGGAAGCAGAATCAGGATCTAAACTTCCTACTCCGATGATGATTCTATTCCAATATTTGCGTACTGCTTGATGGAATGTCATTCCGTTGGAGAAAACCTTTGTAAACTGGTTAGTTGATGGGTRAATGACCGTAAGTCCCATTTCCTTGAAAATCTGAATATAGGCGGCTAGTGTTTGTTCAGGATTATCCCACGTAAATTCCGGAATATCGTCCTTTATTTCTGAGAAACGAACGATCGTCCTCGCCGCGCCAATTTCTTTCACGACTGCGGTTAGCAGCTCCTTCATGAATGTTAGACGATGCGATAAGTCCCCGCCATATTTGTCCGTCCGAGTATTTGTAACCTCTGAATTAAACTGGTCAATTAAGTAGCCATGCGCGGCGTGGATTTCAACCCCGTCAAAACCAGCAATCATGGCATTTCTCGCAGCTGCTGCATACTGTTCAATCACTTCAAGAATATCGTCTTGTGACATCGCCTCGGGCATCTCGAAAGGTTTGCGTAACCGATGAACGAGTCCATTGGCTGCAATGCGGGAAGGCGCTTGAGGCGGATATCCTCCAGTTAATTCATGATGAGTGAGCCTGCCAACATGCCAGAGTTGAGACACGATTGTCCCGCCCTCTAAGTGAACCGCATCAGTTACCTTTTTCCACGCTTGGATTTGTTCCGTTGTATACAGCCCAGGGATACCGTAGGTGCCTTTGGCTCTTGGGCTTAGATTAATGCCCTCCGTAATGATCAGGCCGACACCGTCGGCAGCACGCTTGCGGTAATATTCTACGACATCGTCTCCTACGACCCCGGACTCGTTGTCGGCAAAGGAACGCGTCATAGGCGCCATGACTACGCTTGATTGAAGCAGCCAGTTTCCTATCGTAATGTGTTCAAGCAGTTTACTCGATTCCTTCTATTTTGCTCCTCAGAGTTAAATTTTATTGACATAATATTGTTCTCTCCTCGCCAATCGAACATAATAAGGTTATTCCTGATATTCAGAATAAATAGAACCCTGCTGGTGGTCTAGAGGGTAGGGACGCGTTTTAAAGAATTTCAACGGGTGAAGCCGCCGGATTAGAAAAAAGTAACTGTTCTTGTTGCTATCGGTGGGGCGAGAATTGAAAAAAACGTATTTATTTCATGTGAAATGAGGGATTAGATGCAGAGAGAAATGAGCTCTATTAATTGTAATAGCTGGAATAAGGATAGGTATCAAATATGGCTGAATCGGTTTGGTTCGATAGAGCAAGAAGCTCAAAGAATACTGAATGATCCAAGGAAAAGGTTAAAAGTTCTTGCTGATTATTTGGGGGAAGTAAAGAACAAAAGAATAATCAATCTTCTAGGCTCTAATGGCACTAAAGCAGTCTCCGTCGCTTTGATGGGTGCAAAAGAAGTAAAAGTAGTTGATATAGCTGATGAAAATGCAAAGTTCGGATATGATTTAGCTAATGCATGCAATGTAGAAATTGAATACATAGTTCAAGATGTGATGGAAGTGGATACTGAACAATTAGGAAAATTTGATATTGTGTTCTTAGAAATGGGAGTATTGCATTACATTTACGATATTGAAAAGCTGTTTACAATCGTAAATCGCCTACTAAGTAAGGGTGGAAGATTCGTTCTAAGAGAATACCATCCAGTTATTTGGAAATTATTAAAGGCTGAAAGTGGACAGTTTGTTGCAAGTGGTAATTATTTCGACCAATCGGTTGATGGGAAGAGATGAAAGTGAGACGTTGGACATTAGGTGAAGTCGTAACATCTTTAGTTAAAGCAGGGTTAACAGTTAAGGCTCTTCATGAAGAGTCAGGAAGTATCCAAAGATGGGTTTTCAAAGAAATGCCGGTAGGGACAGAGGATAGAATTCCTGGTATATATGCTGTCATTGCTACAAAGTAAATCACTTTCCATACGGCCAGTTATAAGTTACTGGTCAATGAGTGAAAGATTAAATGCTTGCCTTTTATAAACATTGGAGTTATTATGGATTCATAATGTCGTTAATGGTGATTCTGAATGAAATATTCCCTGGCGACAGACTATGCTGGAGAACAAGAGAATAGCGGATTTAGCGAAATGAATCATGACGGAATGAGGTTCCGTTCTTTTTTTGAAAATATTATAGATATAACGTATCTATTATATCCCTAATATAAATATTGAAAATTAATCAAATAATGGAGGCGTTAATCATGAATGAAAAATTTACATTCAATCCCGAAATGGCTCTTGTATACGAGACAAAAGCCCGAATCTCAATTCCCACATATGATGCGTTATTCGCGATGGTTCAATCTTATTTTCGAGCTCAATTGGGCGAAAAAGAGGCATCTTTGCTTGTGATCGGCGCAGGTGGCGGAAATGAACTTGCCGCATGGGGACCGTCTAACCCAAAATGGACGTTCACCGGAGTGGACACTTCTGAAGAGATGCTTAATATTGCTAAAAATAAATCAGTTCAGCTAGGTTTGGAAAGCCGCGTCAAACTCATCCAGGGAACGATTGATGTTCTGCCGCTTCCAGACTCAAAGTTCGACGCGGCAAGTTGTATCTTGGTTCTTCACTTCATTGACGATATTCAAGAGAAGTTGAAGCTTCTCCAAACCATTAAGGATAATATGAAACCGGGAGCTCCATTCGTACTCGTTAGCGCATACGGAGACCGCGATGATGCCGAACTTCGAGACAGATTAAACGTATGGAAAAGCTTTTGGCTCGATGCTGGTAACGAATTATCCAAAGTAAATGAGTTGGTAAACAGTGGCATTATGAAAATTTCTTTCATTCCAGAAAATCAAATTGAACGGCTATTGGCAGAATCGGGCTTTACGAATATAACCCGGTTTTATTCTACTGGACTTTTTGCGGGATGGATTTGCCATGCGGAATGATTTAGCGTAGATAACTATCAATAAGTTAACCAGGATTGATTTTGCACTATAGATGAATAAAGTACATGGATGAGCAGGCTCTAAGGCGGCCTGCTCATTATATTAAGATACCTCACCGATTGAACGAACCGTGCTGCTTAGATATTTAAACTATAATCGAACCCTCGAATAAATAGGGTTAATAATTTGCATGAAGCGATTTGTTTATAAATTATCACAATGAGATCGAATAAAAGAGCAAACTAGAAGTAGGTATTATGAGATTAATTTTATTATTCACCGCTAATTACGATTAATGATGGAATATTATCATAAAAACAATAATAATTTAAATATGTATTATTCTAAGTTAATCCTTGACATAATGTTAAAATAACATTAACATATGGATAAAATAATGGTCTTTAACCATAATTAAGTAAAAAATATTGTAAATATTATTACTTTAGTTGTATTGATTTCTGTTTTCGTTCCAAAGTCTTAGATTACCTTTGTCTAAAATTGTCTGAATATTATGATAATTGTGACTTTAGTATGACGACTAGGGGGATTCCATTGAATGATGAGCTGCTGAAAATCGAGCATTTAACGACCTCTTTTCGAATCGCGGATCACTATTATGCAGCAGTAGATGATGTGACTCTAACGGTAAGGGAAAATGAGGTTCTTGCCATAGTCGGGGAGTCAGGATCAGGCAAGAGCGCGCTGGCTTATTCGATTATGGGGCTGCATACAAGAGCGAGAATAGAAGGGAACATCTATTTCAATGGTCAGGATATTGCCCATATCTCTCCCTCGAAGCTAAATAAGCTAAGAGGGAATGAATTAGGGATGATCTTTCAAGATCCGTTGTCGGCATTAAATCCGCTTATGATAATCGGCTCTCAGATAGAAGAGGCCGTTTTCCTTCATAAGCCTAAGCTTTCGAAGAAGGACAGGACCAATAAGGCGATCGAGCTATTAGCAAAAGTAGGGATTCCGCGTCCCGAGCATACCTACGGTCGATACCCCCATGAATTATCTGGCGGAATGAGGCAGCGTGTTGTCATTGCGATCGCGATCGCCAATGAGCCCAAGCTGCTAATCGCTGATGAACCTACTACCGCGCTTGATGTAACGATACAGCTGCAAATTCTTGAATTGCTTAGGAAGCTGAAGGAGCATAGTAAGGCAGGAATAGTCCTAATTACGCATGACTTAGGCGTCGTAGCCGAAATGGCTGATCGCGTGGCTGTAATGTATGCCGGTCAAATCGTTGAGATCGCCGATATTTATACACTTATTTCGAATGCTAAGCATCCCTACACGAGATCATTGCTGCAATCGATACCGACTGCAAATGAAGCGAAGTCGAGGCTCCATGTTATTCAAGGAATTGTACCGTCTCTTCAAAATCTTCCTCGTCATGGCTGCCGTTTTAAGCCGCGGATGCCTTGGATCGATGATTCCGCGCATGAAGCAGATCCGGTTATGCATGAGATATCACCGGGGCACTTAGTCAGATGCAGCTGTTACAAGCATTTTCACTTCCTTGATCCAAAGGAGGAGGATCGTCATCATGTCATTTCTTGAGGTTAACGATCTGAAGGTGCATTTTCCAAATCGCGGAGGCATTTTTAGCAGAATGGGCCAACCGGTCAAGGCCGTTGACGGTATTTATTTCTCCATGGAACAGGGGCAGACTTATGGTCTTGTAGGTGAATCAGGCTCAGGCAAGACTACGACAGGACGAGCGATCATAGGCTTAAACACGATTACATCGGGCAGCATTCTCTTTGAAGGAAAACAGCTTGCTGCAGGCGGCTTGCAGAGACAATCGGCATTCTGCAGAGATATCCAAATGATATTCCAAGACCCCTATTCCTCATTGAATCCGAAGAAACGCGTATTGGATATTATCGCTGAGCCATTGCGGAATTTCGAGAAGCTATCCGCAAGTGAAGAGAAGCGTCAAGTGCAGCAGCTATTGGAGAAGGTAGGCCTAAGCCCGGAATCGATTTATAAATACCCGCATGAATTTTCTGGAGGACAGCGGCAGCGGATCGGCATAGCAAGAGCTATAGCACTAAAGCCTAAGCTGATTATCGCCGATGAACCGGTGTCGGCACTTGATGTGTCCGTACAAGCCCAGGTCCTGAACTTTATGCAGGACATCCAAAAAGAATTAAACCTTACCTATTTATTGATCAGTCATGATCTCGGCATTATTCGGCATATGTGTGATCAGATTGGAATTATGTATAAGGGTCGTTATGTCGAACAAGGAACGACAGCGGATATTTTCGATAACCCCCAACATATTTATACGAAACGTCTTATATCAGCCATACCGGATATTGATCCGGCTAAACGCGAGGAAAAGTATAGATTTCGAGAAGCGGTGAAGTCGGAATACGAACAAGCCTATGGGAAGTATTTTGACGAGGATGGCATGGCTTATCCATTGAAACCAATATCAGAGACACATTTCGTGGCTTTGCCTGAGAGAGGTTGAGGAGATGTGGAGGACAGTTGTACGAAGAATGATTATTATGGTTCCTCAAATTCTATTATTGAGCATTCTTGTATTTCTAATGGCTAAGGCGATGCCGGGCGATGCGCTGACAGGCCTGCTCGATCCGAGCATCGATCCGGCTGCGCTGGATGCGCAACGTGAGAAGTTAGGTCTTAATAATCCTTGGTATGTGCAATATTGGGATTGGATTACAAAGGCCGTTCAAGGCGATTTCGGGCAATCGTTCCGCTTTAAAATGCCGGTTTCTGAGCTGATAGGCCAGCGGATGATGAATACGGTTTGGTTATCCCTAGCAACGTTAATACTTACCTACCTCATCGCGATTCCGCTTGGCATTACTAGCGGGCGCTATCACGACACATGGGCGGATCGATTGATAACAGGCTATACGTACATAGGCTTCGCGGCTCCGTTGTTTATTTTTGCTTTATTGATGTTATGGGTGTTCGGATTTCATTTTGGGTGGTTTCCTACCGGAGGAAGCATCGCTCCGGGAGTGGAGCCAGGTACCCTTCAATACGTCATGAGCAAATTCTATCATTTGCTGCTACCAGCTTTATCTATAGCTTTAATTACAACGGTAACAACCGTTCAACTGCTGCGAAGCGAGATAATCGACACAAAGCAGAAGGATTTCATTTTAACGGCAAGAGCAAAGGGCGCCTCAGAATCCCGAGTATACAATCGCCATATTTTACGGAATTCATTATTACCGATCGCAGCGTTCTTTGGTTATGAAATTACGGGGCTTATCGGCGGCACGGTTTTCATTGAGAGTATCTTCAGTTATCCGGGAATGGGGGAGCTGTTCTTGAGCTCGATCTCACTACGGGATTTCAGTGTCGTTACGGCCTTGGTTTTATTGTACGGCGCAGCGTCCATACTTGGAGCATTAATTTCTGACATAATCTTAACGATAGTTGATCCTCGTATTCGAATTAAATAAGATCCCGAGACTTTGAGGTGAATAAAATGAGAAAGACAGCCTCCCCTATAAGCGCGCAAAAGCAATTGGACAAAAGTCCTTCAGGCTGGAGCATTATCTGGCGGGAAATCGTTCGGGACAAGGTCGCTTTCCTATCATTGATTTTCCTAAGCCTAGTCATCTTGTCAGTCTACGGTATATCCCTTGTTCTGGATCAGGCGCAAATCGTTACGATAGATTTATTCGAACTGAAGCAGCCTCCTTCTTCAAAATATTGGCTTGGCACCGATTATGGAGGACGTGATGTTTTTGGACAGTTAATTATCGGGACCCGGAATTCTTTGTCTATCGGCATTATCGTTACTTTACTTACAGGCCTTATTGGTGTTCTAGTAGGGCTCATCTCCGGTTATTTCGGGGGGATGGTTGACAATATTTTTATGAGATTTGTCGATTTCTTTATGGTTTTACCGACCTTAATGATTGTTATCGCATTTGTTACAGCCGTGCCCAAATATAGCATCGTATCCTTCTCGCTCATTATGACGGCCTTTCTATGGATGGGGATTGCAAGGCTGATCCGTTCCAAAGCGCTGCAGGAGAAGGAGTTGGATTATGTTCAAGCATCAAAAACATTAGGCTCATCTAACCTGAAAATTATGATGTCGCAAGTGCTGCCGAATTTAAGCTCCATCATTATTGTCACGATGACTTTAAATTTGGCGGCAAATATCGGTTTGGAATCCGGCCTTTCCTTTTTGGGATTCGGTTTCCCGGAGAGCACGCCGAGCTTAGGTACTTTAGTCAGCTATGCTAGGGACCCGCAAACGCTAGAGTCTAGATGGTGGATTTGGTTACCTGCATCGTTACTGATTTTGGTATTGATGTTGAGTATAAATAATGTCGGTCAAGCGTTAAAGCGTGCGACAGATGCAAGACAAAGAAAAGGATAATTGAGGAGGAAAATGATGGTGAAGAAGAAATCTATTTTTTCAAGGTCCCTAATCTTACCGTTCATGCTGGCTCTGCTCGTCTTTCTTGCAGCATGTACATCAGGCAATGGGAACGAAGCGGTCAATCCGTCTCCGACTGATGGAGGAGATAAGCCGGCTCCAACCGAGAGCGAGAAGCCTGCCGTAGAAGATGGCCTCTATTCCATTGATGATTTTAGTAATGTGAAGAAGAATGAAGGCGAAGCGATTAAGGGAGGCTCGATCACCTTCGGTCTTGTATCGGATACTCCATTTGAAGGAACACTGAACTTCAACTTTTATTCTGGCGACCCGGATGCTCAGGTGCTAGGCTGGTTTGATGAAGGGCTGCTGGCTTGGGATAAAAACTATGTATATACAAACGATGGTGCTGCAACGTATGAGGTGTCGGAGGACGGAAAAACGTTTACGTTTACGATCCGTGATAATGTCAACTGGCAGGATGGCAAGCCTGTGACTGCTGAGGATTGGCTGTTTGCCCATGAGGTTATTGGAAATCCAAAATATGACGGCCCGCGTTATGACTCGAGTTTCACTAATATTGTAGGGATGAATGAATACCATGACGGTAAAGCGAAAACCATCTCTGGCATAGAAGTGCTTAGCGATAAAAGGTTGAAAATTACGTACATTGAATCGACGCCATCCTTGTTGACTGGCGGGGTGTGGTCTTATCCGTTAGCAAAGCATATTTTCGGCAATATGGATGTGGCAAAAATTTCTTCCTCACCAGAGGTACGCGAGAAGCCGATCGGCTTCGGAGCTTTTAAAGTGAAAAGCATCGTTCCAGGAGAATCGGTCGTCTATGAGAAAAATCCGGATTACTGGCGGGGAGAGCCTGCCTTGGATGAGGTTATTCTGAAGGTTATCAATCCAACGACCATCGTTCAGCAGCTGGAAAGCGGGGGAGTTGATCTAGTAGATTCATTTCCAGTTGATCAATACCCGGATAACGCGAAGATGTCGAACGTTGAATACTTAGGCGCGATTGACCGTGCCTATACGTACATCGGCTTTAAACTAGGGAAATGGGATGCAACGGCTAAAAAGGTAGCTCCTGATGAAAAAGCAAAAATGGGCGACGTGAATTTGCGGAAAGCGATGGCGCATGCAGTCGATAATGATCAAGTCGGCAAAAAATTCTATCACGGCTTGCGCTGGAACGCGACGACACTGATCCCGCCGTCTCATCCGGAGTACCATGATTCTACGAATCCAGGGCTTGCTTATGATCCGGAGCTAGCGAAGAAAATTTTGGATGACGCGGGATATAAGCTAGACGGAAAATACCGTACCAACCCGGACGGTAGTGAATTAGTCATTAATTTTATATCCATGACCGGCGGGGATATCGCTCAGCCGCTTGCTCAGTACTACGTTCAGTCCTGGCAAGCGATCGGATTAAATGTGCAGCTGGAAATGTTGGAATTCAATACTTTCTATGACCGCGTCGGATCTAATGGCGAAGATGATCCTAAAGTTGATGTTTATCAAGGCGCATGGGGCGTAGGCATTGACGTTGACCCAGCCGGCTTGTATGGACGAGATGCCATCTATAACTTCTCGCGGTATGCCAGCGAAGAACAGGATCGGCTGCTTAAAGCAGGCGTGTCAGCAGAAGCCTTTGATGTGAAGGTGCGTCAAGGAATTTACAAGGAATGGCAGCAGCTAATGGTCAAGGATATTCCGGTCTTCCCAACCTTGTACCGTGCCGTGATCGTTCCGGTTAACAAACGGATACTTAATTTTGCGATTGGCGATGGAACGAATCTGTATCCATATCAGATTGCCGTATCGCAGGATAAACCGTTTGTAGCGAAGTAAAGAGCTAATATGCTCGTCTAAAGCATTTAAGAAGGGCCCGGCCAGAAGTGGTCGGGCCCTTTCTTATGGCTAGAAATACTTCGGAAGATAAGCATTATCATCAAAATGCCCGACTATTTTTCTTTGTGTTATCAGGAACAGCAACTTTGGAAATAGGTGATAAAGAGGTTGTTTTACATCGAAATGAGGGAATCGAAGTTTTACATCTGATACCATATCAAATGTTTAATAAGTCGAACGAAGAAGTTGAATTTCTGGTAGTTTCTCAACCGAATAGTAAAGGTGATAGGATCGTAGTAGATTAATATCGCGTAATTGGCGGATGGATGGCAATAATGCCGATTCCCCGCTGCTGCGGGCGGACACGAGGGAGCAGGAGGAGCAGGAGCCTTGTGCTAGTTCCTTATGGCAGCGCCAAGCTTCGAATAGGAGAATTTCCTAATATTCAGAAAAGATGAATAAACAAAGGCCCTGCCCCTTGAGGCAGGGCCTTTGTTTATATATAAGAATTTATATGTTTTCACATATAAATGTGCTTATATATCTCCGCGAAACGACTGCTTTTGCCACAGAGGACGGCGACAGCCGTTTACGCTTGATTTGAAAAAATGGCCGTTTGTAAGTTGGGAAAATGGAAATGATTGAAAATCCTTAGGATGTGGCTGCGTTAAAATAGCTGGTCATCATCAGAAGGTTATTCATGTGAAACGGTTCGTTTAATAGTTTATGAGAGCGCTCACAAAAATGCTTGCCAGTCTTTCACGGTTGCAGTAAGTTAGTAGTATAAAGGAGGAATGAAAAGATGGAACGGTCAAATCTGCATTTACCTAGAAGTCAGCCGGAAGCACAAGGGATTCCCTCTACAGCCGTAATTGAATTTTTAAATGCGGTTCAAGAACGTCATTTGGAACTGCATAGTCTTATGCTGCTTAGACACGGACAGGTGGTAGCAGAGGGGTGGTGGAAGCCTTACGCATCAGATATCCCGCATATGCTGTTCTCACTAAGCAAAAGCTTTACCTCAACCGCCATCGGTTTCGCCGCTTCGGAAGGGAAGCTGTCGCTGGACGATGCGGTCATATCTTTCTTCCAGGATGATGCCCCAGATGAAATAGAGCCGAATTTATCGGCTATGCGCATCCGCCATTTGCTGATGATGGGCACTGGCCATGATAAGGATACAACAAACAATATGCACCAGAGCGTAGACGGGAATTGGGCCAAGGCGTTTCTCCAAGAGCCAGTCGAGCATGCTCCCGGTACTCATTTTGTCTACAACAGTGGAGCTACATATATGCTTTCAGCCATACTTCAGAAGGTGACCGGCCAAACGCTGCTGGAATATTTGCAGCCTCGTTTGTTTGAACCGCTTGGTATCGTGGGTGCGACATGGGAATCCTGTCCCCAGGKGATTAATGTCGGTGGTTGGGGGTTAAATGTCACCACGGAGGATATCGCTAAGTTTGGGCAGCTGTATTTGCAGAAAGGCGTGTGGAACGAGCAGCGTCTTTTGTCGGAGGAGTGGGTAGAGGAAGCAACTTCCGGTCAAATATCCAATGGCGACGGCGGAGCCAGTGATTGGGCCCAAGGCTATGGCTACCAGTTCTGGCGATGCCGGCACGGAGCGTACCGCGGTGATGGCGCGTTTGGTCAATATTGTATCGTGATGCCGGAGCAGGATGCGGTGCTGGCTATGACAAGCGGAACTAATGATCTACAGGGTGTCATGAATGCCGTGTGGGATTACTTGCTCCCGGCAATGCAGCCGTCGACGCTTTCCCCGGATCAGGATTCGCATGCGAAGCTGGCGGCGGAGCTGGAGGGTCTAATCATAAGATTTCCGAGGCTGCAGCTGGATTCGCCTCTGGAAGCAACCGTCTCAGGCAAGGAATATGAGCTCGAAGACAATGATCAGCATTGGAAGAGCCTGTCCATTTCCTTTGAAGACAATGCAGCCGTCGTTGTACTGAGCAAGCCGGATCATGAATATAGGATTACCCTCGGCCGGGGCGAAGGGGTGGAGGGAACCACGCGGATGCTTCAGGAAGAAGATAAACGCGTGGTTTCCAGCTTTACCTGGCAGCAGGAGGATACGCTTCAGCTGACCATGAGGTTTATCGAAACGCCATTCGCCATAACAAGCAGCATTCTGTTTGAAGGGGATAAAATAATATTGAATCACAAATCAAACGTTTTACCCGATCTGGCTGAAATTCGAGGGCGGATCACGGAGTTGGTATAGCACAAGAATATCCGATTAAAAGCCGCATATTATGCGGCTTTTTTGTTTTATGAGGCAAAGTTCTTGTCATGGGATGATGTCAAGAACTTTAACCCATTCCCGACGATATCCAATAATGAAAGCGACGACAGCATGCATTCGAATGATGCGGTATCTCTGCCTAGAAAGCGAATATTGTATTAAAGAGGAGAAGGATTTCCATTTCTACCTGGTTTAAGAATCAGCGGGATAAAAATCGATGGAAGGGCGGAATCAACCATGCAATCACAAGTTTATCGCCCGAACTGCCATGTGCGCTTTGTAACGGCTGCCGCTTTATTCGATGGTCATGACGCTTCCATAAACATTATGAGACGTATTCTTCAAGCTTCCGGTGTCGAGGTCATTCACCTGGGTCATAACCGTTCTGTTTATGAAGTGGTGAGTTCAGCGATCCAGGAGGATGCGCAGGGAATTGCCATCAGCTCCTATCAGGGTGGTCATGTCGAATATTTGAAGTACATGTTTGACTTGCTCCGACAGGAGGGAGCTGGCCACATCAAAATCTTCGCAGGCGGGGGCGGCGTAATCGTTCCTGCGGAAATCACGGAACTGCTTCAGTACGGGATTTCCAAGATATTTTCACCTGACGATGGGCGTGAAATGGGGCTGCAGGGCATGATCAATCATATGATCAAGGAATGCGACTATCCGACACCAAAGCAGGCGGAACGGGATTTCACGACATTGAGGGATAGAAGCTGGGGAGCCATTGCCAAATTGATATCGCTAGCGGAAGAACATGTGTCTAAGGCTGACTTGGACGATTCCGCATTAGCCGTTCTGAAGAAATTGCATGCAGACGTCCCCGATGTTCCGGTACTCGGAATTACAGGAACCGGAGGTGCGGGGAAAAGCTCGTTGAGTGACGAATTGGTGCGCCGGTACCTCGCTCAATTCCCAGACCGCTCGATTGCCGTAATTTCTGTTGACCCGTCCAAGATGAAATCTGGCGGAGCGCTGCTCGGTGACCGCATCCGGATGAATGCGATCCATAATCCCAGGGTATATATGCGCAGCATGGCGACAAGAGGATCTAAGTCCGAGATAAGCGAGGCCTTGAAGGACGCAATAAATATCGTCAAGCTTGCTGGCTACGATTTTGTCATCATCGAAACAAGCGGGATCGGCCAAGGCGGTGCTGCCATCATAGACCTGTGTGATGTGGCTATGTACGTCATGACTAGTGAATTTGGTGCAGCTACCCAACTTGAAAAAATAGATATGATCGACTTTGCAGATGTAATCGTCATCAATAAGTTTGATCGCCGAGGATCCGAAGACGCCCTTCGCGATGTGGGCAAGCAATTCAAGCGCAGCCGTCAAATGTTTGATGTGCCTGATGAGGAGTTACCGGTGTTCGGGACGATCGCAAGCCAATTTAATGATCAGGCCACCACGGTACTCTTTGCCAACCTTATGAAGATCGTTAATGCGAAAACAGGCGGAAGCTGGTCGTTGCAACAAAATACAATGCTTACGAAATTGCCAAATAAAAATAGGATCATTCCGCAGGGGCGAACAGGCTACCTGGGCGAGATCGTTCATACCGTTCGTGAGTATAAGAAATTTACGGAAGAGCAGGTCACGGTCGCCCGGAATCTGGACCATTTGAGGGGAACCAAGCTTCTGATTGAATCCGACAGAGGACAGCTTCTTTCTAAATCCGAGGCGGAAATATTCATGGAGAAACTGGATGCAATGCTCGCATATTACGAAACCAGCCTGCATCCGGATTGTAAAAAGCGGTTGGAAGAGTGGCATGAAATCCGCGAAGCCTACAAAAAGGATCGGCTGGTCACGAAGGTTCGTAATAAGGAAACGATGACGGACTTGTATATCGTATCACTGTCCGGCAGCAGGATTCCGCGGGTCAGCTTGCCAAAGTTCGAAGATGCAGGAGAAATCCTGCGATGGCTGCTTAAGGAGAACTTGCCCGGTTATTTCCCTTATACAGCGGGTGTATTCCCATTCAAACGGACTGATGAGGATCCGAAACGACAGTTCGCCGGGGAAGGAACACCGGACCGGACCAACCGACGCTTCCATTACCTCTGCAAAAATGACGAAGCCAAGCGGCTGTCTACCGCCTTCGACAGCGTAACCTTATATGGGCAAGACCCGGACGAACGCCCCGATATTTACGGGAAAATAGGTAATAGCGGCGTGAGCGTATGTTCATTAGATGACATGAAGAAGCTGTACGACGGCTTTGACCTGTGCCATCCCTCCGTCAGCGTATCGATGACCATCAATGGTCCGGCGCCAGTCATTTTGGCGATGTTCATGAATACGGCCGTTCATCAGCAGGTCGATAAGTTCAAGGCGAAGAACGGACGGCAGCCGGATGAGGCCGAATTCGAGGCAATTAAGGCTGCAACGCTTCAAACGGTGCGCGGCACGGTTCAAGCGGATATTCTCAAAGAGGACCAAGGGCAGAATACGTGCATCTTTTCGACCGAGTTTGCCTTGAAGATGATGGGGGACATTCAGCAGTATTTTATCGATCATAAGGTGCGCAACTATTATTCGGTCAGTATCAGCGGCTATCATATTGCTGAAGCGGGAGCCAACCCGATAACGCAATTGGCCTTTACGCTGGCGAACGGATTCACTTTCGTCGAATACTATTTATCCCGAGGTATGCGGATTGATGATTTTGCCCCGAACCTGTCGTTTTTTTTCAGTAATGGACTAGATCCTGAATACAGTGTCATGGGGCGGGTCGCCCGGCGAATATGGTCTACGGTTATTAAGCATAAATACGGGGGGAATGAACGAAGTCAAAAGCTGAAATATCATATCCAAACCTCCGGCCGCTCCTTGCACGCACAGGAGATGGACTTCAACGATATCCGTACGACCTTACAGGCGCTGATTGCGATTTATGATAATTGCAATTCCTTGCATACAAATGCTTATGATGAGGCGGTCACGACGCCTACGGAAGATTCCGTACGCCGGGCGATGGCGATTCAAATGATTATAAATAAGGAGTTTGGAATGGCGAAGAACGAAAATCCGCTCCAGGGCTCCTTTATCGTTGATGAGCTGACCGACCTTGTTGAGGCAGCCGTGCTCGAGGAGTTCCAGCGCATTCACGATCGCGGAGGAGTGCTTGGCGCGATGGAAACCCAGTATCAACGGGGAAAAATTCAAGAGGAATCATTAAATTATGAGCTTAAGAAACACTCCGGCGAGCTGCCTATTATCGGTGTAAATACGTTTATTCATCCAGATCCAAACGAGAATCGCTACGATATTGAACTAGCCCGTTCGACGGAAGAAGAAAAACAGAGGCAAATCCATAATTTGAATGCCTTTCGACTGCAGCATCAGGACGATTGCGACGATGCGCTTAACCGCTTGAAACAGGTCGCCCTGGAGGACGGTAATTTGTTCGAAGCGTTAATGGAAGCCGTAAAATCAGCCACGCTTGGACAGATCACAAGCGCTTTATATGAAATAGGGGGTCAATACCGCCGGAATATGTAAGTTCAGAAGAGGAGGAATTGTATGAAAATCTACACGAAATCGGGAGACAAGGGCCAAACCAGCCTAGTTTACGGGCAGCGGGTGTCGAAGCATTCCCCTCGGGTCCATGCCTACGGGACATGCGACGAAGCGAATTCGATGATCGGCTTGGCGCTTTCATACCTGGGGCAGGAGCAAGAATGGGCTTCCTTCCGGCAGCTCTTTCATGTTATTCAAACAAAGCTGTTTCATGTGGGGGCAGAATTGGCAACTCCTCGAGGCAAGAAGGTCGCATGGTCGATTTTGGAAGAGGATGTTCGTTATCTGGAGGAGCAAATTGACGATATGGAGGTAAATTTGCCCCCGTTAGCCAATTTTATTTTACCGGGTGGTCATGTATGCGCTGCTTCGCTTCATGCAGCAAGAACCATCGTCCGGCGTGCGGAAAGAACGGCCGTAGAGGTTCAACAGGAGGAGGAAATCAATCCGATTGTCCTGCCTTATTTAAACCGCTTATCCGATTTGCTGTTCGTGGCTGCCCGGTATATCAATCACCGGACGGGACATCCCGATCTCGTATTGCATACTTTATAGAAATAATTGAATCGGAGGAAGGGCATTGCATAGTTAAATAAAAGCGGCAGTCTAAAACATTTCAAATGTTTTAGATTGCCGCTTTTTATTAATTATCGTGTTTTTAATGTGTAGTAACCGGATTAAAAGTTGAAGTTGTCCGGATCAGGACCGAAGCGGTGATCACGGTTAAGCGCGCTGATTTGAGCGACCTCATCTGCATTCAGCTCAAAGTCGAAAATATCCGCATTTTCCTTCTGGCGAACGGGATTAACCGATTTTGGAATCGTAACGACTCCATTCTGGAGATCCCAGCGAAGCACTACCTGAGCAGGTGACTTGCCGTATTTCGCGCCAATCTCTGCAAGAATGCTATGATCCAGGTTTCCTTGCATAAGCGGGCTCCATGCCATCAGCTGGATATTGCTGCTTTTTGCAAATTGGTGAAGCTCCGCTTGTGTAAGAAGCGGGTGATATTCCACTTGATTGACCATCGGTACAAACTCTCCGGAGATAATGACATCCCGCAGATGATGAATCTGAAAATTGCTGACTCCAATCGCCCGTACGTAGCCGTCACGGTAAAGCTTCTCAAGTGCGCGCCAGGTTTCCGTGTATTTTTCTTTGACAGGCCAGTGAATGAGCAGTAGATCAACAACGTCAATGTCAAGCTTCCGTCTGCTGTCTTCAAACGCCGTCAGCGTGGATTCATACCCTTGATGGGCATTCCAAATCTTTGTCGTTACAAATATTTCATCCCGCGCGATACCGCTGTTGCGAATTCCCGCGCCTACGCCCGTTTCATTGTTATAAGCGGCTGCAGTATCAATACTTCTGTAACCAGCTTCAATTGCGGAGGCAACCGTTCTTTCTGCCTCGCCGTCATCCTTTACTTTCCATACGCCAAGGCCTAGCCAAGGCATCTTAACGCCGTTGCTTAATGTGGTGGATTCAATAAGTGCTTTGGTCATTTATATACAACCTCCCATTAAAGTGACAATTCCAAAATGGCTTTAACATCTTGTTTTTCCAAACGTTTGAATGAACCGATAGCGCCGTAACGAACCGCTTCTTCAGCCATGCGATCCAGCTTTTCGCTTCCGATCTCGAAGTCGGCAAGACGTGACTCGGCTCCGATTCGCGTGAAGAAGTCCCGTGTTGCTTGAATGCCTTCAAGCGCAATTTCGTTGTCCGATTTTCCTTCCGGATTTACGCCCCATACGCGAGTTGCATATTGCACGAAACGATCGATCCGCTCCTCATGGACGTATTTCATCCAATTCGGGAAAATAACCGCGAGGCCAGCACCGTGCGGGATATCATAAATCGCGCTTACTTCATGCTCAATGCCGTGGGAAGCCCAGTCATTGGCCATGCCGACGCTGATCATACCGCCGTTTAATGCCATTGTACCGCACCACATAAGGTTCGCCCGGGCAGCGGCATCCTCTGGGTTTTCTAGAGCGATCTCCACGTTCTCAATGACCGTTTGCAGGATGGATTCACAGAAGCGCTCCTGCAGAGGCGTGTTTTCCGTTAAGCTAAAGTACTGCTCGAATACATGTGACATAATGTCGACAGCTCCGTTAACGGTGTGATTGCGCGGCACCGTATAAGTAAGCGTCGGATCGAGAATGGAGAACTTAGGATAGGTATGAGAGCTGCCGAAAGCACGCTTCAGGTTCTCTTCCCAGTTGGTAACGACAGAGGAGCCGTTCATTTCAGAGCCGGTTGCAGCCAGCGTCAAAATAGTGCCGATCGGCAGCGCTTTCTCAATTACAGCTTTGCCTGTGAAGAAATCCCAAACATCGCCTTCGTATGGAACGCCTGCGGCAATAGCCTTGGAAGCATCGATGACACTGCCGCCGCCGACAGCGAGAATGAAATCAACGCCATGCTCGCGGCAAAGGTCTATTCCTTTATTCACGGTAGTCAGGCGCGGGTTTGGTTCAATATTAGGAAGCTCGTGCACGGTGATGCCGGCTTCTTGAAGGAGGCCGATGGTTTTATCGTACAATCCAGTTTTTTTAACGCTTCCTGAGCCATAAACGAGCAGGACCGTTTTTCCGTATTTAGAAGTAAGCTTGCCTACTTGATCTGCAGTGCCTTCACCGAAAACGATGTGAGTCGGGTTTACAAATTGAAATGAGTTCATGCTGAACCTCCCAAAATTATTTAGATAACTAAATAGGTAACTAAATGTCTTTAAAGTTATGTATACGCCGTTTATTTTAGTGATATCGCATTAACTTGTCAAGTTGAACGGGAGATAAGCATTGAAAGGATAACTTTTTAGTTATATAATGATTGGCAATTAGCTAGAGATAAAGGGGAAGCCGGAATGGAAGTCGAAGTAAGCAGTCGCAATATAAAGTTTTTTGAATGCCTCTCATCGCTGACACGGGTTAAAATGATCGAACTGCTGGGTGTACAACCGATGAATATCAAAAGCTTGTCTGAGGCGCTAGACATAAAGTCTCCTATAGTAACCAGGCATATTCATATGTTGGAGGAAGCAGGCATTGTTCGCTGCGAGAGCATGGCAGGCAAGCGCGGAATGCAGAAGATTTGCCATCTCCAGCTCACGAAGACGATGCTGTTATTCAAAAGCTCGCCGGTTATTGATGAAGCAAAACGTTATGAGGTATCACTCCCGGTTGGTCATTATTCGTCCTATCAAATCAAGCCTACCTGCGGACTTGCGTCGGATACACAAATGATCGGCATGTGCGATGATCCTCGTTATTTTGCCGATCCGGAGCATGTGCACGCCAAGGTGCTGTGGTTCGGTTCCGGTTTTGTCGAATATCGGATTCCTAATTATATGGTAAATAATGAAACGCCGGAATCGCTTGAAATTGCGTTGGAGATTTGCTCAGAAACGCCTTGCAGCGTCAATCATTTGCCGTCCGACATTTCTTTTACGATAAACGGCGTCGGGGTTGGGGTATGGACCTATCCTGGAGATTTCGGCAGCACACGAGGCTTATATACACCCGAATGGTGGCATAAAAACATCCAGCACGGTTTAATCAAGACGATTCGCGTGAACAGGCAGGGATCGTTTATTGACGGGATCCAGGTGTCTGATGTTACGATCGAACAGTTAATGCTGGCCTACGACAAAGAAATATTATTCCGAATTTCATGCAGCACCACTGCGAAAAACTGCGGCGGCGTTACCTTGTTCGGCAAAGGGTTCGGCAACTATAACCAAGATATCGAAGTGACGCTGCGCTGTCAGTGATTTGTTATATAACCCTGCCATACTTAGTGGTTGAAAATTCGACGTAGTGATGTGCGTTACCGATTCGTGATTGAATAAAAGGAGCAATCGCTGCCAAGGCGCTTGCTCCTTTTATCTTTACCAGGCTCTCGTTCCCCGTTACTTCAATATAAGAGATTAGTCCTTAACTGATGTTCATGAAAAAAAATGATCAGCTTCATCCAGGTTTATCCACCGTATTCATGGTCATCGGCTCCGGCACTCGCATGAGTATGACGATACCTACGATGAACAGGATGACGAGACTGAATACGCCCATGCTCGTGTGGCCGGTGAGCTGCGCGGTTAAACCGACGAGAAGGGGGCCCAGAATCGAAGCGAACTTGTCGAAAATATTATAAAACCCGAAAAACCGGTTTGCGTTCTCTTTTGGCACCATCCGCGCGAAGTAAGCCCTGCTCAGCGCCTGGATGCCGCCTTGCGAGGTGGCGACCAGCATCGCAAGCACCCAGAAGTCGAACGCCGACTTCATGAAATACGCGTAGATACATACGATGATATAGACGCAGATGCCGACGTATAGCATGATTTTTCCCGAGAACCGATCCGCCAGACGCCCGTACAACATCGCGAACGGAGCAGCGACAACTTGCGTGACGAACAATATGATGAGCAGATCTGTCGATTCTATGCCGAGATCGGTTCCATAGGCGGTGGACATCGTAATGATCGTACCGACGCCGTCGATGTAGAAAAAATAAGCGAGCAAGAACAGGAAAATCGCGCGATGCTGCTTGATTTGCTTTAAGGTCTCGAAGAGGCGCTTGAAGCTGTTCGCGATGATGCGGGGCTCGCGGTTCAAGTAATGCTTCTGATGTACGTTGCGGAGCATGGGCAGTGTGAAGACGCCCCACCAGAGGGCCGTAATGAAGAACGCGATTTGGCTCGCCGTCGTGACGGAGATGGGCAGAACCTCTTGCCCGGCAAGAAGAATGATCGCAATGCTGATGATAAAAGGAATCGTGCTCCCAATATACCCGAAGGCAAATCCGCGGGCAGACACCTTGTTCATCCGTTCGTCGTCGGTGACGTCCACGAGGAAGGCGTCGTAGAACACATTGGAGCCCGCCGAGCCTATCGCGATGAACATATAACAGACGAGCAGCAGCTCCCAACTATCGTTCGGAATAAACGTGAGCAGCGCGGTGGCGACGATACCGAGCAAGCTGAAACCGGCAAAAAACGTTTTTTTGAACCCTTGGTAATCGGCAATCGTGCCCATGATCGGGCCTAATAGGGCGAGGATAAACGTCGAAATCGCAATCGCATATCCCAGGTAAGCCGTAGAATTCGCGGCGCTAACGCCAGCATCCTCAGCCGCCGCTTTGTAGAAGAGCGGGAAGACGGCTGTAGAAATGATGATGGAGTAGGCGGAATGGCCCCAGTCGTACCACATCCAGCTTTTTTCTTCCTTCGAAAATGACCTCATAAGCTTGGCCTCCTGAATGAATGAACCGAATGCTTTTATTGTATAGGATATGTGGACTTCCGGGCAGTCTGTATTTTTATTTTCTTTGTTAACAACTTTATTTTTTAGTCTAACACTTTATTTTCATCTAACATTATTCGCATGAGCAATCTCCTTCAAATTAAAAAGAAGTTGTCTATGAAATTTAATCGATGGGATCGATGCTTGTACATATTGCGGCTAGTAGAAGGATATTTTCCAGTACATTTGTTTCTTTTTATGTTTACAATATTTCCGCAGGAGAAAATCTTTTTATTTGTCTGTTTATTTTTGTGAGATCAATTTACTTCCGAAATCGTTTCTGTTTGTGTTTGAAAAATGTATATTCAAAAGAAAACAAATATGATATTATCAATTCAAACAAATACAAAACAACATTCGGAGGTACATCCATGGTACAAAGTTTATGGGAAAACGAAAAAGCATCGCAGCTTGAAGGCGGATTAGCCGAGCTGGTATACCGCTCCAATATCATCGGCGCAGATCGCCGCGTTTGTAATTACGGCGGAGGCAACACTTCAAGCAAAACAACCGTGAAAGATYTCCGCGGACGCGACGTAGAAGTGATGTACGTGAAGGGCAGCGGCTCGGACCTTGCTTCAATGAAAGCAGGTAACTTTACAGGTCTCCGCATGGATGATATCCGCCCGTTATTCGAACGCTCTGAAATGCCGGACGAGGAGATGGTTGCTTATCTTGTCAACTGCATGATCGATTCGAAGCACCCGCGCGCATCTATTGAAACGCTGCTGCATGCTTTTCTTCCATTCAAACATGTTGATCATACGCATCCGGATTCTATTATTAGCTTGTGCTGCGCAGATAACGGCAAAGCGCTTGCGAAAGAAATTTTTGGCGACCGCTTCGTATGGGTACCTTATGTTCGTCCCGGCTTCAATCTATCGAAAATGATCGCGGAAGGCGTTCTGGCTAATCCGAATGCAGAGCTTGTGCTTATGGAGATGCACGGACTGGTTACTTGGGGTGAAACGAGCGAGGAATGTTACGCTCAAACGATCAAAATCATTTCCGAAGCGGAAGCCTTCATTGAATCCCGCTTTGACGAAGCGTCCCTATTTGGCGGCGTGAAGCACGAGGTGCTTGAAGCAGATGTGCGCAGAAGCGTTGCTGCACAAGTTATGCCAACGATTCGCGGCGCAGTCAGCGATGCGAAAAAAATGATTTTGACCTTTGATGATGAGGTGGATGTGCTCGCATTCGTAAGTGGACAAGATTCCCCGCAATTGTCTCAGGTTGGCGCTGCATGTCCGGATCATCTCGTACACACGAAAGTTGTTCCTTTGTTTATTGACTGGATGCCGAACGCAGAGGATATCGAAGGCTTGAAAGTGAAATTGGCTGAGGGAATTGCTGCTTACAAAGAGCAGTACAAAGCGTATTTCGATCGCAACAAGAACGAAGGCGACGTTATGTTTGAAGCTGCACCCCGTGTTATTCTTATCCCGGGTATCGGCATGATCAATACAGGTAAGAGCTGGGCTATGGCACAAGTCAGCGGCGCGCTTTATCACCGTGCGATTGCCGTAATGCGCGGCGCAACGGCGCTCGGAGATTTCGTTTCGCTTAGCGAGAATGAATCATACAACGTGGAATACTGGCCGCTTGAGCTTTACAAATTGTCGCTTGCTCCCGCTGAAACCGAATTCTCCCGCAAGGTAGCCTTCATTACCGGCGGCGCAGGCGGCATTGGCAGCGAAACGGCACGCCGTTTAGTATCTGAGGGCGCGCATGTCGTGCTTGCTGACCTTAACCTGGAAGGCGCGCAGAAGGTTGCCGCTGAAATCAACGAGAAATTCGGCGATCACCGCGCGACAGCCGTGAAAATGGATGTAACAAGCGAAGAGCAGGTAGTGGCTGCTTATGCTGAAACGGCGCTTGCTTACGGCGGTGTGGACATTATCGTAAACAATGCGGGCCTTGCGACGTCAAGTCCGTTTGACGAGACTTCCCTTAAAGAGTGGAACCTGAACATGAACGTGCTGGGCACAGGTTATTTCTTGGTGGCACGTGAAGCATTTAAATTGATGAAACAGCAAAGCATCGGCGGCAACATGGTATTCATCGGCTCGAAAAACTCGGTATATGCAGGTAAAAATGCATCCGCATACAGCTCTGCAAAAGCGCTAGAGGCTCACTTGGCACGCTGCATCGCAGCAGAAGGCGGCGAATTCGGAATCCGCGTGAACACGATTTTGCCGGATGCGATTTTGCAGGGCTCGGCGATCTGGAACGGCAGCTGGCGCAATGAGCGTGCCGCAGCTTATGGTATTGAGCCGGATCAACTGGAAGAATACTACCGCAAACGCACGACGCTGCTTGTGAATATTTATCCGCGCGACATCGCGGAAGGCATTGCGTTCTTCGCATCCTCTAAAGCAGATAAAACGACAGGCTGCATGCTGACTATTGACGGCGGCGTACCTGCTGCGTTCACTCGCTAGGAGGAGTGCTGCGATATGTTTCAAGCACGGGGAGAAAAGAATTGGTACATTCCGGACGGTTTCATTCCGCCGGATAGCACGGGCGCGCTCACGAGCCATGAATCGATTTGCGTACTGAACTGTTCCTCGGAAGAAGCACTTATCCGTATTACGATTTATTTTGAGGACCGCGAGCCGATTGAAGAAATTTTGGTTGTCGTTCAAGGCAGACGTACAAAGCATATCCGTACGAGCTCATTGATGAAGGAGGGGGCGTCGATTCCAATCGGCGTTCCTTATGCCATCGAGGTGCAGAGCGATATCCCGATCATTGTACAATACAGCCGACTAGACTCTACACAGGCAGAAAACACGTTGATGTCTACGATGGCTTATCCTTTGAAATAATTAACCAAACATGAAAGGGTGTTCGATATGTCCGACCGCGCATACGCGTTTTTCGAAGAGCAGCAGCAGGCGAGAGGTATTAATTTAGATGATGTGAAAGCAAGATTGAAAGCGCTCAAAATCGAGACGCCATCTTGGGGCTACGGGGACTCCGGTACTCGCTTTAAGGTGTTTCAAAAAGAAGGTGTTCCCCGCAATCCGTTCGAGAAGTTCGAGGATGCAGCGCAGGTGCACAACCTGACAGGTCTTGCTCCATCGGTAGCTATTCATATCCCATGGGATAAAGTTGAGGATTACAGCAAGCTTAGAAGCCATGCTGAGAATCTCGGGCTTTCCATTGGGGCGGTTAATCCGAACTTGTTCCAAGATGAGGAATACATGCTCGGAAGCGTAACGAATTCGGATGCTGCCGTACGCCGGAAAGCGACTGACCATTTGCTCGAATGCGTTGACATTGCCAAGGAAACAGGCTCACGCGATATTAGCTTGTGGTTCGCTGACGGAACAAATTACCCGGGCCAAGGGCATATCCGTAAGCGCAAGGCTTGGATGCAAGAGGCACTAACTGAAATGTACAATGCAATGACACCGCAAATGCGGATGCTCATTGAATATAAATGCTTTGAGCCAGCTTTCTACCACACAGATCTTGCGGACTGGGGCATGGCTTATAACCTCGCGCAAAAGCTTGGACCGCAAGCTGAAGTGCTGGTGGATACGGGCCATCACCTGCCGGGGGCAAATATCGAGCACATTGTGGCTTATTTGATTGATGAGAAACGCCTTGGCGGTTTCCATTTCAACAGCCGCAAATATGCGGATGATGATCTAATCGTAGGTTCCGTTAATCCATACGAGCTGTTCTTAATTTTCTATCAAATTTTAAGCGCGGCAGACGACTCGGATGCTGCTATCCGCAGCAATGTGGAGAATATCGCTTATATGATCGACCAATCGCATAATATCGAACAAAAAATTCCGGCAATGCTGCGTTCCGTACTAAATGTTCAAACACAATTCGCTAAGGCGCTTCTGATTAACCACGATGAAGTAAATGAAGCCGCTGAGCGCAATGATGTTCTCGGCGCAGAGGATGCCGTTCGCCGCGCATTTGAATTTGACGTAACGCCGCTGCTACACGCGATCCGTGAAGAGCAGGGCTTGCCGCTTGATCCGATGAAAGCATATCTCAGCAGCAGTTACGGCAAAGACATATTAGTGAGAGGCAAGGGCGGTGCCAGCTGGTGACGATTCTCGCTTTTGATCTCGGCGCGAGCAGCGGAAGAGCGCTGCTCGGCCGACTGAATAACGGCAAGATCGAGGTTGAGGAGCTGCACCGTTTCCCTAACGATCCGGTTCAGGTCGGAGATCGGCTGCAGTGGGATATTTTACGGCTGCTGCATGAGCTCAAGCAGGGGCTGCTTAAAGTAAAGCATCGCGAGATTAAGCTGGACAGCATCGCGATTGATTCCTGGGCAGTCGATTTCGGTTTGATCGGAAGCAACGGCGAGCTGCTTGGCAATCCTTATCATTACCGCGATCATCACACGGACGGCGTGATGGAGCAGGTTGTGGGTGAGCTGACGGCATCCGGTATTTTCGAGAAGACGGGCATTCAATTTCTTTCCTTCAATACGATTTATCAGCTGGCAGCTTTGAAGAAGGCGGATTCGCCCTTGCTAAGAGATGCGAAACATTTCCTAATGATTCCGGATTTACTCCGCTATTTCCTAACCGGTGAAATGTACAACGAGTTCTCGAATGCGACGACAACCCAGCTGTATAATCCAGTAACGGGCAGCTGGGATGAAGATCTGATCCGCGCAATCGGCATATCGCCAGACTTGTTCGGCAAGGTTGTTCAGCCTGGCGCAAGGGTTGGGAGCCTGCGAGCCTCTCTTTGCGAGGAGCTGTGTATTGAATCCATTCCTGTCTATGCAGCGGCGGAGCATGATACCGGATCAGCGGTTGCGGCGGTGCCTGCGCTAGACCGGTCTTTTGCGTACTTGAGCTGCGGCACTTGGTCGTTAATGGGTACGGAGGTTGAAGCTCCTGTTATCAATGAGCAAGCCCAGCAGCTGAATTTCACCAACGAAGGCGGCGTTTACGGCACTTATCGCCTGCTGAAGAACATTATGGGCTTATGGATCTTGCAGGAATGCAGACGGTCGTGGGAGCGTGCAGGAATTACGTATACCTTCCCCGAATTAGTAAAGCTAGCTGATGAGGCGGCTCCGTTCGCGGCATTCATCGATCCGGATGATCCTTTGTTTCTTCATCCTGGCGATATGCCGGCTCGAATAACGGAATATTGCTTACGTACGGGGCAAACGGCACCTTCGGATGCAGGAGCGATTGTTCGCTGTATTTTGGAGAGCTTAGCATTGAAATACCGTAATGTGCTTGAGCTAACCGAGCAATTGTCCGGCCAAACCTTTGGCGATCTGCATATGGTGGGCGGCGGCATTCAGAATACGCTGCTGTGCAAGTGGACGGCAAATGCAATCGGCAAGCCGGTATGGGCAGGCCCTGTCGAAGGAAGCGCGATCGGCAACATGGTCGTACAATGGATTGCCAGCGGTGAGCTTGCGGATATCTGGGAAGCGCGCAAGGCGATTCGGGAGTCCTTCCCGGTTGACGTTTACGAGCCTGAGCAAAAAGAAGCTTGGGAGCAGGCTTACGTATTATTTAAAGACAAGACAGGAATCGCTTAACGGGCGAATTCAAATATAAGTGTGAAAGAGGTACGCTATGCTGGCCCAGGAACGATACGACAAAATTGTACAGCTGGTTAATGAGAGAGGCAGCATCCGGGTGACGGAGCTGAGCGAGCTTTGTCAGGTGACCGAGGAAACGATCCGGCGTGATCTCGACCGCTTGGAGCAAGCCGGTCGTTTGCGCCGCTCCCATGGCGGTGCGGTTAGCGTGAAGGATCAGCAGCCGGAAATTCCTTATTTTGAGCGGGAGATTGCGCAAGCGGACGAGAAGAAGAGGATTGCTGAGGAAGCGATTAAGCTGATTCAGCCCAAAGATCGTATTCTGCTCGATGCTAGCACGACTGCGTGGTATATGGCGGCAAGCATGCCGGATATTCCGCTTACGGTGCTTACCAACTCGATTAAAGTAGCGATGGAGCTGAGCAGCAAGGAAAAGATCGAAGTGATCTCGACTGGCGGTATTTTAGCCTCGCGTTCTTTGTCCTATGTCGGTCCGTTAGCAGAGCGTTCCCTCGATGCGTATCATGTGGATAAGGCTTTCTTCTCGTGCAAGGGCGTTCATTTGGAGCGCGGCATCAGCGAGTCGAATGAGCTCCAAGCACGCATTAAGCACAAAATGGTCGGTATGGCAGATCAGGTGATTCTGCTCGCTGACTCCAGCAAGTTCGGCGTTCAAGCGTTTACGCATGTCGCTGATCTGAGCGATGTCAACACAATCATTACTGACGGACGCCTGTCACCCGAGCTGCTTACCCAGCTTAGTGACATGCAAATTACCGTGACAACGGTGTAGAGCATAGACGGCGCTGGCTTCAGCAGAAGCGCAGCGCCGTTATCCGTTGGCACATTAAGCGCAATAAAAAGCTTATCCAAACTAATCGATAGGAAACGTTGCACATCAGTTAGTAATTTTTTTTATTCAAACTTGTCTGACAACCTGATAAAATAAGCGTAAGAATTACGAGAGGGGTGCGGGTGTGAAGGTCTCATTATTTATTACTTGCTTGAGCGATGCGCTATATCCAAGGGTCGGTGAAGCGATGGTGCGCTTGCTCGCGAAGTATGGGGTTTCATTGGAGTTCCCTACGGTCCAAACCTGCTGCGGGCAGCCTGCATTTAACAGCGGCTATTGGAAGGAAGCGAGGGAATCCGCGAAAACGATTTTGGATGCTTTTGAGGACAGCGATTTTGTTATTTCACCATCCGGCTCCTGTACGGGAATGATTCATCATTATCCGAAGCTGTTTGAAGATGATCCGGTCATGCTGAAGCGCGCAAATAAGCTGCAGAGCAAATCATTTGAATTTACTCAGTTTTTGGTACAAGTGCTGGGCGTCACGGATGTAGGCGCGGCGTTTCCGCATAAAGTGACCTATCATCCATCCTGCCACGGAAGCAGGATTCTGGGCGTAAAGGATGAACCGCTCGCGCTCATTCAAAATGTGAAAGGGCTGGAGCTTGTACCGCTGCCTTTCGCAGAGGATTGCTGCGGCTTTGGCGGAACGTTCGCGGTCAAAATGGCCGATATCTCCGGTGCAATGGTGACAGAGAAGGTTGATCACGTTCTTGAGACGGAAGCAGAGGTATTAGTAGGGCTGGATATGGCATGCTTGCTTAATATTGCCGGCAATCTGCGCTATCGCAACGAGCCCGTTCGCGTCATGCATTTGGCAGAGCTTCTATACGAAGGGGTGAAATAAGCATGGCTGGTGCAAAAACAGAGGCTACCGTAAAAGCAAGAGCGGATCTCGCACTCAATGACGAATTTTTACGCAAAGCGGTGCGGTTTACAACCGAGCGGCTGCGCAATGGGAAGAAGAAAGCGACAGAAGAGCATGGCAATTGGGAGGAGTGGCGGGAACGCGGCAAGCAGATCCGTCTTCATACCATTGCGCACTTGGATTATTATTTGAACTTGTTTGTAAACAATGCGCGGGCGAACGGGGTGCATGTGCATTTTGCGAATACGACGGAGGAGGCCGTTAAGCTAACGCTTGATATTGCTGAGCATGCGGGCGCCAAATCAGTCGTAAAATCAAAATCGATGGTGTCCGAGGAGCTGCATCTCAATCAGGCGCTTGAATCCATCGGCGTAGAAGCGGTAGAAACCGACTTGGGTGAATATATTATTCAGCTTGCGGGAGAAATGCCTTCCCATATCGTTATTCCGGCTATTCACAAAAATCGTTACCAAATCGCCGACTTGCTCTCCAAAGAAGCGGGCTACACGCTTCCACCTGATACGACGGCCCTTGCGGGCTTTGTACGCAAGAAGCTGCGCGAGAAGTTCCTCGATGCTGAGATTGGCATGACCGGCTGCAACTTCGCGATTGCGGAGACCGGATCGATGGTTCTTTTTGAAAACGAAGGCAATGCACGCATGGTAAGCACGGTTCCAAAAACACAAATTACGCTGATGGGCATGGAGCGCATCATCCCTTCCTGGTCTGATCTCGAGGTGATGGCGACCTTGCTGCCTCGTTCGGCGACTGGCCAAAAGCTGACGATGTATATGTCTGGCATTACCGGGCCGCGCCGCTCCGAGGATGCAGACGGACCAGATGAAATGCATATCATCATCATCGACAACGGACGCTCGCTCCAGCTAGGCGACCCTGAATTTCAAGAGCTGCTGAATTGTATCCGCTGCGGCGCATGCTTAAATGCTTGCCCGGTTTATCGACATATTGGCGGCCATGCTTACGGCAGCACCTACAGCGGCCCGATTGGAGCCGTGTTGACGCCTTCTTTGAATAAAAATATTGCCGAATGGGATGATGTCGCTAACGCTTCCAGCTTATGCGGTGCATGTTATGAGGCTTGTCCGGTCAAAATACCGCTTCACGATATGCTCGTTTATTTGCGCAGACGCAAGGTGGAAAGCGGTAACGGCAGCAAAATGGAATCGATCGGCATGCAGGGCTTTGCCACTATTATGGGAAATTCCTCGCGTCTTGGCGGTATGCTGCGATTAGGGAAACTCGGTCAAAAGCTGGTCGTGCGCAGCGGAGTCATCAAGACAAAGCTTGGACCGCTTAAAGGCTGGAACACCTATCGCGTTACGCCTAGCCTGCCTAAGGAATCGTTCCGCGATCGCTGGGGGACGCTTGACCAAGAGCTGAAGCAAGGACTTAAGCAGATGGAGCCGTCCATGCAAAACCGGATGGAGGAGCTGGTGCGAAAGCGCGAGCTAGATGAGAAGCAAGGCAAAGGAGGACACGGTCATGGCTGATTCGCATAAGCAGTGGCTTGAGAAGCTTGAAGCGGAATCGAAAGCGAAGCAGGAACAGTTTATGAACGGCATAGCCGCTAAGCTGAGACATCCGAGAATGTACGATAAGCCGCAGCATCCGTTCCGCGGAGCGCCTGATTTCTGGAACGCGTTCGAATGGACGGAAGAGGAGCGAATCCAAGCCTTTACGGACAATTTCCTATCGGTAGGCGGTCATATAGCCCGTCTTCCATCGATGGAAGAGGCAAAGGCGTTTATCGTTCAAAAGGCGGAGGAGATGAGTGCCAAATATGTCATTCGCCAGAACCAGCCGGAACTGGATGCGCTAGCTTTGGAAGACTCTCTAACCGAGGCAAAGGTCTCGACGTGGAATACGGATGATGAGCAATATTGGCGAGCTCGCGCGGCTGAAGCGGATTTTGGCATCGTCGTTGCGGATCATGCCGTCGCGTATACAGGCTCAGTTACCGTATTATCGGCTCCGAATAAAGGGCGTTCGGTCAGTCTGCTGCCAACCGTACTCATAATCATTATCCCGATTGAACGATTGAAAACCAGACTCGGCGAGGTGCTCGTTACTTTTGATGAAGCAGGTAGAGAGCAGCTTCCGGCAGGCATTCACTTTATTTCCGGACCGAGCCGTTCCTCTGATATTGAGAATGATCTAACGATCGGCGTTCACGGTCCGGGAATCGTGTATGCGCTGCTAGTCGGGTAAACGCATGGGTAGAGAAGTATGAC
Source organism: Paenibacillus sp. 01T443 (assembly GCF_056398325.1). Taxonomy (NCBI): domain Bacteria; kingdom Bacillati; phylum Bacillota; class Bacilli; order Caryophanales; family Paenibacillaceae; genus Paenibacillus; species Paenibacillus sp. 01T443. The sequence goes on from NZ_JBFTPE010000017.1 coordinate 108,144, forward strand.
GGTGCGAAACGGGCTTTTTTCCGCATGAGGGCTAAGTCGGCCGTTGACGCTTAGGAGGTGACAGGCTATGCCGCCATTAGAAGTAGAGAAGCTGTCGAAACGAAATCATTACGAGGAAATTACCGAACAGGTTAAACGTCTTATTATAGAGGGCAAGCTGAAGGTGGGAGATAAGCTTCCCTCAACCAAGCAAATGTCCGAGCAATTCGGCGTTGGCCGCTCGACAACCCGGGAGGCGCTCAGCGCTCTTAAAGCGATGGGCTTGATCGAAATTCGCCAAGGCGGCGGCTGTCGCGTCATTCGCAGCGTTCCGGCGGATATGGAGCTGCCTGAGCTGGAGTCGCTTCGCATGAACCGTAACACGGTGCTAGAGCTGTTAGAGGCTCGTGAATCACTTGAAGTATCGAATGCGGCTATTGCAGCGGTTAAGCATACGGAGGCGGATAGTCATCAGCTCAGAGCTCTCATCGAGGAAATGAAGCGCAGCGCAGGCAATGAGGCGGAAGGTGAACGGCTGGATCTGCAATTCCATCTGACGCTCGCAAGGGCTACGCATAACTCGATCATGGTGCGTCTGTTTGAGTCGATCATGAATCATATCGAAACGGCGATCCACGATATTCGGCGGGTGGAGCTGTATGCAAGCACGGCTGTCGCGGAGCGCCTTTATAAGGAGCATTCTGCGATTTTCGAGGCGATTGTGCAGCGGGATTCAGAGCTCGCAGCGGAACGGATGAAGCAGCATTTGCAGCATATTGAGCGGATTGTCTTGAAACACTTGGGCGAAAGCTAAATTAGCGGCAGCTTTAAGGTGGCATCATAATAGAAGGCTGACACAGAAGGCTGGAAGCCCTAGGATGTCAGCCTTTTTGTATTCAGATCGAACCTTTGATTATTGCTGTGCCTTGATTAAATCCTCAAGCAATACTCCATTGATCCTCAACCCGTCGATATTGCAGTCACGAAGATCCAGGTTTGATAAATTACAATTTATAAACTGCGCGTTGCACAAATCGGATTGCTGGAAAACGACCGGTTTGTATACCCCGTCAGGGCTATAGTTATCAAATTCTTCACTTGGAAGCACTACATTTCGAAATTCGGTTCCGAATAAATGAATATGATCAAACACGGCATGGCTCAGATTCRCATTTTTAAGTTCCAAACCGGATAAATTAGCATTCGAAATGCTGATATGGGACATGTTGACATCATCCAAAACCATGCTGCTCATGTTGACGTTATGTATTTGCGTTTTGGCTAAATTGACATCGTCAAAAACCGAAGCTTCCGCGTTCACCTTATGAAATTTGGAGCCGGAAATATCGGCCATTTCTATTTCCAAACGTTTTCCATTCGCTTCCATCCGGGGCAATCTCCTCTGCATGTTTAATATATTCAGGAACAGCATCGCTACATCATCATTCTACCAAAAAATACCTACGGAAGCTTCTCTTATTTTTAGAAAATAAATAAGCCCGAACGCAGTATTCATCATGACAATGAGTACCGTATTCGGGCTTTCGAGTGCTATTTTTATTTTATCGTAGCTAAATACTTTTTAATAAATTCCTTTGCTTTATCAGGGTTTTTGCTATCAAGCCGGATGCCGATGATCATGCTCTCTTTATACAGAGGAACTTGATCAACGAGTGCGCTGTTGCTAAGATCGATACCGTACACATGCTCCTCGGTATCCTCATCGGTTTTCAGCTTTTTCGCGACGCCGTCCTTCATAAGAGGCTTAAGATCGCCGTTCACAGCATCATCAAGATTCAGTAGGACACCTTGCTTGCCCACCCATTCAAAAATACCCTTGTCCATAATATAGACATCCGGATTCTCGGTTGCTAAGACGAGTACGGCTTTTTGCATATAGGCATATTGTGCCTGCTCATCCGAGGGAACTAGAGTAACGCTTGTTACGAATCTCTTCCATTCGGGAAACGCTGTCAAAAGCGCGTTCTCAATCGGCTCTTCCTTAGGCGCATCCTCCTTCAGCATGTAATTGCCCATAAAGGAGACATTCAAGTCGACAGGCGGCAGATTAGCGAGCCGTTCCTGCTCCTCGCGATAATTCATGAAGCTGATAACCCCATAGATAATAAGTGCGACTGCTGCGATAGCCCCGAGCGTGTGGAATTTGTAATAGCGCCAAAAATGATCCATTTTTTGGGCTTGTCCAGCCATCTTTCTGTATTTGCCATACTCCTGCTCATTGAATGCATCGGTCAGCTTGCGATCCTCATACTCCAAAATAAGCCGGTACGCCTGCGTAATCTTTGCAAAAGAATCCTCCGAGCCTTCTGCGTTGTCCTTCAACTGCTGCGTTCTGGAGCGGGCTTGGCGCATAAGCGTCGTATAACGCTTCTCCACTTCCTCTTTGGCAGCAAGCTCTGGCAGCCCCATCGTTGCATAGGCTTGTTTTAACTCGTCCACTCGTGTCACCTCAATTAGTAAGTAGCTCCTATATGATTCCTATCTATTAGTATACGGAATTCCGCGGTTAACGCAAATTTTGACGTATTCTAGCGTTCATTTGTCGTATCCGGTTACACGCTGCCATTTGCGTCGGTAGACGAGCGGCATGTGTTCGCCGCCAGTCCTCGATTTGCAGCGGATCTGAATTTTGCACAATATAGCCGAATTATTGACTTCCTATTTTCGCATGTTTTGCTATTCTAGCAATAGGACAATAATCGTATAGGATGGTGCATTCATGACTATTTCGTTCAAATTTGATTTCGGAATCGGCAGCGCGCCGGCTTCCCCGTATATACAGGTGCTGCCCGGCTCGGTTTACAGCGAGGTTCCAGGCTATGGTTTTGAGTCGAATGAGCATGTCACCTCGCGTAACCGCGATGAGCAGGACCGCCTGAGAGGTGCATTCTGCATTCCGCTTGATACGGTGTTTAGGATTGATCTCCCGAGCGGCTTATACACGGTTACTGCCACAATGGGAGATGCGATCGCTCCGACTTCAACGACTTTAAAATATGGCGTTGGACGCATCGTGCTCAATAAGGCGGTTACTTCGGCTGGACAGTACGCGGTACACAGCTTCACGGTTAAAGTGACAGACGGCTGCCTGCGGCTTGCGTTCTCCGGCATTGCGCCGCGTATTAATGCGCTGCAGATTGATGAAGCCAAGCAAGCAACGACCATTTATTTGGCAGGCGATTCGACCGTGACCGATCAGGATACCTTTCCTTATGCGGGTTGGGGGCAGATGCTGCCGCTATATTTTAAGACGGATGTTGCGATTGACAACCATGCCAAGTCGGGCAGAAGCTCAAGAAGCTTCATTAATGAAGGGCGGCTGGCTGCTATATTGGAACAAATCAAGCCAGGCGATTATTTATGGATTCAATTTGGTCATAATGACGAGAAACCGGACGAGGAGCGGGCAACGGAGCCGTTTGGCAGCTATAAGGAGATGCTGGCTGTCTATGTGGAAGAAGCTAGAGCCCGCGGCGCAATCCCGGTGCTTATCACGCCGATGCATCGCCGCAAGTTTGACGGAGAAGGCCGGATTATCGATACGCATGGCGATTATTTGCTTGGAATGAAACAGCTTGCGGCAGAGCTGGACGTTCCGCTCATCGATTTGGCTGCCAAGAGCAAAGCTTTATATGAGCAGCTAGGCGATGAGCTCTCGAAGGCGTTGTTCATGTGGGCGTACCCGGGCGAATTTATTCATTTTCCAAACGGCGCGCAGGATGATACGCATTTCCAAGAGCTCGGCGGCATCCAAATTGCCGGTTTGGTTGCTGAAGGCGTACGGGAGCTCGGCTTGTCACCGCTTCAGTTATATTTAAGATAAGTCGAGCAGAAAAAAGAGACCAATCTGGTTTTACAGATCGGTCTCTTTTTTTGCTTTTCGCAGCATGCGGGATGGATGATTTAAAAGGTTACCATATCCTGCATCTCATAAGGGTAATCCATTTGTTTTTTTATGTTTTGCAGGTCCTGCTCACTGAGGAATAAGCGGTTGACGTAAAGAGCCAAATCGATGGAAGTGGCTACGCCGCCGCCGGTAATCACGTTGCCGTCCTTTACTATGCGGGCATGGACTACCTCCTGACAATAAGGCGTTAATAAATCATAAGCGTAAGGGTGCGTCGTTGCTTTTTTATTTTCCAAAAATCCGGCCGCGCCTAAAAGTAAGGAGCCTGTGCAAACGGAGATGAGATACTGCGCATCCTTTGCTTCTTTGATCCAATCCATAAAGGATTCATCATAGCGGAGCGCCCTCGTCCCAAACCCGCCCGGGATGAAGATAATATCGTATTCAGCTAACGCAGGTTTGATTTTATTTATTTTTATCGTCATGCCAAGCTCATCCGTAACCTCATCTTGAAGAGCGCAAATATCCCAGGTGAAATCTTTCGTCGCTTCGAAATACTTTAAGCGTGTTATCCCATCATAAAAGCCGACAAAATCCAAAAAAGTAACGCCATCAAATAAAATAAAAGCTATTTTCATCGCCGCGGCACCCACCTTTCATCCTGTAATAATATTACATTTATACGTCCTGGTATAGCATAATCATGAAAAAAACGTCAGAAGGCTCGATTCGTTGTAGAATTTGAACTACAATAGCAAAGAGTTATATTGCAGGTGAAAAGAGGAAGCAGAGATGTTTGATCCAACCGTATTCGAGAACTTAAAAGTAGCCTTTGAAAACCAGCTATACGATTTGGACACGCTCGATCGGAAGATTGATATTATTAATCGGATAGACCGTTTGGAGCTGGCCGTTATGTCACGGGAATTTGCGCTTCAATTCAAACTTGCGGAGCGCTTTGCCGTGTCGGCAGAAATTCAGCTTACGGCTTCGCTTAAGGAATTGGCAGCCGAAATTTTGGAGCTGAAAGGGGAGACGCCGTCATGTGCGCTGCGTTTGCGTTTCTATATGAAGATGCATGATATTGACGGGCAATGTAAGCAGGTCGAGCAAATCATGCAGCGGATATGGGAGCCAGATACGGTTCCTACACAGACGATCAGTTACGTATACGGCACAGAAACGCCGATCTATTCGAATGTAATCGAGCTAAGCTTTAACAGGAAAATTAGCGAGGACCAAATGGACGACATTCCCGAGCTGATTAAGCATATGCTGCAAACGTTAATGAAGCTGGAAGAGGCTGCGGGATAAGCAGACTTGGGGAAAATAAGATTTTCTTGATTTTCCCAGTAAAATACTGTCTGTATTCATATAACCAAAGCTATGCTATAGTACTTGAGAATAACCAACTAAAGAAGAAACTCCGGGGCTATGTCCATTGATGAGATTAGCAGCCGGGAGAGGTTCGCGAACTCCCTCTATAAAAAACTATGCGAAACGATTGTCCCGTCAGGTGACATCGTCGTTTTTGCGTTCGGCGTGAACCGGTTCGAGCCGCTTCGCGCTGTTTCTTTAGTTTTTTAGCCAGCGATGAAGGATGTCAGGCGATCTCGATCTTCTCAAACCAGAGAGGGAGATGCAGCATGAAAAAAGAAAAGGCGGTTGTCGTGTTTAGCGGCGGCCAAGACAGCACCACTTGCTTGTTCTGGGCAATGGAACGGTTCTCGGAGGTAGAGGCCGTTACGTTTAATTACGGGCAGCGGCACAAGCAGGAACTGGATTGCGCGGCGGATATTGCCAAGGAGCTCAATATTAAGCATCACGTTCTGGATATGTCCCTTCTTAATCAATTGGCGCCCAATGCGCTTACAAGAGATGATATCGCGATTGAGCATAAGGAAGGTGAGCTCCCGTCCACCTTTGTTGACGGACGAAATCTCTTATTTCTTACCTTTGCGTCTGTCCTTGCCAAGCAGCTTGGCGCGAAGCATATCGTGACGGGCGTATGTGAAACGGATTTTAGCGGATATCCGGATTGCAGGGATGTATTCGTGAAATCACTGAATGTGACACTAAATTTATCGATGGATTATCCATTTGTAATCGATACGCCGCTGATGTGGCTGAATAAAGCTGAAACTTGGGAGCTTGCAGATGAGCTTGGCGCTTTCGAATTTGTACGCTCGCGGACATTGACCTGCTACAACGGCGTTATAGCTGACGGCTGCGGGGAATGCCCAGCGTGCCAGCTTCGGAGAAAAGGACTGGATGATTATCTGGCCAAGCGCATACAGGGAGTACAATCATGATGCTGCAGCAGGTATATCCAGCAGCACAGCACCCGTATTGCTATGAGCTGAACAAAGATTTTCATTTTGCCGCGGCCCATTTCGTGCCGGCAGAGGAAGCGGGTAAATGCCAGCAGCTCCATGGGCATACGTATTACGCGAACGTAACGATTGCGGGCGATGAGCTTGATTCGGCAGGGTTTCTGGTCAACTTTGCGATTATTAAGCGGCTTATTCATGATCGGTTCGATCATTCGCTGCTCAATGACGACAAGGAGAGCTTCAGCGAGGAACAGTCCGATCGGTTTCCGACGACGGAAGTGGTGGCGCGTACGATTTCCGAAATCGTACAGCGGCATTTGGACGGCACGATGAATAAGCCTCAGTGTATTCAGGTTTATTTGCGGGAAACGCCGACGAGCTATTGCATTTACCGTCCGAAGAGAAAGGCGGGTAATGATGGCAGCTAACAAGCGGATTCCCGTTCTAGAAGTGTTCGGGCCAACCGTTCAAGGGGAAGGCATGGTCATTGGCCGCAAAACGATGTTCGTCCGCACCGCAGGCTGCGATTACAGCTGCTCCTGGTGCGATTCGGCATTTACGTGGGATGGCAGTGCCAAAGCAGATATACGCATGCTGACGGCAAATGAAATTATAGAGCAATTGAAGCATACCGGAGGGGACGTCTTTGAGCATGTGACGATTTCCGGCGGAAATCCTGCTTTGCTGCCGCAGCTGAACGTTTTGATTGATGCGCTCCATGAGCAGGGGATTAGCGTTGCACTGGAGACGCAGGGCAGCCGCTGGCAGGATTGGTTTTGGTCGATCGATGAGCTGACCTTGTCGCCAAAGCCGCCAAGCTCAGGGATGCACACGGATTGGGCGATGCTCGATGACATTGTATCCAAGCTAACAGCGGGAAAAACTAGCTTTTCTTTGAAAACAGTCATATTTGACGAAGCGGATCTCGAATACGCAACCACTGTCCATCAGCGTTACCCGCTGGTCCCTTTTTATTTGCAAGCAGGGAACGGCCAGCTGCAGGAAACGGAACCCGTTCGGATGCTTCCATATTTGTTAGAGCGTTATGAATGGCTGATCGAACAGGTGATGGGAAATGCGGAGCTGAAGCGGGTCCATGTGCTCCCTCAGCTGCATACCTGGGTATGGGGCAATAAGAAGGGCGTTTAATCTAAATAAGCAGGAAGGGCGGAAGGGATCATGGAAGGAAGAAGCAAGGAGGAGCTGAGCGGCGTAACGCTGCTAGGCAACCAAGGAACACAATACGCGTTCAATTATACCCCGGATATTTTGGAGGCGTTTGATAATAAACATCCGAACCGGGATTATTTCGTTAAGTTTAATTGTCCGGAATTTACGAGCCTTTGTCCGATGACGGGGCAGCCGGATTTTGCGACGATCTACATCTCCTATATTCCGGATCACAAAATGGTAGAGAGCAAGTCGTTGAAGCTGTACCTGTTCAGCTTCCGCAACCACGGTGATTTTCACGAGGATTGCATGAACATCATTATGAATGATTTGATCGCGCTTATGAATCCAAAATACATTGAAGTATGGGGTAAATTCACGCCGCGCGGCGGCATCTCCATTGATCCGTATTGCAACTGGGGCAAACCAGGCACCAAATATGAGCAAATGGCAGAGCATCGCCTCATGAATCATGACTTATACCCGGAAAAAGTGGATAATCGCTAGCTATAGGCTCTTCTTGCCAGCCTAAAGTCCAGTGTCATGTCCTTCCCGAAGTCCATTTCATTCGGAATGAAATCACCTATACTTATTTTTATTAAAGAAAAAGAGCAGGTGAGCAAATGAGTGGGCATTCGATGATTCGAAACGTGTTATGTATGTCAGTATTGCTTTTTACGATTGCCGCGGCGTTGTCGAGTTATGGCGTGGTGCCAGAACGTGTGTATGCAGCTGAGGATGAGTCGGAGCAAGCTAAGTATGTCCAAATAGATCGATTCATTGAATCTTCGATTGAGAAATACGGAGATGACGGTTCAATCACGCGACTTCGCTAATAAAAAATGGACGCCGCTTTCCAAGTAGGGAAGCGGCGTCTGCTATGTTTATGGGGATTACGCGTTTCGTGAGCTCGTAAGATGGCTTCGATAGGCAAAATGATTCGTAGGCCCATGCCCGTCACCGAAGCCCAGCTGATCTTCGATGGCTGCTTGTATAAAGGCTTTGGCGGTCCTAATCGCCTCGGGCACTGATTTGCCTTGCGCAATCTCGGCGGTTACCGCCGCAGAGAAGGTGCAGCCGGTCCCATGAGTATGGCGGGTATCGATGCGTTTGCTCTCTAAATAGACGAATCGGTCTCCGTCAAAAAGCAGGTCAACGAGCCGCTCGTTAGCGGAGCTGTGACCGCCCTTGATGACAACATTTCGGGAGCCCATTTGAAACAAAATCTTGGCGGCTTCCTCACGGTCGCTGAGTGTTCTTATCGGCATTTTGGCGAGCAGCTCTGCTTCCGGAATGTTAGGCGTTGTCACAAGCGCGAGCGGCAGCAAATGCTTAATCAGCGTTCGAACGGCTTCCTGCTGAAGCAGCGGGGAGCCGCCTTTAGCTACCATAACAGGATCGATGATCAAGTTTTGCCAACCGTAATGCTTGATTTTGGCGGCCACGATCTCGATGATCTCACTGCTGAACAGCATGCCTGTCTTAAGAGCTGAGGGCGTAAGGTCTTCGCCAATGGAATCAAGCTGCCTTCGAATGGCTGCGGCCTCCATCGGATAAACGCCCTGAACGCCAAGCGTATTCTGGGCAGTAACAGCGGTAATGACGGACATCCCATACGTACCGAGCTCCTGAAAGGTTTTTAGATCGGCTTGGATGCCTGCGCCGCCGCCGCTGTCCGAGCCTGCAATCGTTAGCGCTTTATATCGTTTCATCGACTCATCTCCTCGTTTATAAGTTTGAAAATGCATCCTCAGCCTTTATGTCTGGCGGCAGCAGCTCATTCGCGCTTAACCAATTCTTGACATTGGCCCACGAAGCGGGATCCTGGTATCCGAACGCCTGATCTCCCGCATCCATAAGCGGCAGCAGGATGTCCAAGCTCTTCGTTTCAATTTCTTTATCGAGCGGAGACGTTTGGTCTTCATGCTCGAACAAGATGGCCAGCGCTTGCTCGGTATGCTCGGAAACGTATTGCTGTCCTTCAGTTATCGCGGCTAGAAATTTTTGGAACAGCGCTTGCTTTTCGCTAAGTCCTTGATCGCTGGCAACGAGCACAAGCTCGTAATAATCAGGCACGCCGAAATCAGTAGGGTTGATTGCCGTCATGACATGACCTTCCTTGGCCAGCAGCAATTGCTCATGATTGATGAATCCGCCTATGATGGCATCCACATTATTCGTGGCAATAGCCGGAATGAAGTCAAAGCCTACATCGATCATATCGACATTCTGCGGATCTCCGCCATCCTGTTTGATCATTGTGCGCATCATGGCTTCGTATAGCGGAATGGAGGAATAGCCGACTTTTTTGCCGACCAGATCCTTGGGCGATTTGATTTCTCCGCCTTCCGGAACCATGAGATGATTGAGCGGATGCCGGACGATTGCAGCGATCGATTTTACGGGAATATCCTCGCCGCGAGCCATTAACACCTGCGGCTGGTAGCTGAGGGCCAAATCGATTTTACCGGCCGCTACGAGCTTCAACGCATCGTTTGTATCAGCAGGCATCTGAATATCCACCTCAAGCCCTTGCTGCTCGAAATAACCGTTCTTCTGTGCGGCATATAGGAAGGAATGAACGGCATTCGGGTACCAGTCGAGCATAATGCTGATTTTCTCGAGCTTCGTTTCAGCAGCGGGGGCGGGAGACGCAGAGGTTTCCTTATTGTTTGTGGCAGCCTCGCCACCGCAGCCGCAGATGAACAACAGTGCCGCCAATAATAGCGGAGCCGCCGCTTTCAATTTTGTTATTGCGATCATTTCTTTTTTCCTCTTTTCTTTAATATCGATTTTTCCAAAAGCACGATGGCAGCAAATAAAATGATGCCGATCAGGGATAACAGGAAAACGGCTGCGAACATCGAGTCGGCGTTCAAATTGCCCGACATTCTGCGGSTGTAATAGCCAAGTCCTTCATAGCCGCCAAGCCACTCGCCTATCGTAGCGCCAACGACGCAATAGACGATCGACAGCTTCAGTCCCGAGAAAAAAGAGGGCAGTGCGATCGGGATCTGTATTTTGCGGAAAATATCCCAGCGCGTCGCGCCCATCGTCAGCAGCAATTCCCGGTATTCTCTGTCGCCTTTCCTAAGCCCATCATACGTGCTGACAACGATTGGGAAGAAGGCCGTTAAGAAAACGACGGCGACCTTGCTCCAAACCGTGTAGCCGAACCACATGATGAAAATCGGAGACAGAGCGATGAGCGGAATCGTCTGGCTGATGACAATGAACGGATACAACGCCTTCTCCAGCGTTCGGAACGCATGCATGCCTGAAGCTAGGAGGATGCCGCCAAAGACCGATAAGAGAAATCCTAACGCGACTTCCCGCAGCGTAGCGAGCATATGCCGACCGAGCAGAAGCTTGCTGTCGTCGATCAATGCACCGCCGATGGAGGTCGGAGAAGGAAGGATGAAGGCAGGTACCAAGCCTAGGTGTACAACCAATTGCCAAGCCATGAGCAGGCTGGCGAGCAGCAGGATAAATAGGCCGTAATCGCTAAGCCATTTTTTAAAAAGCGGTTTGCGCATGCAGCCTTCGCTCCAAATCTTGTCGCAGCATTACGAATTCCGGCTCGTAATTTTGCTCATAATGTCTTGGTCTCGGCAGCTTGACGATGATTTCCTGAACACCATGCGGTTCATTCTCGGAAAGTAAATAAATGCGATCACTGAGCAATATAGCTTCCTCTAGATCATGCGTAATGAAGAGGACTGTCTTTTGCAGACTGCCCCAAAGCTCAAGCAGCCACTTATGCATGCCGCGTTTGGTCATGGCATCCAGCGCACCGAAAGGCTCATCGAGCAGCAGCAGTTCTTGACCGGTCACGAGGGTCCGCAGGAAAGCAACCCGCTGCCGCATGCCTCCGGACAGCTCGCCCGGATAAGCTTGTTCATAGCCTGCGAGTCCGAAGTGATCCAGCAGCTCCGTGATGCGGGTGATGCTGATCGGCTGCTTCCCCCGTGCCAGCTCAAGCGGAAGCAGGCAATTCTCAAGTACGGTCCTCCATGGAAGAAGCAGATCCTGCTGCGGCATATAGGCGATCTTGCCCAGCCGATCCGGCGCAGGCTTGCCATGCAGCCTGATTTCTCCATGCCTTGGCTGCAGCAATCCGGCAACGAGCTTGAAGAGGGTGCTCTTGCCTGATCCGCTCGCGCCGATAATCGATACAAATTCCCCCGGATAGGCTTCTAATGACAAATGGGATAAGATCGGTTTCTTTGAGGTTGAAGTGAACGAGTAGCTTAATTGATGAAGCGATAATATCGCGGTAATACGCATCCCCCCCCGTAAACAAATAAAGACCCACCCATTTCCGAAGGAAAATGAGCGGGTCTGACGTTCAACAAGGCTTGCGCGCATGAATGAATGCTTCTGCTCCACTTCCCTCCGCTGGAATGATCCAGATCAGGTTCCAAGGGTCCGGAGCATGTGCTCCATCTCAGCCGTTAGACTCCCCTAGTGAATTAATTAGGTCGATATTCAATTTGTATTTTTTCTACTATAGCATACACTGGAGAGATGTAAACCATAATTATCCGAAAAGGCGTTGAATAAAATGAAAAATTTACTCGTTACAGGCTATCGCGCCCATGAGCTTAATATTTTTAGCCAAAAGCATGAGGGCATCGTTTATATTAAAAAAGCGCTGATGGGCAAGCTGGTTCCCCTTATTGATGACGGTCTGGAATGGGTGATTACGCCCGGCCAGTATGGGGTCGATTTGTGGGCTTGCGAGGTGGTGATCGCACTCAAGGACATCTATCCTCATTTGAGGCTTTCTATCATTTCAGCTTATAGCAATCCGGAAGAGAAGTGGAAGGACGATAAAAAGGAATTTTATCAGCAGGTTTTAAAAGGAGTCGATTATTACGCGTCGGTCAGCAACCAGCCCTACAATGGCATATGGCAGTTTACAGCGAGGGACGAGCTTCTGTTCCGCAAAACGGACGGCATTTTGCTCGTTTACGATGAGGATGCGGGCGAGGGCAGCCCGAAGTTTTTTAAAGAAAAAGCATTAAAGAAGCAGCAGGCAGAGGGCTACGGCTATATCAGCATCAGCTCAGAGGACATTCAAAGCATCGCAGACGATGACAATTTGTATTCGGAGAACTGAATATATTCATTGACACTTATGTTTTTCTGTTGGTATACTATGGAACATTACCTATTCCCGATTAAATCCATCGGAATTATAAAAACACGGAGGTCATGTTCATGAGAAAAACACAAGTTTCCTACACGAAACTGCTGGCAGCACTCCTCTTGTCCTTTTCTATTCTTGTTGCGCAATCCACTGCCTTTGCGGCATCGGCAGCTGCGGCAGCACCGGCTTTAGCTTCACAAGAAGACGGCGCAGCGCAGTACAAACAGTTTTTAAAGGAGAAATTTGATGTCAGCTTATCCGGCAAAGTGACGAAAGGCGAGTTCATTGAAGCAGTGGCGGACATTCTTGGTTATGAGCCCTCAGGCAAAGAGGTAACATTTTCTGATGTGCAGCCTGGCAGCGAGCTGTATGCACCGGCTGCAGCATTGTATGAAAAAGGAATTTTATCCGGACCGTCTATTCAAGGCGAGCAAGTGCTTACGAATGCCGTAGCGATTGCGATCGCTGTGAGGGCGGCAGACCTGAAGGAGCTTGCGTATACATACCCCGCCGCAAAGGTGAATAAAGCATTAACGAAGCTAAATGTAAAAAGCAGCGCGCTTGGCACGAAAGGCGCGCAAGAGGTGGCAGCCGCAGTGGACACAGGGCTGTTGTCCGCTGATTTATATTCCGGCTTTAAGCCAAAAAATGCAGCCACCGAGCAATTGATCCATACGCTGCTCGGCAAAGTGTTAATTACGAAAGGTTTGTACAAAAAGTATCTCGGTTATGTGAACGACAGCGATATTTATGCGAAGCTGAACACGGCATACGAGACTTCCGATATCATCAACGCTCCAAAGCTGCAAACGATTGTCAACACTGCGCTGAAGCAGGATTTAATTACGGGTTACAATATCAAAGACTCCCGTTTCGATGCTAATTTCATTGACTCCCTGTCCCTTATCTACGGGCATTCCGATTTTAACCATGCAATTCAGCTTATCGGCCTGCTCCGCAGCGAAGGCTTGAACGCCAAGGTGCAATTCGAGCCAAAGACTTCCGCATTTATCTTTTTAGCTGAATGGGGTACGCCAGGACCAAACGTTGTGCAAATTGAAAACGGCAATTTCATTAATTATGATAAAGAATATGACCTTGAATTTGAATTTGCGAATGCGGCAGATAAAGAAGCTTTCCAAAACGTGATTTTGACGTATGCGAAAAAAAATGAAGAGGACCAAGCGGGTCTGATTACCGCATCCTGGTGGCAGCCGCTTTACTATTCGCAAACCGAGCTGAAGGATTATGAAATCATTACGAATAACTTCATTACAGATCCAGACAGTCCTTATACCGTTAATCCTTTCTCGCTGAATGAGGATTCCGCCAAGGTAGTGGCAGGGTTTAAAGCGATTGATCCAAATGTGGTGGTTACGCCGAAGCAATTCTGGGTCGATAAGCCATTCTACAGATATTTGAATGGTGAAGCGGCTTAATTGAACGCATTTTAAAATATTGATAAACAGCCCCGGCCGATATTTGAACTGTGACCTTATTTGTGGACAGTTGAGAAAACAGCCTAGAGCTTAGCTAGCAAGGAGATGACCTCTGAATTCGTCGGGGGTCATCTTTTTTAATGTCCACTGATACCGCTCGGAGTTGTAGTAGGTTACGTAATCAGCGACACGT